>JAYVLO010000215.1:0-12683 GCA_043759455.1 Pseudolysobacter sp.
GGCAACCAGCAGGCGGCAAGACCGATCGTAGCGAGCAATAGCGTGACAATGATCAGCGTAAGTGGATCCAATGGGCCGACTCCGTACAGACGCGACGCCAGCGCATGCGCCAGTATCCAGGCCAGCGGTGCTCCCAGTAACAGGCCAGTGCATATCAGGCGCAGGCCCTGCTCAAGCACCGTTCGTTGCACGCGCGAAGCGCTTGCGCCGAGCGCCATGCGTACGCCGAACTCCGGCATGCGCAGGCGCACGGCATAGGCGAGCACGGCGTACAAGCCGACTGCGGCGAGCAGCAGCGCGGTTGCGCCGAGCAGGCCGAGCAGCGTGTTGAGCCGCATGCGGTCGCGCAGGGTGTCGGCGACGCGTTCGTTCATCGCGACGATGGGGCCGATGGATTCTTTTGGTGCGATTTCAGCACCGAGTGCCTTCAGCGGCGCGATCAGCGTGGAAGGTGCGACCGTCGTGCGTACAAGCAACGTCGCGAAGGGCGGCGTCGCATCCGGCCGATAGAGGGCGACGCGATCAGTGACTTCGTCGATCGAACTTTGCTTCGCCGTCGGCACCACGCCGACGATCATGACCTCGCGATCCTGCTGGCCCGGTCCGACATCGATCTTGAAATGCCTGCCGAGCGGATCAGCCTCGCCAAAATGCCGCTTTACGAACGTCTCATCGACGATGGCGACCGGCGCCTTCGCGCGCATGTCGTCGGCGTCGAAATTGCGGCCGCGCAGGATCGGTAGGCCGAGCGCGGCGAAGTAGCCGGTATCGACCCAGTGGTCATAGGCAAACGGTTTCTCCTTGGCATCTTCCTGGCCCGGTGGCGTGTAGGTTGTGCCCGCGATCTTGTCGAACGGAACCAAGCTGCCAAGTCCGGCTTGCGCGATTCCCGGCAGGGCGCGCACGCGTTCGATGAGTTCCGTCAGACGTGCGGCGCGCAGTTCCGGCGTCGCACGGGCCGGAACCAGGCCGCCCAAGCTGACGTAAAGCAGATGATCGCGCTGGAAGCCGACGTCCTCGGCGAGTAGGTTCTGCGAGCTGTGCAGCATCACGCCGGTGCCGAACAGCAATGCGGTGGTGAGCGCGACTTGCGCGATGACCAGTGTGTTGCGCGCCATCTGCGCCGCACTGCCAGCGGTCTGGCGCGAGCTGCCACCGCGGATCATGTCGTGCAGGTTGCCGCGTTGTACCGACAGCCCGGCGAAGGCGAGCACCACGCACAGCAGGAATGAAAGCGCCAGCAGCAGCGCGATGGTCGGCGCATCAATGCCGATCGCTTGCGGCGTGCTCGTCGGCAGCAGGTCGAAATGGCGCAGCAGTTCCAGCCCCGCGGGCAACAGCGTACAATCGAGCGCGACGCCGGCCGTGCACAGCGCCGCCGCCTCGGTCACGGCAGTAAGTGCGCGTTGCAGCGGCGTCGCGCCGAGCGCCGCGGCTAGCGCGGTTTCATGGCGACGCTCCAACGCCCGCACGAGGAACAGGTTGGTGACGTTGGCCGCGGTGACCAGCCACACCATCGATGCCGCCAGCAGCATCAATAACAGCGCGTCACGGCGCTCGCCGACCCATAGTGATCGCACCGGTTCCACGCGTAGCTTGAAGCTGTCGCCGAACTCGCCGTTGAGTTCCGGCATCGCCCTGGCGATATGGGTCAGTTCGTCCGAAGCGGCTGCAAGACCTCCATCGCCGCGCAGACGCGCGATCGCCAGCGTTCCACTAAAATTGCCGGCCTGGGTGCGCGCTCGTTCTTCCGCTGTGAATCCGAGCGGCAACCAGAGGCGAGTTTCGGTACTGGCAAATTGGAATCGTTCTGGCAGCACGCCGATGACGTGATAGTCCTTGTCATTCAGTCGCAACGTGCGACCTATCGCGTTTTCGTCACCACCGTAGCGTGTCTGCCATTCGTCCCAGGTCAGCATGACGCTGCGCGCCGCGCCCACAGCCACGTCGGTATCCGTGAACAGACGACCGAGCGCCGGTCGAACGCCGAGCAGATCGAACACCTTGGGTTCCACGAGCATCGTTTTGAGCGAACCCATGCGGCTGCCATCGTCGTCGCGCTGGATCATGTTGCCCGTGCGGTACGCCGCGATGCCTTCGATGGTGTGCGCCGAATGCGCGATCTCCTCGCGCAGTGGTGCCGAAAGACCGGCGTCGTAGGGAACGCCGGGTATGTGCGATTCGACCGTCACCAGACGGTCCGATTGCGGATACGGCAAGGGCTTGTAGAGCAAGCCGTAGACGACGCTGAACAAGCAGGCCAGCGCACCGAAGGCGAGACCGAGCAGCAGCACCGAGGTCGCGCTGAAGGCGGGATTGCGCGCCAGCCGGCGCAGCGTGTGGCGCAGAGCGAACAGGTTCATGGAATCTCCGGGAAAGCTCTGAAAAAGGCAGCGGAAGCGATCGGGTCATTCATGTCGCAGCGCCGCGATCGGATCCACCGCCGCTGCGCGCCACGCCGGCAGCCAGCAAGCGAATGCGCCGACGGCGCCGACGATCAATGCGGTAATACTCCACGTCTGTGGATCGCTGAACGTGATGCCGAACAGCCGATCCGACAACAGTCGCGCGAGTGGGATGCCGAGCGCGAGTCCGAGCACGGTACCGAGCGCGATCAGCGCGCCGCCCTGGCGCATCACGAGGCCGACGATGCGGGACGCCTTGGCGCCGAGCGCCATGCGCACGCCGAATTCTGGCAGGCGCCGGCGCACCGCAAAACCGAGTGCGGCGGTCAAGCCGAGCGCGGCGAGGATCAGCGTGGCGAGCGCAAATCCGCCGAGCGCTTCGAGCAATGCACGTCGATCGCTGAGGGTTTTGCCGACCAGTTCGCTCATCGGTTGGTTGACGCCGATATCGACCTCGGGCGAACGCGTGTGGATGCGCTGGCGCAGGGTTTCGACGAGCGTCGCCGGATCGAGACGCGTGCGTGTAACGAGCCAGAAAATAGGCAACGGCGTGGCATTAAAACGATACAGCGTTGGCAGATTCGCGGCTTCGCCGAGCGATTCGTGCTTGACCGTATGCGCAACGCCGACGATCCGCGCGCGGCGGTAATTGTCGGCGTCGATCGGGATGTCGACGTAGGCATTCAATGGATCGACATCGCGCAGGAATCGATCGCGATATAGCTCGTCGACGATTACCGGACTGCCCTCGCCGAGATCGGTCGAATCGAATTCACGACCCGCGTCGAGGCCGATGCCGAGCGCGGAAAAATAACCCGGGCCGACGCCGCGATCGCGCACTTGGCGGTTGTCGGTTTCGCCGGGCAAACGGATCGATGATACTGAATCCCAGCCGCTGAAAGGCGGCATCGTGCTGACCGCGGCGTAATCGACGCCGGGCAGGCTGGCGATATCGGCACGCAGGTTTTCGACCATCGGCCGGAAGCGCGCCGCATCGGTCCTTGCGTCGTAGTGTTTGCCGCGCATGCTGACACCGACCGGATCGATCGTGGTCAATACCACGCCGCGCGCGTCGAAGCCCGCATCAATCGAGATCAGGTTGACCGCACTGCGCAGCAACAGGCCGCTGCTGCCGAGCAGGGCGGTGGTCAGCATGACTTGCGCCACGAGCATGGCCGGACGTACACGGCCGAGGCCGGCGATGCCGGCGCGGCTCGACAACGAGGAGGCCCGGCGCGCGGCGAATATCGCGAGCATGGCGCTGCCGAGCACGGCGAGCGTCACGAGCAACCCCGCGCCGATCATCGCCACGCCGAATCCGCTACCTTGCGCAAGATCGTCCGGCAACAAGCCGCGCTGCTGCATCAAGTGCAACAGTAGCGGCGCGAGGACCAGCCCGAGGCCGAGGCCGACCATCACCGGCGCACCGAGATCGAGCATCACGCCACGTAGGATCGCCGGTTCGCTCGCACCGATCGCGCGGCGGATTTCGAGCTCGCGCGAGCGCGCCAGCAGACGGTCGAGTTGCAGATTTATCAGGTTCGCCGCGACCACCGCCAGCAGCAATAGCGCCGCGATTTGCAGTAACGCCAGCGACTGCCAATGCGCCGCGGTAAAACGCTCGCGCCACATCCGCGCGTGCGCGATCAAGCCGGGTCCGCCGCGCAAATCATTCATGCTCGGAGCGTGTTCCAGAATCGCCGTGAGTGCCGCGCGTGCTTGCTCCACACTTGTGCCTGGCGCAAGACGCGCGACCACGTCGATATCACCGACGTTGCCTCTGTCCGACATCGTGCGCTCCGCATCGGTCATCACGTACGGTCGCCACGCCTCGGTGGTCGCATCGGGAAACGCGAAGCCGCGCGGCATCACGCCGATCACGCTGTAGTTGCGATCGCGCAGGCGCACCTGTTGCCCGATCACGTTCGGGTCGGCATTGAAACGGCTGCGCCACATCGCATCGCTGAGCACGAGCACGGCATCGTCGCCGGGCTTCGCATCGGCGGCGGCGAAGCTGCGCCCGAGTGTCGCCGATACGCCGAGCACCTGCGAAAATTCCGGGCTGACACGCAACATTTGCCAACTGCGGCCGTCTTCCTCGCCGCGTGTCTTGACGAAGCCGAGCGCGGCGGAAAAGTGTGCATGGTCGGTGGCAACATCGCCGCGCAATTTTTCGGTCAGGCCGAGAGTGAAACCATATTTCGGCAACTCGGCCTGCAGGTCGACGAGGTTGTCGGCATCGGCATACGGCAAGGCTTTCCAGCGCAACGCATCGATCGCGCCGAACGCCGCAGCATTGATCGCGACGACAAACGCGATTAGCACGATCACGGTCAGGGTAAAAAATGGCGTGCGCATTTGGCGACGAAGCATAGAGGTAAAGTTCATGGGGAAACCCTCATTCCTGACGCAGCGCGATGATCGGATTGATCGACGCGGCGCGACGGGCCGGCAGATAACTCGCGAGCATCGCGATTGCCGCGAGCAACAGACCGGCGCCGACGAACGCCAGCGCATCGGCGGCATCTGCGCCGTACAACAGGCTCGATACCAACATGGCGCCGCCGAGTGACAACACCGCGCCGATGACGAGCCCGCTACTTGCGAGCAGCGCGCCTCGGCGCACCACATCGGCCACGATGCGCCGCGGACTCGCCCCCATCGCGAGGCGCACACCGAACTCGCGCGTGCGGCTGGCGACATGCATCGCGATCAGACCATACAAGCCGATCGCGGCGAGCAGCAGGCCGATGCCGCCGAGCGCGAGTGAAATCAAACCAATGATCCGCTGCGGCAACAGCGATAGCGCAATCACGTCGGTCAGCGGATATACCTGCCCCGCCGGCAATGATGCATCAAGCGCATGCAGCTCTTCGCGCATTTGCGTGAAAAATATGTTTGGCGGTAAAGACGTCTTTACCACCAAAGAAGTTTCCGCGCGCGGCCATTGCGTGAGCGGCAGGAACAGGAAAGGTTCGCTGGTTTCGCTGAGCGACGTATATTTACCATCTGGCGCGATGCCGATCACGGTCAAGGTGTGCAGATCCTTTTTTTCGCCATAGCTAAAACTGCGGCCAAGCACATCACCGCTGGGTGCAAGCTGGTGCGCCAGCGCGGCATTCACCACGCAGACTTCGCTGCCGCCCTTGACATCGTGCAGATCGAAACCGCGGCCTTGCAGCTTTATGTCGAGCGCTTCGAAAAATCCGGGCGAGACCAGATTGGTGCTCGGACTCACCGCATCCTCAGGCAGGTTGGGCAACTGAAAACTGCCGAAACTCATGCGACTCAGATCCAGCGGCACCAGCGCGGCGAGTGCGGCCTGCTCGACTCCCGGCAAACGCCGCACACGTTCGCTGAAGGCCTGTTGCAACTGCGTTTGAGCGGCTTCTGCATAACCGCTCGGTTCGAGATTGAAGTCCGCAGTCAGCACATGCTGCGGATTGAAACCGGGGTCGATCGCCGCGGCACGTTGCAATGCACGCATGAATAATCCGCCGCTGACCAGTAGCACCATCGTCAATGCGATTTGCGCGATTACCAACGTGCTGCCGAGTCGCGAACGTCCGCCGGCAATCTGTCGGCTCACCAGCGCCTGACTCGCAGCGGGCGCGTGCTTCGAGATACGGAGCGCCGGCAGCAGTCCGAACACGAGCGCGGTGACGAGTGTGCAGCCGAGCGCGAACAAAAGCGCGACACCATCCATCGGCACCTGCATGGACACCGGTACCGGCGTCGGCGGATTGATCTGCGACAACAGTGCGCAACACCCCGCGCCGAGCAATACACCGACCACACCGGCGCCGAGTGATAGCAATATGCTTTCAGTCAGCAATTGCGAGATCACGCGCGAACGGCTTGCGCCGAGCACAAAACGCATCGCGAATTCATGTCGACGCGCTTCGCCGCGTGCCAGTAGCATCAAGGCGACATTCACGCAGGCGACCAGCAGGATCAGCGAAATCAGCGCGAACAACAGACCAGAAAATGCGATCAATCCGCCACGGAATTCGCCGGGCACAGCGCGCAGTGCAACCACGCTGATGCCGCCGTCGTTGCGCGGTCGGGGATACGTGCTGGCAAGTTGCTGGCCGATCACCGACAACTGAGTTTGTGCCAGCGCGATGGTCGTATCCGGCGCTAGTCGCGCGCCGAGCATCAACCATGCGGACGCGCGCTCATCGAAGCGACGCGGCGCGCCCGGCTTGAGCAATGCGAGCTGATGCAACGGCACGTAGAACGCCGGTGTGATCAACGCGATCGTGCCGCGAAATTCGGGCGCGGCAATACCGGCCAGCGTAAATGCCTGACCGTTGATCGACACCGGCTTGCCGACCGCGTTCACATCGCCATCGAGATACTTGCGCCACGCTGCATAACTCGCAACGACCACCGGTGCCGCGCCATCGCGGTCGTCGTTGTCGCTCAGCAACCGACCTCGATACGCCGACACTTGCAACGTGGCGAAATAGTTTCCACTGACCACCAACCCGAGCGCGCGTTGCGGCTCGCTGGCGACACTGACGTTGAGCGGCTGCATGGCATACGCGAACAGTGTCGCGAAATCTTTCGCGCGCAGCGCGTAGTCGCTGAAGTCTGGATAAGAGAACGATTCGAAGCCATCGCCGCGTCGCGTGCGGCCGAGTGCGACCACGGTCGTTTGTGTGCCGATACCGCTCACCGGCGCGAACAAAAACGTATTCACCACGCTGAATAACGCCGTGCTGGCGGCGATGCCGATCGCCAGCGACAGCACCGCGAACAGGGTGAAGCCGGGGCGATTCAGCAGTTGGCGGATGGCGTAACGCAGGTTCTGCAACAGGATCGGTAACATGGGATTTCCTTAGTCGTGACGCAAAACCAGCATCGGATCGACCCGCAGCGCGCGGCGCGCCGGAATCGTCACCGCCAGCATCGCAGCGAGAATCAAAATACCGAGCGCACTCGACACCACGGCGGCATCGCTGGCCGGAATGCTGTGCAGCGATTCGCTCAGCAGATGTGCGAACGGAATGCCGCCGGCCATGCCGATGGCGAGGCCGATACCGAGCTGCTGAAAGCTGCGACCGAACAAATTGCGTAGCACGCTCGGATTGCTCGCGCCGAGCGCACGGCGCACGCCGATTTCGCGCATGCGTTGGCCGACGCCGAACGCCATCACGCCATACAAACCTGCGCCGGCCAGCACCAGCGCGATGAGGCCGAAGATGCCGAAACTCTGCGCGACAATACGTTCGCCGAACGAGACGCTGCGGATCACGGCGGCGTAGTCGCGTGTCCAGTACACCGGCGTATCGGGATTGATCGCGCGCATGATTTCGTCGAACAGATTCGTACTGACGAAGGCGCCATTCATGCACTGCGGCTGATCCTGGTCGCTGAGATTGATCGTTGAGTGCGCCACGCCACTAACTTCCACCGTGTTCGCCAGATACCGCCGCAGCTCGATCAGATCGATAGTGCTGACCGGGTTGATATTGTCGTCGCCGCTGACGCTACGCACACCCGTGTGCAGCAACTGCTCCGGCGCCGCGAACGGCAGCGGTCGCCGCAGCAAACCGTTGATCATCGCAAGCGTGAAAATCACGCAGGTGAGCCCCGCAGTGAACACGCCGATCACGAGTGCGGAAAAGGCCGGCCGCGCGGCGATGCCGCAAGTGGCCTGCTTGAGTTCGATCCAGCAGAGGTTCATCGTCGCAGCCTCAGACCAACGCATCGCGCGGTGCCACGGCACATGCGCGGCGCGCGGGCGACCTTGCGCACGCGTACCGCCGCCATCGCGACCGCCGCCACGCAACGCGTCGGCCGGATCAACGCGGGTCGCACGCCAAGCCGAGGCGAGTCCGGCGATGACCAGCGCCGCCAGTGCGGCGATCACGACCACCGCGATCACACGCGCATCGACCGTCGGTGTCGATACGACCGGCAGCGGGCGCGGTGCAAGCGCCATCAGTACGCGGACAGCCAACTGCATCGCGCGAGGCCGATGGTGGCACCCACAGCGGCGATCACCGCCGCCTCGGCGAGCACGGTGCCGACGACGTTGCGAGCATCGGCACCGAGCGCGCGGCGCAGGGCGAACTCGCGACCGCGTGTCTGGCCACGCGCCAGCATCAGGTTGCCAAGATGCGCGCTGGCGATCAGCAGCACCAGCAGCGATGCGATCAGCAGCATCGCCAGCGGCTGCTGGAACTTTCCGCTCAGACTCTCCCGCATCAGCTGCCCGCGCGCGCTCAAACCGTGATGGTTGTCGGGCCAGGTTTTTGCTTGCCATGCGGCCACGGCACCGAGCGTCTGCGTCGCCGCTGCGATGCCAATGCCGTTGAGCAGGATGTCCTGTCCGACGATGTCGGCCTTGGCGTCGACGCGGTCGCGCCACAGCGCGTTCGACCATACGACGACACGCGCGTCGTGGTTTTCCTCGTTGTCGCCACAGGCACGTCCTGCAGCGATCGGGTTGCTGAACTCGTTCCAGAAGTCGGGCGTCACCGCGAATGCGGTCAGGCGTTCGGCATCGCCCGCGCCGGTCAGGTTCATGGTCGAAACGGCGTAGCCCGCGAACGCGTCAAACACCTTCGCGCCACTCTTGGAACGCCTGCCGTGCAACCGGACCTGCCGAGATCGGCGGCTCCTCGCGTGTCACGCCGACGATGCGCTCGACATTGGCGTAGGGCAAAGGCCGCAACAGCACCGCGTCGTAAACGGTGAAGATCGCGGCGAGCGCACAGACGCCGAGTGCCAGCGGGACGACGGCAGACAGGAAAAACGTCGGCAGCGCGAGCAGTGAGCGCAGCGCGCGGTGCAGACCGACGAGCAGATTCATGGCGTCACGCGCTGCGGCGTCGGACGACGCAGGCGTTCGTCTTCCTCGTGCCGCAGGCGATGCATCGTTGCTTCATCGACCACCCGGCCGTCGAACATGAAAATGCGGCGCTCGGCGAACTCGGCATAACGGGTGTCGTGGGTGACCATGCAAATGGTCGAGCCGGCTTTGTGCAGTTCGTCGAGCAGGGCCATCACCACCTCGCCGTTTTTCGAATCGAGGTTGCCGGTCGGCTCATCCGCAAGCAGGATCGACGGCTGCCCGACCAGTGCGCGCGCGACCGCAACGCGCTGCTGCTGACCGCCGGAAAGTTGCGCCGGATAATGCTTCACACGATGCGCCATGCCCACTCTTTCGAGCGCGGCAATCGTGCGTTCGCGGCGCTCGGCTTTGCTCACGCCATCGCGATAGGTCAGCGGCAGTTCGACGTTCTCGAATACGCTCAGATCGCCGATCAGATTGAAGGCCTGGAACACAAAGCCGATTTCCTGATTGCGGATCAACGCGCGTTCGCTAGCACCGATGTCGGCCACCTCACGACCGTTGAGCACATACGTACCTTCGCTCGGCGTATCGAGCAGGCCGAGGATCGCCAGCAAGGTCGATTTGCCGCAGCCGGACGGGCCGGAAATCGATACGTATTCGCTACGCCGGATATCGAAATGTACGCCGGCCAGCGCGTGCGTTTCCACCTCGTCGGTGAGGAACACTTTCTTGATGCTGTCGAGGCGGATCAGGGATTCGGTGCTCATGCGGTTCTCACGGTTGAAAGTATTATTGAAGTCGGGCGCAGGTCACTTCAGACGAATGCGGTCATGCTGATCGTACGCGCTGGTATCGGACAGAATCACCTGGTCGCTGGCATTTAGGCCCTGCAGGATTTCGATCAGGTTGACCGAACTCTTGCCCAGCCGCACCGGCACACGCGTGGCGATACCAGTGGCTGGATCGAGACGAAACATGCGCACCTCGGAATCGGGCTGGCCAAACGCCGGACGACCGACAAAAAGCACATCCGCCAGACGATCGATTTCGATCGTGCCGTCGATCGAAAGATCCGGGCGCGCACCCGCGGGCAGCGCGCCGGTCAGATCCACATCCACCTGCACCGTGCCGTTCTGCACGGCCGGATCGACGCGCACGACTGACCCCGCGACTACGCCGTTGCGCGTATCCACTTTTACCGGCTGGCCGAGCACGATGTCCTTGGCCTGGGTTTCGGCGATGCGCAGTTGTGCGCGCAACTCGTTCGGCCGCGCCACTCGCGCGAGATTGGTGCCGGCCACGACTTGCTGACCTTCCTCGACCGGTACCTGCTGCAACACGCCGGCGATGCCCGCGCGTAAATGCAATGCGTCGGTCTGGCGCTGGCGCAAAGCGCACGTGCCGACAAGCTGATCGAGACGCGCCTGTTCGGCGGCCATCTGCGCGCTGATGTTGTGGCCGAATTCGACCACACGCTGCTCTTCGATCGAGACGCGATCCTTGAGCTGCTCCAGCATCACCAGGCTTTTTTTGTATTGCACGGCGGCGATCACGCCCTTGTCGGCGATGACTTTTTCGGCCTCGGCCTGCATGCGTGCGATCTCGTAGCTGCTGCGCGCGAGCGCGAGTGCGGATTGTTCGTCGAGCAGTTTCGATTTCAGGTCGGTGCGTTTGGCGGCGAGATCGGCCTGTGCCGCAGTGACGGCGGCGCGCGCGGCCAGCAACTGGCCTTCGACCTCGGGATTGCTGAGTTCGAGGATTACCGTTTCAGCCTGGACCGACGCACCGGGACGCACAACGATGTGCTCGACCCTGGCCGCGGTTTCGGCGGCGATCCAGCGGATTTCCTTCGGCACCAGCGTGCCCGGACCGCGCACCTCGCGCAGCAGTTCGCCACGCTTGACGCTATCGATCAAAACACTCGACCGCTCGACCGACGCCACCGCCGGGCCGAGCGCATAAAGCCCGACGCTGGCGGTGGTGAGGGCGGCAACAATGATTGTGCCAATGATGTACTGGCGACGGCGTTTGCGTATTTTGAGTTCGGGGCGGGCAATGTCCATGGCTTGCAAGAGCAGGTCGCGTGCCAAGCTTTGACTCCGACACAAGTGGTTGTTTTTGCTTGAACATGTATGGGCGGCAACAACACGAACGTCCATTATCGGACGTTGCGGTGATCGCGAACGGGCGAGTGTCCGCGATCGGCAGGCGGCGGCACGATGCACTAAACTGGTGCGGTGACGACTCGCCCCGCCAATCTGCCATCGCCGCCATCCGTCGTGCGCATCGAGCCGAAAGTTGCGCAACTCGCGACCGGTGTTGCCCTGCTCGACGTGGATTTGCGTCTGGTGTACCTGAATCCGGCGCTGATCGAGTCACTCGGCTTGGCCGGCATGCGTTACCTCGGTGCGACCTTGCTGGTGTTGAGTCCCGATGCTGAATTTCTTGCCGAAGCGGCGCGGCGAGCGATCGACGAGCAACGTCTGTTGCGGCTGCGCAATTGTCTGCTCGGGATGCATGCGGGATACCAATTTCGCGCCGATGTCAGCCTCGGGCCGGTCAGCGCAGGCGTGCTGCTCGAGGTGCATGCGCTGGCGAGCGTGGAGGAAACCGCGCCCGATGTGCGGTTGTCGGCATCGTTGCGCGGTCTCGCGCATGAAGTGAAAAATCCGCTGGCCGGCGTGCGCGGCGCGGCGCAGTTGCTGGCGCGACATTTGAGCGGCAATGCGGAGTTGGCCAAGCTCGCCGAAATCATCATTGCCGAAGCGGATCGACTGACCGGTCTGGCAGATCGCCTGCTACGTGCCGACGGCGCCACGAACCTCGCGCCGATCAATATCCACGAGGTCATCGAACGCGTGCGTACGCTCGTGCTGGCTGAGGCCGATCAGAGTGTGCGGATCGAACGCGATTACGATCCGAGCCTGCCGTCGGTGCAGGCCGACAGCGATCGTTTGCTGCAGCTTTTGCTAAACCTCGTGCGCAACGCATTGCAGGCAAACGCGCAAGTGATCCGCCTGCGCACGCGCATCGACTACGGCACGCCACTGGCGACGCATGCGGCGCGTCTCGCGTTGCGCGTGGACGTGATCGACGACGGCGATGGCGTGCCGGACGGTTTGCAGCCGACGCTGTTTCAACCGCTGGTTTCGGGCCGCGTGGAAGGCACCGGCCTGGGTCTGAGTCTGGCGCAGGAAATCGCGCACGAACATGGCGGTGTGATTACGTGCTACAGCAATGTGGGACACACCGTATTCACGCTGACCTTGCCACTCGGAGAATCGCATGGCTGACATCTGGCTGGCCGACGACGACAAGTCGATCCGCTTCGTGCTGGCGCAGGCGTTGCGCGAAGCGGATCACTCGCCGCGCGAATTCGGCGACGCGGAATCGCTGCTCGCGGCGCTCGAGAAGGTGTCAGAAAATTGTGCGATGCCCGATCTGATCCTGACCGACGTGCGCATGCCCGG
>JAYVLO010000216.1:0-2555 GCA_043759455.1 Pseudolysobacter sp.
ACCGCGGCAAAAGTCGTGTCTCTCGGTGGCCGGGTGCTCCTCGAACCGCACCTCGATCAGCATGGCGGCGACGTTGCTGTGATGGTCGATCCACCGGCCCCTCCGTTCGGCTTGCTCGAATGGACGCAACGTGACAGCAACAAGGTAGCGCGTCGCCACAGCTCGCTGCACACAAGCCGGGACATCATCTGGCGTCGATATGACTTCTGGCACAGCTTGCATATTTTGTTATGATATAACATCCTAATTCTACTTTCGCTTTCGGCCCACATACACATGAATATGCCCTCCACGACCCGGCGCCTCCTCGCCATAAGCATCTCCCTCGCTTTGTGCCATACGCATTCAGTGCGAGCCGAATCCTTGCCGACCGATGCCGCGCCTGCAGACGCGGCGGCAATGCCTGCCGATGCGGCAAGCGATGCCGGTTCGACTCGCCTGAACACCGTCGACGTCAGCGCAAAGCTCGACGAATCGCGCAACCAGCTTTCGCCGGACATCGGCGCTAGCCAATACGTGATGGATCACAAGGCGATCGAACAATTGCCGCTCGGTACGGCCACGCCGCTGAACCAGGTGCTGCTACAAGCGCCCGGCGTGGTCAACGACAGTTACGGTCAGCTGCATGTGCGCGGCGATCATGCCGACCTGCAATACCGCATCAACGGCGTGATCATTCCCGAGAGCATCAGCGGCTTCGGGCAAAGCCTCGACACGCGCGTGATCGATCGCGTGCAACTGCTTACCGGCGCGCTGCCGGCGCAATATGGATACCGCACCGCCGGCATCGTCGACATCACCACGGCCACACCGGCGCAGGGTTACGGCGGCAGCATCGGCATCACCGCGGGATCGTTCGGCACGGTGAATCCCGACATCACGCTGTACGGCAGCCAGGATCGCTGGAGTTATTTCGTCACCGGCAATTTCTACGAAAGCGACATCGGCATCGAAAACCCGACCGCCTCGCGCACACCGATTCACGACCACACCGATCAAGGCAAGGGTTTCGGTTATTTGTCGTATCTGCTCAATGACGATACGCGGCTGAGTTTCATGTTCGGTATGACCAATAATCGTTTCCAGATCCCGAATAATCCAGGCCAGCAACCCGCCTACACGCTCGACGGCATAAGCGGTTTCGATTCGGTGAACCTCGATGAACGGCAGCGCGAAGTCACGCGCTTCGGCGTGCTCGCGCTGCAGGGACATTTCGGCTACACCGATTATCAGGTGTCGCTCGGCCAGCGCTACACCAGCGTGAATTATCAGCCCGATCCGATCGGCGATTTGATCTTCAACGGCGTCGCCGGCACGATCGGTCGCAGCAATCGCGCAGATACTTTGCAGGCGGATTTCTCCACGCCGTTCGGCGATCGACATACCGTGCGCTACGGCCTGTATGCAAGCTCGGAGCATCCGGTCAGCAACAGTACGTCGCTGGTATTTCCTGCCGATGCCGATGGCAACCAGCTCTCGACTACACCGATCACGATCATCGACAACGCCGCGCACATCGATGCACGCACCTACGGTTTGTATTTGCAGGACGAGTGGAAACTCAGCGATAAACTCACGATGAATTACGGGCTGCGCGCCGACAAGGTCGATGCGTATGTCAACGAAGGCCAGGTCAGTCCGCGCCTCGGTTTTGTCTATCAATGGTCGGATGCGACCACGCTGCATGCCGGTTACGCACGCTACTTCACGCCGCCGCCCGCCGAGCTGATTTCGCAGACCGACATCGCCTTGTTCCAGGGCACGACCAACGCGCTACCGACCAACGTCAACGCGCAGACCTTGTCGGAACGATCGGATTATTTCGATCTCGGAATTTCGCAAAAGGTCACCGAAAACCTCACGCTCGGACTCGATGCGTATTACCGTAAAGTGCACAACCTGCTCGATGAAGGCCAGTTCGGCGCGGCGCTGATTTTCTCACCGTTCAACTACAACCAGGGCCGCGTGCGTGGTCTCGAATTCACCTCGAACTACACTGCTGGAGACTTCGGCGCGTACCTCAATGTCTCGGCCAATCGCGCGATGGGCAAGCAAGTGGTCACCGGCCAGTACAATTTCGCGCAGGACGAACTCGACTACATCGCAACGCACTGGGTGCATCTCGATCACGACCAGCGCCTGACCGGCAACGGCGGTGTGAGCTACAACTGGGATGGCACCAAAATCGGTCTCGATTTCATCTATGGTTCGGGTCTGCGCGCCGACTTCGCCAACAGCGCGCACCTGCCGCAGTATTACCAGGTGAATATTTCGGCGAGCCGCGATTTCGATCTGCCGGCGCTCGGAAAAATCAATACGCGACTGGCCGTGATGAGTGTCACCGATCGCAGTTACGAGCTGCGCGACGGTTCCGGCATCGGCGTCGGCGCGCCGCAATACGGACCTCGACGCGGCGTGTTTGTCGGGCTGACCAAGAACTTCTGAGGGTCGATCCGCCGGCTGCCGCGATCGCGCGCGACGCGATCGCGGCACGCACCGGACATTCTGTCGCGGAATAAGCACAGCAGGTACACTGCGAGGCTGGCCTGACCGCA
>JAYVLO010000217.1:0-31663 GCA_043759455.1 Pseudolysobacter sp.
ACGCAAGCGTTTCGCGGGCTTGAGCCGGGCCAGGTCGAGCCGGATCAAACCATCGACGCAGTGACCGAAGGCCGGATCTACCCCAAACGCCAGAAAACGCACACCGTCCGGCTCACACAGATCGACGTATTGCCGATACAGCACCGGCAGTGTGGAATCGCCGTGCGCCAGGCGATGCTTGAGCGCTTGCAAACCGGCCTTGCTATCGAATTCTCGCCACAGAGGCGTGGCCTCTTGTACGACTTCCGTCGAGATCTGAAACGGATTGCGCGCACGCGCCAGCAACTCGGGATCGCCGAAATAATGCTGATGGCAATGCACGATCCATTCGCGCGCGGATAATGACAACGCTGCGCTCAACGACACCGGCCCGAACAGATAACGCAGCTGCGGTCGATGGCGCAGATACGCACCGATGCCCTGCCACAGATAATCCAGGCTACGCGATCCCCAATATGCCGGCTGCACAAAACTGCGTCCGAGCTCGACACCGTCCGCCAGAAATTCCTGCGCGTGCGGCGAATACTCGAACAGGCTTGCGGAATACAGTCCGGACATGCCATCGCGCTGAACGATGCGCGCCACCTCGCCGAGTCGATAGGCACCGACGATCGCTAATGCATGCTCGTCCCACAACACCAGATGTTTGTAGTGGCCGTCGTAGCGATCGAGATCACGGCGCATGCCGGTGCCTTCGCCGACACGGCGAAATGACAATTCGCGCAGCCGGCCAATCTCGCGCATCACCGCACAATCCGGCGCGGCATCAATCAGCAGGATACGTTTGCCGTCGCTGGTTTGACCGAGCACTTCGCCACGTGCCAATGCCCGTTTCACCGCGAGCGGCGATTCGGGATGCGCAATCGCATTCTCGGTGACGAATTTCGCGGGACGGCGTTTTGGCAAACGATAAACATGTCGGCGCATATGTTGCGCGACTTGCGCCGACGGCAATCCGCGACGTTCGAGTTCGCTGGCCGACACAGTCGCGCCCAGACTGAAACCGATCCGCGCACGCGCTGCGCCGAACACCTCCCGCGCCAGCAACAACGTGGCCAATGGTTTCGCCAGCAGCGACGCACCGTAAAATACTGGCGAGTTCGAAGCCGCAATATGTACCGGCAAAACCGGGGCGCGCATTTTGCACGCCAGACGTACAAACCCGGTCGACCACGCCGCATCGCGCACGCCTTGCGCCCCCATGCGCGACACTTCGCCGGCCGGAAACACGATCAGCGCCTGCTCACGATCGAGCGCGCGATACGCCTCGCGCAGGCGTCCGCTCGAGCCAGCTTCGGCACCGAATACATTCACCGGCAACAGCAGATTGTCGAACTGGCCGAACTGCAGTAGTACATCGTTGGCGAGAATGCGCACATCGCGCCGCACCGAGCCGACCAGTTGCAGCAGCGCCATCGCATCGAGCGCGCCGAGCGGATGATTCGCCACGATCACCACGCGCCCATCGACCGGAATATTCTCGCGATCGGTATTCGCAACGCTATAGCTGACGTGGAGATAATCGAGCACGCGTTCGATGAAATCGAAGCCGGTCAGCGGCGCGATTTCGGCGAGCATGCGATTGATACGTTCCTCGCACGCGATGCGCCGCAACAGCTCGATCACCGGCTGCGAAAATGCACGCGCACGGCCCTGCGCGAGGCGCGGAAATTTTTCGAGGAAACTGCGTTCGACGCTGATCATGGCGTGCTCTCCGGGCTGGAGGAAAGCACGCTAACGTGTCTGTGTTACAGCAGCGTGGTGAATCGATTCAAGAAACCAGGCACGGCGATTTTGCGTCTTGCGCGTATTGGTCAGCCGTGCAGATAGGATCGCACGCCGTCGAGGAACATCTGCACCGAAAGCGCGACCAGCAGCATACCCATCAAACGCTCGAGCGCGATCAGCACGCTCTGCCCGAGCAGGCGATACAGATACGTCGACGAGTAGAGAATCAGCGAGGTCGCAAGCCATGACAGGAACAACGCAATGCTCCAGTCCACGGTGCGGCCCGGATAGGAATTGGTCAGCAACATCAGTGCAGCCATCGTCGACGGGCCGGCCACGGCGGGAATCGCCATCGGCACGATGAACGGCTCGACGCCGACTTCACCACCGAAGATGCCGCCTTCGCGCGGCGGAAAAACCATCTTGATGCCGATCAGGAAAAGCACGATACCGCCAGCGATGCTGACCGACTCCTGCTTGAGCTGCAGCGCTTTCAGCACATAACTGCCACCGAGCAGAAAGGCGAACAGCACGACCAGCGCGATCAGCAATTCGCGCATAAGAACCTTGCGGCGACGTTCCGGCGCGACGTTCTTGAGTAGGCTCAGGAACAACGGAATGTTGCCGAGCGGATCCATGATCAGAAACAGCAGGATGCCGGCAGAAATGGTATCCATGATCCCCTCGAGATAGGCCGCATATCGGCGCAGCAGTGTAACCCCGAAAACGTTACGCGCTTTACTGTTTCAGTGCGACTGTTTCAGCGCGGCATCGCTCTTGCGCAAATCCAGAATCTGACCGCGCAATTCCAGCGCTGCTGGACTGAGCAGATAAACCACAGACGCCGCAGCGACGTGCGGCGTCGCGATGCGCATCGTGTTTTCGCCGAAATACGCCATGCGTCGCAATGCAGTGCGCATCGGTGCTGGCAACAAGGCATGGACACGAATCGGCCCGTTTTCCCATTCCTGATGCAGGATCGAAACCAGGCTTTCCAGCCCGGCCTTGGCGACGCCGTAGCCACCCCAGAATGCACGGCTGGTACGGATCGGATCATCCAGCACAAACACCACACTCGCATCGTCGGCTCGCACCAGCAAAGGCTGGCACGCTTGCGTGAGCAGATACGGCGCGCTGAGGTTGATATGCAGCGTGCGCATCCATTCTTCGGGCTTGATCTCGGCGGCGGGCATCAATCCCGCGAGATGTGCGGCCGCATGCACAATGCCGTCGAGTCGGCCGTATTCGCGCTCGAGGGTATCTGCCAGCGTTTCGTAATCACGCGGCGTGGCACCCTCCAGACTAAGCGGATAGATGGCAGGTTCGGCCTGCCCGAGCGCGAGGATTTCGTCGTAGAGTTTTTCCAGCAGCGGAACCTTGCGCGCGAGCAGGATAACGCGTGCACCGGCTTGCGCGGCGGCGAGTGCGCTGGCGCGCCCGAGACCTCCGGTGGCTCCGGTGATCAGCACGACACGGTCTTTCAGGCTGTGCGGTTGCGGCGCGAAATCTTGCGGCAACGTGCAGATCGGCAACCCCGCCATTACGCTTTTTGCATTTCCTTGACCATGCGCTCGAGCTCGCCCTGCTCATACAACTCGACGGCGATATCGCAGCCGCCAATCAGCTCGCCGTTGATGAACAATTGCGGGAAGGTCGGCCAGTTCGAGTACCGCGGCAGGTTCGCGCGAATCTCCGGATTCTCCAGCACGTTCACCGAATGGAATTGCGCACCGACGGCCTTCAACACCTGGCTGGTGCGACTGGAGAAACCGCACATCGGAAATTGCGGTGTGCCTTTCATGAACAACACAATGGGATTCGTATCCACCGTGGTCTTGATCTGATCCACTACGTCCATAACGTCCTCGAAGATAGAAGCGATCCACGAAATGGACCGCACGCAAACCAACGACGCATGTCGTTGATTCATCGGAGGCGAGTCCGGAGATGCGCCGGACTCGCCGAGTTGAGGAGGTGCACGAATGCACTTTCTCAACAATGGATGGTCTCGCGCCTAAAGCGCAACACGGTATATGGTAACAGTCCGCGTCAATTGCAACATTGCGCGCGGCCGTCACCCGAACCGAACATCGCTTGCTGTTAAACTCATGTGCCCAACGGCAATGGAGACTTCGCTCATGGCGATCGAACTTCCCCCACTTCCTTACGCACGCGACGCACTGGCACCCAATATTTCTGCGGAGACGCTGGATTTTCACTACGGCAAGCATCACCAGACGTATGTGACCAATCTGAATAATCTGATCAAGGGCACCGAGTTCGAAAACCTCGATCTCGAAGCGATCATCAAGAAATCGCAAGGCGGTATGTTCAACAATGCCGCGCAAATCTGGAACCACACGTTTTACTGGCACAGCCTGTCGCCAAGTGGCGGTGGTGAGCCGAGCGGCAAACTTGCCGAGGCGATTACGAAGGCGTTCGGCTCGTTCGCCGAGTTCAAGGATCAATTCACCAAAGCTGCGGTCGGCACATTCGGATCGGGCTGGGCATGGCTGGTCCAACGCGCCGATGGCAGCCTCGGCATCGTCAGCACGAGCAACGCGGCCACACCTAACACCGGCCCGGATACACCGCTGCTTACCTGCGATGTGTGGGAGCATGCGTATTACATCGATTACCGCAACGCGCGTCCGAAATATCTGGAAGCGTTCTGGAACCTAGTGAACTGGGAATTCGCGGCCGGCGCGCTGAAATAAGCGTTGGTCTGCAGCATCCGATGAACCGCAAGGCCGCCTTTCGGGGCGGCCTTTTTTGTGTCAGCGTTGCAGCGCTTCGAGCACCGGTGCGGCTTGCGCTTCGCGGTCCAGCGCGCGCGCCAGACGTGCCAGACGTGCACAGAGTTCAACGTTATCGGCGGCGCATAAAGTAGCGTGACCGACCTTGCGCCCGGCGCGCGAGCTCTTGCCGTAGTCGTGCCAGTGCGCACGCGATTCGACGAGTACCGGTCGCGCGTCGGGCAACGTGCCGATCCAGTTGAACATCGCACTACTGCCGAGTGCGGCGGTATCGCCGAGTGGCAATCCGAGTACTGCGCGCACATGATTCTCGAACTGGCTGCAGGCGGCGCCTTCGATCGTCCAGTGACCGGAGTTATGCACGCGCGGCGCCATTTCGTTGCCGAGCAATTTGCCATTGACGACAAACAGCTCGAGCGCGAATACACCGACGTAATCGAGTTTTTCGGCAACGGCGCGAGCGTGTGCAAATGCCACGGCACTGAGATTTTCGACCAGCGGCGCCGGCGCTAGACTCATCGACAAAATTCCGTCGGCATGCCAGTTCTGCGTGAGCGGATAGGTGCGGAATTCGCCATCCTGCGCACGCACCGCGATCACCGAGACTTCGCGCTCAAACGATATCCACGCTTCGAGAATCAGCGGCACGCCACCAAGCGCGGCCCAGGCCGGATCGAGATCCGCAGCGCTGCGCAAACGATACTGGCCCTTGCCGTCGTAACCGAGACGCCGAATTTTGAGCACGGCCGGAAAACCTACTCTGGCCGCGGCGTGCTCGAGATCAATACGACTATCGACTGCCGCGAAAGCTGGCGTTTCCAATCCGAGCGAATGGAACAGCGTTTTTTCTTCGAGCCTGTCCTGCGCTACGGCGAGCGCGCGCGGATTCGGAAACACCCGCGTGTGCTCGGTCAGCCATTGCGCGGTTTCGGCCGGAACGTTTTCGAAATCGAAGGTCGCCACATCGATGCGTTTGGCAAATTCCCCGAGCGCGACAAAATCGCGATAGTCCGCTTGCAGCAACGGCGCAACCTGGCCCGCGCAGGCGCTGGGTTCGCTATCCACCACCAAAAATTGCAACCCGAGTGGCGCACCGGCCAACACCAGCATGCGCGCGAGTTGACCGCCGCCGAGAACGCCGACGGTACTCACGGTTGCGAGGGTTCCGGCTTGGCCAACACCTGCGCGGTTTGCTCGGCGCGGAACTGCGCCAGCGTCTTGGCCAGCACCTCGTCGTTCAAGGCAAGAATGCTGACCGCGAGCAGCGCGGCATTGATCGCGCCGGCTTTGCCGATGGACAACGTTGCGACTGGAATGCCCGCCGGCATCTGCACGATCGAGAGCAGCGAATCCATGCCGTTCAGCGCGTGCGATTGCACCGGCACGCCGAGAATCGGCAATTGAGTTTTTGCCGCGAGCATGCCGGGTAGATGTGCAGCGCCGCCGGCTCCGGCGATGATAATGCGAATACCGCGCGCAGCGGCCTGCTCGGCATACTGAAACAGCAGATCGGGCGTGCGATGCGCCGAGACGATTCTTGTCTCATGCGCGACATTTAAGCGTTGTAGCATCTCGGCGGTGTGTTGCATGGTTTCCCAGTCGGAACGGGAACCCATCACCACACCGACCAGCGGCGAACCGGGCACGGTCGTGTTGTCGGCACTTCTCACTGCAACATTCATGGTCAGCTCGCCCCAAAAACGCTATTGTAGTCGCAGACTTTTACCAAGCACACTGTTATGGACAAACGACTTCTAGACATCCTCTGTTGCCCGGTATCGAAGCAGCCGGTCAAGCCCGCAAGCAAGGCGCAGTTGGAGCTGCTCAATGCATGCATTCGCGCCGGTGACATTCAAACCGCGGCGGGCTGCGCCGTGACGCAACCTTTCAGCGCTGCGTTGATCACTACCGATGGCCGGCTAATTTATCGCGTCGACGACGATATTCCGGTGATGCTCGTAGAAGAGGCAATTGGCACTATTCAAATGCAAAACTTTCCGGTATAGATACTGACACGTATGGTCAATAAGTGACCCGATGTGCATACTGCTTACAAGTTCACAGAAAACAACCGTTTGAAAATGTTCTTATGGTTACTGGGAAGTCGTGCGGGGTGGGTACGACTTGATTCAGACTCAAGCCTCATAGGCAAATAACGAGTATGGCCACACCGATTGAATCCGGCAAAGTAATCGATCTGCAGCTGCGTCAGGGGCTACATGCGTCGGAGACCGATCGCCTCGGCGAATTGCTGAAGACAGCCAGAACCGCTGCGCTGAAGCGTATCGGCGGATTGCTCGGCACTCTGTTCGAGAACCTTGACGATGCACTTTTCGATCTCGCCGAAAAGGCCGAGAACAATAGTGTACAAAATCATTACTTCGATGGCATGCGCGAAGTGCGCAAGAAACGCCAGTTGGTTGATCGCCTGTTTCAGGAACAGCTAAGCAACCTGTTTAACGATTTTGCGTCCGGAAAACTCCAGGCCGTGCGGGCCGAGATGTCGAATTCGGCACCGATCGGGCTGGCGTTACTGGACGATCGCGAGCTGGAAGAATCGCTGGCGATCAACAGCATGATCGCCAAGGCCGAAAGCCGTTTCGCGCGTGGACTGTACGGGCTGAACCAACGTCTTTCAGTGATTCGCGCCGGCACCAAGGTGGAAGACGCGAGCAACCCGATTGGTCCCGCACCGCTCTGCCATGCTTTCCGCATTGCCGTGCAGGAGTTCGAAATTACGGTCGCCGTCAAACTCATCGTGTTCAAGCTGTTCGAACGTTTTGTGCTCGGTGGACTCGAACCCTTGTATGACGAAGTCAACGCGTTGCTGATTAAGGCCGGCGTGTTGCCGCAAACTCCGTTCGTCGCGCAGACGCGCGGCATAAACAACACGGGTGTGCAACAAAATACCAACGATCAATATGCCAATCCGGCGCTGCATCAGGATCAAGGCGGTTATCCGCAGGACTTCGCCCAGCAGCAAGCGCCAATGGCTGACCCCGCTGCCGCGGTCAATGCGCAGTTGCAGTCGGAAATTTATCAAACCCTGCGCCAGTTGCTTGCCAGTCGCCATACAGCGAACGCGCCGGAATATTCCGCCAACAGCTACATGCCGCCGCAACAGCTCGGCATGCCAACGCATGTGCCGCAGGCGCACGAGTTGTTGAATGCGCTGAGCCTGCTGCAGCATCAATCAATCGCCGCGCAACAACAGGCTCAGGCGGCCGCAACCACGCCGATGGCGACGATGGGGCAAGTACAACAGGTCAAGCAGGAGTTGCTGGGGCAACTGAACAAGTTCAGCGCCGAAACTCAGAACGTTTCGCACGCCGATGAAGATACAATCGACTTGGTCGGTATGCTGTTCGAGTTCATAGTGCAGGATCGCAATCTCCCATCGGAAATGCAGGCTTTGTTGTCGCGTCTGCAGATTCCGTATCTGAAAGTGGCATTGCTCGATCGGCACCTGTTCGCGCAAAAAACTCATCCGGCGCGGCGCCTGCTCGACGCCATGGCGGAAGCCAGCGTGGGTTGGAGTCCGGACAGCGATACCGATCAGCGTTTGTTCGAGCAGGTCAAGCATACGGTCAATGAGCTGCTGCAGAATTTCGACGACGATGTCGGTATTTTCGAGCGCCTGCATCGCGATTTTGTCGGCTTCACGAATAGTCAAAAGCGCCGCATCGATCTCACCGAACAGCGCGTTACCGAGGTCGCGCGTGGTCGCGAAAAACTCAGTCTTGCGCGCATCAGCGCGGCTCGTGAAATCCGCCTGCGCCTGGAAGATCCGGCATTGCCCGATCTGGTGCGACATGTGCTCGCACGCCCATGGGGCAATTTTCTGACCCTCATTTTCGTGCGCCATGGCGATGCCTCCACCGAATGGCAATCGGCACTGCGTTTCATGGACGATCTGATCTGGAGCGTGTCGCCGAAGCCTGGTATCGATGATCGTCTGCGCTTGAAAATGCTGTTGCCGAGCCTGGAAAACACGTTGCGCAGTGGATTGACGACAGTGGCATATCACGAGAGCGATATGCGCCGCGTGATTGAGGATTTGCGCAAACTGCATGCCCGTGCGCTCATCGCCAAGCCTGTCGTAGAAAATCGATCGCTCCAGGCGATCGATCCTCACGAATTTTCTAGCCAACGCAGCGCTGTCGTCTCGCACGCGGATTCTGCTGCGGCACAAAATTCAGGCGATGATTTCTCCGAAGCCGCCGCGCCCGAGGAATTCCCGTTGCCGCAGATGGACGCAACGCTCACCGCCGCCAGCAGCAGCGTTGAGAATCGCGCCGATACGGCGCTCGATAACGAATTCATGCAACGAGTGCGCAGCATGAAGGCGGGCACGTGGCTGCAATTCGAAGACCCCGAAACAGGCAATCAGGAACGTGCGAAACTTTCGTGGATCAGCCCGATCAGCGGTCGTTATCTGTTCGTCAACAATAAAGGCCTGAAAGTAGCCGATAAAACCGCCGATATTCTCGCTCGCGAACTCGAATCGGGCGACGCCACATTGATGGACGATGTGCCATTGTTTGATCGCGCGCTGGGTGCAATTGCCGAGCGACTCAAGGCAGTATCCCCACCCATGTCCGCCTAACTTCGCGGCAATCGATATCAGAAGCGCACTGCCATATTGTGGCGCAGGTTTGCGTGTCCGCTATAGCAGATCTCGCTTGAAGCGAGATAAATTTTTCTCATGAAAGCATCGATGTTCGACGAAACCCGACTGTTTCCGCCTCCGCTTGAATTGATCCAGGGTGACGTACGGAGGGCGCTTGCCGAAGATATCGGCAGCGGCGATGCAACTGCCGAGCTATTGCCAGCGGATCTGATGGCCAATGCTTTTGTGATTACTCGCGAAGCCGCTGTAGTCGCCGGTTCGGCATGGTTCGAGGCATGTTTTGCAGCGCTCGATCCAGCCGTCACGATCCACTGGCTCACTCACGACGGTATGAGCGTGGAAAAAAATACACGTCTCTGCACGATCCGCGGCAAAGCGCGCGCGCTGGTCAGCGCGGAACGTTGTGCGTTGAATTTTCTGCAGACCTTATCCGGCACCGCAACCACCACGGCGCAATATGTAGCGGCGGTCAGCGGCACGCGCACCACTCTGCTGGATACCCGCAAAACCCTGCCCGGCCTGCGTTTGGCGCAGAAATATGCGGTGCGCTGCGGTGGTGCAAGCAATCATCGTATCGGTTTGTATGACGCGATGCTGATCAAGGAAAATCACATCGCCGCGGCGGGCTCGCTCGGCGCGGCAGTAGGTCAGGCGCGTGCCACACATCCAACGTTGATGCTCGAAGTCGAGGTCGAGTCACTCGATGAACTGGATCAGGCGCTGCATGCGAATGTCGATCGCATCATGCTCGACGAATTCAGCGCGGACGATTTGCGCGAGGCAGTGAAACGCGTCTCTGGTCGCGTGCCGCTGGAGGTTTCCGGCAGCGTCGATCTGACCCGACTACGCGCAATTGCAGAGACCGGCGTCGACTTCATCTCGATCGGCGCCCTGACCAAGCATCTGCGCGCGATTGACCTGTCGATGCGTATCGAGTTTCAACACGTGTAGTCAAAATCTCACGCGCGCTTAAAACAGCGTTGTCGAACGTCAAGCCATAAAACGCTGATCAATCGGTTGCGGAATGGCTCAGAGTACGCCAGCCTGACGCAGTATCAGTAATATTCCGACAGCTACCACCACGGCGCCCGCAACGATCCAGATCACGGTATTTGATTTGGCTACGGCCGGTTTGATTGCCGCGACCGATGCCGTCGAAGTAGATGCCGCGTGTGCATCCTGCAATTGAAAGCGCACCGTGTCCAAGCGCAGCTCGTCGCCCGCTTGCATCGGCACGCTACCTTGCACGGGTTTGTCGTTGATGTAAGTGCCGTTGGCCGAACCGAGATCTTCCACCAGCACACCGGCCGGCGTCAGCTGCAAGCGCGCGTGATGGCGTGAAATCGCATCGCTGGTGATGCAGATATCACAATCCGCCTGACGTCCCATGGTCATGCTGCCGGATACCGGGAATGTCTTGCCGAACGTCGGTCCGGAAACACCGCGCAGCATCAATTTAGGCAGTGCCATTCGCACGCGCGTGTGGCCGGTATCGTCGACGGAATCGCGCGGGGCAGCATGCGCGGGCGCGGCATCCTGCCCCATCACGCGACACGCGATCTTCGAGAACTGCAGTAGATCGCCCTGTTTCAGTGCATTCGCTTTGCTCAGCGGCTGACCATTGACCAAGGTCACGGCGCTCGCATCGGCAGGTACGATCTGTACTTCAGCGGCATGCATGTGGATCTCGCAATGCCTCGCCGCAATACCGACGCCGCTCAAGCGCAATTGACACTCGACATCGCTGCCGACCAGAGTAACGCCTTGCGCGAGATTCAGCGAAGCATGTTCGCCGTTGGGAAATATCAGCTTCATTACCGTTCCCTCAAAAAAAGCTGCAGTAGTCATCGGCAGAATACCGATCAATTGCGTTCGTGCAAATTCCGTACGGGTGAGTTCGAGGGAATTCTGCCATAGCCGACGGGCATTCGCGAAATTCCCACGCTGCGCTCGCGCGTGCATCGATGAAAAACATCATTGCAAATTGTTCGATGCTTCGCCTTATCGCAGGCGCAAAAGATTATAGTTCGAAACACGTGTGCTTGAGTTCGTCATCCGTCATCCGTCACCCGTCATCCCAAAATCCAGGATCATGCTAGATTCACTGCTTCCATTACTCATCCTCGGCTTGGCCGCTGCGTTCTGGCTCGATGCGCTGAAGGCGCATGAGCGCGCGCGCGGGTTTTGTCAGCAATTATGCGAGCGCGGCAACGTACAGTTGCTCGACCAAACCGTTGCGCTGCATCGCATGGCAATCCGCCGTGGTGAATCCGGCTGGCTGGCGTTGCGGCGCAGTTACAACTTCGAGCTGAGCACGGATGGCGCAGACCGACGCCAGGGGCGCCTGACGATGCTTGGACAGCGCCTGGATTCCTACAGTCTACCGGTGGCGCACGGCATACCCGACGCCTTGCATTGAGACAAACGCGGGCTATTTCACCACACGCAAGCTCGGACCTTTTTTTGCTGGCGGCGGCTCGGTTGCCGGAATCGGCGGCGGAGTGGAGCCGTCCTCCGCGGGAAACATCATGCCTTGCCCGTTTTCCTGCGCATAGATCGCCAGCAGCGCGCCCATCGGCACTTCCACGACCTGGCTTACGCCGCCGAAACGCGCGAGAAAACGCACATATTCGCGACCGAGATCAAGCTGGGTAACGGCGCGGGCGGCGACATTCAGTGTCACTCGGCCATCCTTGACCACGCCACGGGGCACTTTTACCGCAGCAGCATTGGCATCGACCAGCAAATACGGCGTGAATCCGTTATCGCTGATCCATTCGTACATTGCGCGCAGCAGATACGAGCGGTTGGAACTCATTGCAGGTTCGGACATGGAAAACTCGAACTGATGGATTTTTGCATGAGCCCGCGACATTCGCGTGCTCCGCGCTCACTACTCTGCGTGCAAGTTTACCGCAGGAGCCATCATCCGGCTCAACTGGAGCGCTGCGCAATCATCCGCGCGCCACGGATCACGCCGGACGCAACGCTTTTTCTTCGACAGTCAGGCTGCGCGTAAAACCGGGATTGCGAAAAATTCGATCACCGTATTCGTTGATCACCTGCGCCTCGCGTGGCAATACCACGCCCAAATCCGGCAGTCGCCAGATTAGCGGCGCCAGGGTGCAATCGGTCAGGCTCATTTCCGCACTCAAAAAGAATTTCGCCGCCTTGAACAACGGCACGCTGGCGATCAGCGCCTCCCGCAAGCGCTTGCGCGCCGTATCGGCAGGGCGTCCGCCCGCCTTAATCTGTGAGACGTAGACCAGCCAGTCGCGTTCGATGCGCACGATTGCAAGCCGCAACCGCGCACGCGCCAGAGGGTCGACCGCCATCAGCGGCGGATGCGGATATCGCTCATCCAGGTATTCGCAAATCACCCCGGTGTCGTACAAAACCAGATCGCGGTCAACCAGGGTCGGCACGGAATTGTACGGGTTGAGGTCGAGCAGATCTTCCGGCGGACTCAGCGGATTGACCGCAACGAGATCATAGATGACGCCTTTCGCGGCCAGCACCAGGCGCACGCGGTGGCAATAGACACAATCGCGCGAGGAATACAGCGTGAGTACGGTGCGTGAACGTTGACTTACAGCCATGGGCAGATCCTCTGCGTCCCCGTCGCGGTCGCCGGAAAGCCGCGCGATTGCTGCTTCCTGCCTCGCGAATCTACTACGCAAACGCCGGTGACCCATAGCCTACAGCAAACATCGGGCGAGCAGGCGATTGCCGGCCGTAGCTCCTCACTTGCAGGATGCCGGAAATTCCGATCCCGAAAACGACAAAACCCCTGCAGTGATGCAAGGGTTTGTCGAGGAATTACGATGCGGCTTTGATCATCAATCGCTCAAACGCGGATTACGCTCGCGTCCATTGCACTCAATGCACATCTTTCCAGTATTCGGTCTTCAACAGCCAGGCAATGAAGGTGAAAAACGCGAGGAACAGCACCACCCACACACCGACCGCCTCTCGCTTGAGCGCCGCCGGCTCACCGACATACTGCAGGAACGAGGACAGATCGCGGATGGTTTCATCGTATTGCTGCGGCGAAAGTTTGCCGGGTTTAGACAGCACGAGTTTTGCGATATGCGCGTCTTCACCGGACTTGGCCGGTGCTAATTCAGCGGTCTGCACACCCTGCAACTCCCACAGCACGTTCGGCATCGAGGCGCCGGGAAACAACGTATTGTTCCAGCCGACCGGACGCGACGGATCGACGTAGAACGATTTCAGATACGTGTAAATCCAGTCCGGGCTTTTCGCGCGCGCTTCGAGCGACAGATCCGGCGGTGCCTTGCCGAACCAGTTCTCCGCATCCTTGGCCTTGATCGTGGCCAACGCAGTTTCGCCAATCTTGGCGTCGGTGAAGATCAGGTTTTTCGTCACCATTTCTTCCGAAAGATTCAAATCTTCGGCGATGCGCGAGTACCGCATGTACTTCAGCGAGTGACAGCCTGAGCAGTAGTTGAAAAAGGTCTGCGCACCGTGTTGCAGGCCGGCGATATTGCCGACGCTGGAATTCGATGCAAGCAATCCTTCGCCTTCTTCCGCATACGCAGTACCCACCGCGAACATCGCAGTCAGAACAATCAGACCGAACTTGGTCATGGTGTGCTTAATCATGCGTGGTCACCCGATCCGGAACCGGCTTGGTCGCATCGATGCGCGAATAAATCGGCATGAGCACGAACACTCCGTAATAAAAAATAGTCAAAAGTCGCCCGATGATGACTTCGCTCGGATCGGTACCGGGGCCCGAACCGATCTTACCCAGCCAGACAAAACAGACCACGAGAACCGCCAGCGCGGTGCGTGTCATCCAGCCGCGATAACGGATCGACTTGACCGGGCTCTTGTCCAGCCACGGCACCAGGAACAGCATGACGATCGCGCCGAACATCACCAGCACACCCCAGATCGCGGTATCGAAATACGACGGCACCACCCGTAACATGGCGTAATACGGCGTGAAGTACCAGACGGGTTTAATGTGCTCCGGCGTGACCAGGCGATTGGCTTCGATGAAATTGTCGTGCTCGAGGAAAATACCGCCAACGGTCGGTTCGAAGAACAGGAAGAACGCGCAGATCATCAGGAAAAATCCGGCGCCGAACAGATCTTTTACCGTGTAATACGGATGAAACGGAATGCCATCGATCGGCCGACCATTCGCATCTTTCTTGGCCTTGATTTCGACACCGTCCGGATTGTTCGAGCCGACCTCGTGCAACGCCGCCAGATGCAAAACCACGAGCAACAGCAATACCAGCGGCAAGGCGATCACGTGCAACGCAAAAAAGCGATTGACCGTCGCATCGCCAGGAATGTAATCACCCATGATCCACTGCACAAGATGATCGCCAATGAACGGAATCGTGCCGAACAACGAGATGATCACCTTGGCGCCCCAGAACGACATCTGGCCCCATGGCAGCACATATCCCATGAAAGCCTCGGCCATCAGCGTTAGATAGATCAGCATGCCGAGGATCCACACCAGCTCGCGCGGCTTTTTGAACGAGCCATACATCAGGCCGCGGAACATGTGCAGGTAAACCACGATGAAGAACATCGAGGCGCCGATCTCGTGCATGTAACGGATCAGCCAACCCCAGTCGACGTCGCGCATGATGAACTCGACCGAGTCGAACGCGGTGGCCGCGCCCGGCTTGTAATTCATCGTGAGGAAGATGCCGGTGAGAATCTGATTGACCAGCACCAGCAACGCGAGCGCGCCGAAATAATACCAGAGGTTGAAATTCTTCGGCGCGTAATAGCCGCTGGTGTGCGAAGACAGGAAACTGCCGATCGGTAAGCGATCTTCGACCCAGGCCAGCAATTTGTTGCTCGGCTTGTAGGGAGTTTGGGGAACGCCAGCCATTACGCAGCTCCTTCAGGATTTACGCCAATGACGATCTGCGTATCGCTGACCACACGATACGGCGGCACCGGTAGGTTGGCCGGCGCCGGCACGCCCTGGAAAACACGGCCGGACATGTCGTAGCGCGACTTGTGGCACGGGCAGAAAAATCCACCCTTCCAATTCGGATCGAATGGCTCGGGCGTGAGTTCACCGACGTATTTCGGCGAACAGCCAAGATGAGTGCAAACGCCGACCAGCACCAGTAACTCGGGGTGTTCCTTGTGCGAACGGAATTCGTTTTGCGCAAACGCCGGTTGCTGCGAGGTGTTTTCCGATTTCGGATCGCGCAACTGCGCGTCTAGGCTCGGCAACACCGCGAGTTGCTCCTTGGTACGGCGCACGATGAAAATCGGCGAGCCGCGCCATTCAGTGATGAGCATCTGGCCAATTTCCAGTTTGGAAATATCCTGTGTCACCGGCGCACCGGCCAGTTTGGCCTTTGCGCTTGGCTCCCAGTACTTGAGAAAAGGCACAGCCGCAGTAATCGCTCCAACGCCACCAACGACCGCAGTCGTGGCAGTGAGGAAGCGGCGACGGCCATGATTCACGCCTTCGTTCGCCATCCGGCTCTCCGCATGATCAACATTGAGAAAAAGGAACGGGAGTGACCCCCCGAAAAACCGTGATAGTTTAACGAAGCGCACCGCGACGCACAACGAATTATGATGCGTGCTCGGACTTGCGCTGCAGACCTTCGGCGAAACTGGCGCGCGCCCTGGCTACTGTGCGCCCGTCGTGACTGCAGAGATATCGTCAATCGAGAGTTCAATGAAAGCACCCGTTCGCACCGTCCTGTTTCTGCTGCAATTCATCGTCCTCGGACTCGCGCTGGCGTATGTGGTCAACCAGTTCTGGCCGGATGCGGCCGAGCAAGTTCGCGGGCGACTGGGCACAAACGCAGCGACCGCGCCCCCATCGACGAACACTGCCGCCGCAATATCTGCGCAGGCCGATGCAGCGCGGGCGCATAACATCAGGAATCTGCAGCCGTCTGCCGGCGATGGCGGGCGCGCTTCGTATGCCGATGCCGTAAGCCGTGCCGCGCCGAGCGTGGTGAATATTTATGCGAACAAAGTGGTTCCAATCCGGCGCGGTTACACCAGCCCGCTGATCCAGCGTTTTTTTGGCGGCAGCGTGGTTGGTCCGATTGAGAAGGGTCGCCAACGCAGCCTAGGCTCCGGTGTGATTTTCCGCACGGACGGTTATGTACTGACCAACAATCATGTCATCGCCGGTGCCGATGACATTCAGGTATTGCTGTATGACGGACGTGTCGCCCAAGCGCATGTGATCGGCACGGATACCGATACCGATCTCGCCGTGCTGAAAATCGATGCGTCGAATCTGCCGGCGATCGTGGTTGCGGATCAGGCTCCGGCCAATGTCGGTGACGTCGCCCTGGCGATCGGCAATCCATTCGGTTTCGGCAAGACCGTGACAATGGGGATCGTCAGCGCGACGGGTCGCCAACTCGTGCAAAATCCTTACGAGGATTTCATCCAGACCGACGCGGCAATTAACAGTGGTAATTCCGGCGGCGCACTGGTGAATGCCTACGGTGAGCTGATCGGCATCAATACCGCCGTGTTCCGCCAGAGCGGCGGCGCCGAAGGTTTCGGTTTTGCCATCCCGGTAACGACGGCGAAATGGGTACTCGACCAGATCATCGCCAACGGCCAGGTAATCCGCGGCTGGCTCGGCATCGAATACGACGACGTAAAGGTGCCGATCAATAGCGGACTGCCGGCAGCGGCGAGCGGTGTCGATGTGGTCGACATGTATGCCGACGGCCCGGCAGTCAAAGCCGGCCTGCGCGTGCACGACATCCTGCTCAAGCTCAACGATGAACCGATCGTCGGCCAGAATGAACTGCGCAATCGCGAAGCGCATCTTGCTCCCGGCAGCAAGATCAAGATGGAGGGCCTGCATGAAGGCGGTATTCCATTCAGCGCCGAACTCACGCTGATGCAACGTCCCGCGATGAGTGCGCCGGTGGGCGGGTAAGCGAACGCAAAGTTGTCGTCCGTGCATCCGCACCGAAAACGTTTTCACGGCGCTTCACCGCATGCGGGTGAGCCGAACGCGTAACTCTACATGTGCGGCGAATACTGCGCCTTCAATTCGGCCCAGAAATCTGCCCCATCGAGTGATCAAATCGCTTGATGCGTACGCTCGAAATATTGCATTTCACTGGTGGCATTTCATTCCCTGCACGAAGCAGCATTGCGATACCTGCATGAGCATCTGCAGCGGTTTTCGCCGCGCATTTTTTCGATGGAAGTTCCGGCATCGCACGTTGTACCGCAAGCGCGTGTTTCGCGAGATCAGTCTCGATATTGGCGATAGGCGAAATCGACTTGAAGATCGAAACATCCGCCATGTTATCTATCAAACAAAATATTTAAATGCACGATATATAACTCGTGCTCTTTTTTGCTTGAATCAGCGTTGCAGAATGTAAATAAAATCGGGCTGAACAGCGGTGTGCAAGTGCACGTAAATTTCTTACTGCCGCAGGTTTGACCTCGCGAATTACGGCAATCTTCGTAGCACTTTTTCTCTTTGAATCAGCGGCCTGATCCGTACCCACCCGAATGGTTTCAGACGAAACGGATTATAATTATCGGCTATTATTAAACTAAATTAATGATGCATAGCAATATATAGCGGACAGCATCAAATACGTATCGAATTTGCACGCTTGACCGGCCGAAAAGCCGCTGTTACGCTCCGCCGCGATCAGAGTTGAAGCCGGTTGAAGCTAGCTCAAGCGCATTGGGAATGCCGATTTATTCTTTAGTTGAGTATCCCGCGCAGCCCAGCTACCGGAATAAAAAATGATGCGCTCGCCCTTTGGGAAAGGTTGAGCGTGCAACAGCGCAAGTGAAGAAGGGGGAAACTAGAAATACAGAGATAAAACACTGGAACCGCATACGCGGCATCCTATTTACACCAACTCGTTGGAGGTAATTTCGTGTCAATTTCAAAACTCGCAATTCTGCGCCGCAAGGCGTTCGTCTTTACCCAAGCTGTTCTTGTTTCTACTGTAATCGCGGCTTTGGCTGCTTCATCGGTTAATGCCGCTGACAGCGGCGCCGCAGCAATTGATAGCAATACCGACAGCGCACAAGCCGGCGGAACGGGCAACCCCTACTCGCCAAGCTATGGACATCCTTATCGGCACGGAGTTATGCCGACGCTGGATGTGCACGCTGCCATGCAAAAGTGGGCTGCAGCTCATCAGCCACTGGTCGCGGCCGCCACCGGCACGCAAACTCTCAGTTACGGCGGTGGAGTAAACGGGATCGGCGTGCAGAGCGGTCACTCCAAAGTCTATTTGGTTTTCTACGGATCTCAGTGGGGCAGCCAGAGCACCGACGGCAGCGGTAACGCCACCTTCTCAGGTGACGCATACGGCGCAGCGGCGAAAGCGCAGATGATGTTCAAGGGCATCGGCACCGGTAGCGAGTTGTGGTCGGCAGAGCTGACTCAGTGGTGCGACGGCCCCAATGTCGCGGCGGGTGCAACCAGTTGCCCTGCGAATGCCAACTTCATTCCCTACCAGAGCGGCGGCATTCTATCTGGCGTCTGGTACGACAACTCGACTGCGTCGCCCTCGGCGGCAACGGGTCATCAACTCGGACAGGAAGCGATCAACGCTGCTGCGCACTTCGGCAACACCACTGCGGCCTCGAACCGCAACGCCTATTACGTGATCCTGTCGCCGACCGGCACTAACCCGGATGCATACACAGGTGCGTATTGCGCATGGCACGATTACACCGGGGACTCGTCGCTCACAGGCGGCGCCCTTTCCTCGTCATACGGTGACATTGCGTTCAGTAACCAGCCCTACAACATGGACTCGGGTGCGGGTTGCGGCGTGAGCTTTGTCAACGCCGGTGCTGCCGGCCAACTGGACGGCTACACCATGACACTCGGCCACGAGTGGCACGAAATGATGTCGGACCAGAATCCGGCTGGCGGCTGGACCAACCATACCGGTAACGCCACCTACAACGGCCAGGAAAACTCTGACGAGTGCGCCTGGATCGCGGCAGGTCAGCCCGGCGGAGCGGCTAATATCACCTTCGGTAACGGCACCTACACCGAGCAAGCAAGCTGGTCCAATGACACCAACTCTTGCGCAATCTCCCACCCGATTGTTGGTGGCGGTGGTGGTGGTACGCCGGTCGCAAACTTCGGCTATACCGCCAATGCATTGGTAGTGAGCTTCACCGACAGTTCCACTGATACCGGCGGCACGCTCAGCGCACATGCTTGGACGTTCGGCGACAGCGGTACATCGACGGCAACCAACCCGAGCCACACCTACGCGGCCGCTGGGACCTACAGTGTTGCCGAAAAGGTAACTGACAGTGCGAGTGGCACCACCAACACCAAGACCGTATCGGTGACTGTCACCGGTGGCGCGGGTGGTGGCGGCAATGTGCTAGCCAACAACGTCGCAGTCACTGGTCTCTCCGGTGCGACCGGCGTGCTCTCGGCCGACTACACCTTCACCGTGCCGACCGGCGCCACTTCCGCCACCGTAGCAATTTCCGGTGGTACGGGTGATGCCGACATGTACGTGCAGGTGGGTGCTGCGCCAACGCTCGCCAGCTATAGCTGCCGTCCGTATGTGACGGGCAATACCGAAAGCTGCGCGCTGACCGCAGGCAATACCTACCACATCAAGATCAATGCGTATGCCGCTTATACCGGCGTGAGCCTGGTCGGCAAGTACACCGCCGGTGGCGGTGGTGGTGGTAATGTGCTGAGTAACAATGTCTCGGTGACCGGTTTGTCCGGTGCGACCGGCGTGCTCTCGGCCGATTACACCTTCACCGTTCCTGCCGGCGCCACGGCGGCCACCGTGGCAATTTCCGGTGGTACCGGTGATGCCGACCTGTACGTGCAGGTGGGTGCTGCGCCAACGCTCGCCAGCTACAGCTGCCGTCCATATCTGACGGGCAACAGCGAAAGCTGCGCGCTGACCGCGGGCAATACGTACCACATCAAGATCAATGCGTATGCTGCCTACTCGGGTGTGAGCCTGTTGGGCTCGTACACGCCGTAAGTAGTCACGTTTGATGGCCGATCCGCCGCGCTGTCGGGCGGATCGGTTGATCGATCAAAAGAAAACTCCCGGTCTGCGAAGACTGGGAGTTTTTGTTTATGGGAATCGCAAAAGATCGTTTTCTTGACGCCGGATTTTGTTTAACGGTCCGGAAAGAAATACGCGGCTAATTCGCCGCCACCGGCGTACCGGCATAACGCTGGCGCAAGGTGCCAACGCGCTCGACATAGACTTGGGTTTCATCGAACGGCGGTACACCCGCATACTTACGCACGTTCGCTTCACCGGAATTGTAAGCGGCAGCGGCCAGACGTTCGTCGCCGTTGAAGTGCTTGAGCAATTGCGCGAGATACTGCGCACCGCCGCGAATATTTTCTGCGGCATCCCACGGATTGACCACGCCGAGATCGGTCGCCGTATCCGGCATTAGCTGCATCAGACCCTGCGCGCCCTTGGAAGACAATGCGTTCGGATTGAACGCCGATTCGGCATGGATCACCGCTCGCAGTAGCGCTTCCGGCACGCCGAACTGCAGCGCGGCGGTGACGACTTCATCGTGATAGGCAAGCAGGTTCAGTGCGGTGTGATTCCAGTCGATCGGCGAATGCACATCGCAGGCACTGCAGGTGGCGATATAGGTGAACAAAACTTCGACCGGACTGTGATCGCGCGGTTTGACGTTGGTATATTCGACGATGCCGTTGGCGCGCGAAACCTTGTAGACCGAGCCGCGCTGCACCTTGAAATCGACCGCAGCCGTGGCTGCCGCCGCAGGTGGTTTCAGCCACGGATTCATGCCTGCCGCTGGCGCGACCAACTTCGTGCCTGCAGGATTCACTGCGGCCATCGCGCTTACCGTGGCATTGAGCGGTGCCGGCAAAGTTTCCGGCAATGCCGCGCCTGGTCCGGATCGATAATTTGGATTGCTGACCTTGGTCGTATCGACACCGACCGATTTCGCTTGCGCTCGTACGGGCGGCGGATCGACGAAGCTCGACAGCTTGACGCAATCGATCAAACCTGCGGGTTTGTTGGTGTAAGCGATCTGGCCTTCGTTGTTCACGCATTTGTACAACGCACCGGCGTGCGCGATGCCATTCGCGCTCATTCCCAGCAGCGCAAATATCGTCCAGCGCAACGAGACACGCGTTAGCTGTGGTCGTGAGAGGGCATCGGTAGGGCGTAGCAGTAAAACCATAATGCGTCCTAGTTTCAACCGTATACGAGCTTTTGCCAAGCGCCGCAGCGTTTTGTGGCGTTATTGACCGCGAACGGGCGCAACGGTTCGGGCCACATTTTCCGTATCCATCGCCGCGCACAACGAGCGATTGCTAGCCGCCGCCCGATGTGGCGCGTAAACTTCCGGGCTGTCTCGCTTTCCTGCAAACGCTCATGTCCGGCAAACTGTTCGTCAAAACCCATGGCTGTCAGATGAACGAGTACGACTCGGCCAAGATGATCGATGTGCTTGTCGCCGCGCATGGTCTTGAAGTCACCGATATCGAAGCCGACGCCGATGTGATTCTGGTGAATACTTGCTCGATTCGCGAAAAAGCCCAGGAAAAAGTGTTTTCGCAACTCGGTCGCTGGCGCAAGTTGAAACTCGCCAAACCGCATCTTGTGATCGGTGTCGGCGGATGTGTGGCGTCGCAGGAAGGTGCCGCGATCGTCGAGCGTGCGCCGTATGTCGATCTGGTGTTCGGGCCGCAGACCCTGCATCGCCTGCCGCAGATGATCGATGCGCGCCGTGCGAGCGGCCAACCGCAAGTGGATATTTCGTTTCCGGTGATCGAGAAATTTGATCATTTGCCTGCACCGCGCAAGGAAGGCCCAAGCGCGTTCGTCTCGATCATGGAAGGCTGCTCGAAATACTGCGCGTTCTGCGTGGTGCCTTATACGCGTGGCGAAGAAGTCAGCCGTCCGTTCGATGATGTGCTGGCCGAAGTCGCCGCACTAGCCGAACAAGGTGTGCGCGAAATCAATCTGCTCGGGCAGAACGTCAACGCCTACCGCGGGCCGATGTTCGATGGCGAGTTCGCCGACCTTGCGCTGCTGATCCATTACATCGCGCAACTCGATGGCATTGGCCGCATCCGTTTCACCACCTCGCATCCGCTGGAGTTTTCCGACTCGCTGATCGAGGCATACGCAAACGTGCCGAAGCTCGCGAATTACCTGCATCTGCCGGTGCAGTCCGGATCGGATCGCATTCTCGCGGCGATGAAGCGCGGTTACACGTCACTGGAATTCAAGCACAAGCTGCGCAAGTTGCGCGCGGTGCGCCCGGACATCAGTATTTCATCGGATTTCATTGTTGGCTTTCCAGGCGAAACCGAGCGTGATTTCGCCGCGACGATGAAGCTCATCGAGGATGTCGGTTTCGACCAGAGCTTCAGTTTTGTCTATTCGAAACGTCCCGGCACACCGGCGGCGAATCTCGCCGACGACACGCCCGAGGAAGAAAAAAAGCAACGCCTCACGCGCCTGCAAACCACCATTACCGCCAACTCGGATCGCATTTCGCGCAGCATGATCGGCAGCGTGCAGAACGTGCTGGTCGAGCGCACCAGCACCAAGGACAGCAACGAACTCTGCGGCCGTACCGAGAACATGCGTTATGTGAATTTTCCGGGCGATCCGCGTTTGATCGGCCAGTTCGTCGATGTGATGATCACGCAGGCGATGACCAATTCGCTGCGTGGTCGCATGCATCAACCCGCACCGCTGACGCTCGCGGCCGCGAGCTGATTGTCCCCCTCGCCGACAATTAATATCGCGCCTGAAAAGCGTATGGCGATGACGCCATTCAAATATCTCGGCGCCTATCCGGCCAGCGTGCAGGACAAGGTGCGCGAGATGATTGCGCAGGATAGGCTCGGCGAATATCTAAGCAAAAAATATCCGATGCGTCATGCGGTGCAGAACGACAAGGCACTGTACGCCTACACCCAGGCATTGAAGCAGGATCACCTGCGCAACGCGCCGGCAATCGACAAAGTGCTGTTCGACAATCGGCTCGACCTCACTCATCGTGCGCTCGGTTTGCATACGGCGGTTTCGCGCATTCAGGGCAACAAGCTCAAGGCCAAGAAAGAAATCCGCATCGCGGCCTTGTTCAAGGAAACCGCACCGGAATTTCTGCGCATGATCGTCGTGCACGAGCTCGCGCACTTGAAAGAACATGATCACAACAAGGCGTTTTATCAGCTTTGCGAATACATGGAATCGGATTACCACCAGCTTGAATTCGACCTGCGCGTGTATCTCACTTATCGCGATCTGGCTACTGTGAATAAAAGCCGCGTCAGCGATCCTTCGTGATCACCACCGCTGTGGCAGCAACGTTTGCCGCCACGCCATAAAATAGCCGCGGCAATCAATGTGCGGCGTAGACGGCCATGACGTCACGACGCATCGCGGCACTGCTGTCGGCGCGGCTATAGAACATGTGACCGCCGGGATATTCCTTCACTTGCACACGGTTCGGATCGCCCATCACCGGCATCTGGTCGACGATCAGTTTCGAGGCCATGAACGGGCACGACAGATCACCCCAGCCGTGCACGATCAACACCTGCAGTTTGGAATCGATCGCAACCGACTGGCGCAGTTGTTCGACCGAACCCTTGCGTCCCTCTTCGCCGCGATCCCACAAACGGTTCACTTCGTAGCTCAGCGCGTTGTAACGGCCGGCAAATTTCCAGCCGACGCTGCGCGTGACAAAATCGACCATCGCCGTGGTGGTCGGCGCGATGATGCCATCGAGAATCGGATCGTTGGTGCGCTGCTCGGGATCGAACGGGAATGGATCCCAACCGGTGACGTTGGAATCGTAACGACTGCCGAGTTTGCCTTCCGCGCGATACACCTCGCGTAAATAAGCCTGCGTTTCGAGACGGCCACCCGCACGACGCACAAACGCCGCGTCGAGCCCGGTCAGCTCGGTCACGCGCTTGACGATGCGCTCGACCGCTTGCGGATCGGAGCGGCCTTTCAGCAGATCGGTGACGTATTCGCCGCGCGTGTAATTGATGATCTCGGTCATCGCCGCATCGGTCAGTTTGCCGTGACGCTCGAGGTTCGCCGCGGCAATGCTCGGCAAGGTCAGCATCCACGGCAATGGCGAGAGATCGCCCCCTTCCGACGCCGTCGGTTCGAGATACGGCGATACCAGCACGAGGCCATTCATCGCCACGCCGAGACGCGTCTGCAGATAGTGCGTGATGCGCGGTCCGCGAAAACCGCCGTAACTTTCACCAACCAGATATTTGCGCGACGTGAGTCGGCCGTTCTTCACTAGCCAGTCGTAGATCACGCGTGAGAGATAATTGATGTCGGCATCGGTGGCGTAAAATTCTTTCTTCGCATCTTTCTCCTCGATACGCGCACGACTGAAACCTGTGCCGACCGGATCGATGAACACGACATCGGTGAAGTCCAGCCACGAACCCGGATTGTCCATCGCCGTGGCAGGATCAGAAGGACTATTGCCCTCGCTGCCGAACTGCACGCGTTTGGGTCCAAGCGCGCCGAGATTCAGGTACACCGACGACGCACCAGGGCCGCCATTCAGCGCAAATGTGATCGGTCGATCGCGTCCGGGCATCGTATAGGCAGTGAACATCACATCGGCAATGACTTTGCCTTTGACATCGAGCACCGGCAGCGATCCCACCGTTGCGTCGTAGCTGATCTTTTTGCCGCCGACCGTGGTGGTTTCGTGGATGGTCTTGTCGGCCGCAAATGGCGGCAACTTGCTGCTGTCCTCAGCCTTGCCTGCATCCTTGGCATCCTTCGGTGCTTCATCGGCGCTCGCCAAAATCGGCACAGTCACGATCAAACAGGCCGCCATCGCGGCGGTTACAAAACGCTTGAGCACGGGATTACCACCTTGAGTCGGTTGTCAGCAGAGTGAATCAGGGTAGTCGCATACGCAGGGACAACGATGTGCCAGAAGGCATGCAACGCATCGAGCTGCGGTGATGCACGCTGTGCCATTTCCGGGCGGTGCGCTTGCAAACTCACTGGCCGCGCAAGAGAGGGAAGCGTCCGCTACCCGCAGGCGCTTCCCCATTTCAATCTAGTGCGTTTGCGCCGTGGCATTTTTCTCGTCGAAATAAACGCGCGCACGAGCGCTTTCTTCCGCCTTCGGATGATACTCCTGCCACTCGTCCTGCTCGGTTTTGCGATAACGAATCACGTTCTTTTCGACGTCGATCTGATAGAACGGAAACACTTCACGCAAGTTGAAGAAAGCGGCCGGCGCAAAAAAAATGATATCGACCGCCAGATGGCCGCCTTTGAAACTCAGCGGAAGTATTCCATAGAACGGTTCGAAGCCGGTCTCGATTGCCTTGAACTCATAGTTGCCGAAGCTGGTGCCCTTGAGTTTTTCACTCGCCGGCAAGGTCAAATGTTTTTCCCTGATAGCGACGGTGGTGCCCGGATGAGGTGAGGTGATGGTGGTGATCGACGAGCACGCTGCAAGCAGCAGCGTCGCCATGACGGCGAGGCAGATTGATGTTTTCATTTTTCCCTTGATCCTGATGGCTGAAGTTCGGCCCGCTTGTGTTCCATTACGCGGACCTCGCCGTGATAGTACCTTGTTGCATTCAATGACGATCGCGTCGCTCGCAACGCATTCCTGATTTTTCCACTACTCCAGATTCCTTCAGCTATCGCACAAGATGCAGCTTCTGATCCGATCCGGACTGGCGCGTGGGCATCGAGTTGCGATCGATGCCGATCACGGTGCTGAAAAGATCGCGCGTGAAAATCGCATTGCCGAAATGCCACGAATGACTCGCGACGCCAGCGATGCCGAGCGGCTGGTCCGTCTTGGCGACTGACGTGTCGGCTGGATCTGTCAGCAAGACGTAATACTCCGAGCAATCGACATTCACCGCCTTGCTCGGCGCATCGTCCGGCAGACCAACACGACCAACGCGCGGCGCCACGCCGAGACGCTTGATATTGGAAATATCCAGCACCGCATCGTGTCGGCTGGAATAGTTGGTGAGACGCACGCAATGGTTGTAGATCGACGCAGCAGTCGCATTGCCATCGCTCATCGATCCAGAAGAAACATCGCCCGCCGCCAGCATGATCTGGCTGACCGTCCAGGAGGCCTGCTTCAGCGAACTATCGTCGGCATCATCGAACGCTTCGCGTATCACATACGCTCCGGTGGAGTGACCCAGCAGGTGGATATTGATGGTGCAATCGGGCGATTGTTTTGCACTCAGGTACGTGATGCCGTCAGTGACCAGCCTGAGCGCCGTTTGCTTGGCCAGATGGCGATCCGCCAGATACGCCAGCGCATTTGCACCGCATGGCCAATCAAAAGAAACGACCACGCCCTTGAAGGCGAGCGCCGCCAGTCCCTCCTTGATGCGGCGATGCCGGTCCATCACCTCGGTTTCCGATACGTTGTAGCCGTGCACGACAAATACGATATCGCCGCGCGGCTGGGCGTCGGCATTGGTCAATGTGCCGGCCGTTTGTGCGGCTTTGTACCAGGTCGATGCGGCGATGGCCTGGCCAGGCGCAGGATCGGCATCGCCCGGTACAACGAGAAAACGCGTCGGCCCGACATCGGCGACAAACGCACCGTTTTTTACGGCACGAACAGACATCACGTAATCCACATCATTGGCCATGAGCTTGTCTCCTCTCGATTTGTGAAAACCCCAATACGCAGAAACAGGAGTCGGCAGGGCAACGTTTGTCTCAGCAGTTTTCAGCATCTGCCGTCAAGCAGTAGCGCATCGCCCCGCGCGCGCGTTACCCTGACCGCATGACTGAAATCACCCATCGCGACCTCGCGCTTGATCCCGAGGACAATGAACGCCTGGCCAATCTGTGCGGGCCTTTCGACGAACACCTGCGCCAGATCGAATTGCGCCTCGGTGTCGAGATCAACCATCGCGGCAATCTGTTTCGGGTAATTGGCGCCGAACATTCGACCAAGCTCGCCGCAAAGGTGTTGCGAGATCTCTACGACGGCACCGAAGACGAGCCGCTGACCGCGCATAACCTGAACCTGTATCTGCAGGAATCCGGCATCGAGGAACTCGATGCGCGCGCCGCCGAAGGCACGCAGGAAATCACGATCAAGGTGAAGCGCGGCGTGGTCAAGGGACGTGGCCCGAACCAGCAGCGCTACTTGCACGCGATCGCCACGCACGACATCAATTTCGGCGTCGGCCCGGCCGGCACAGGCAAGACCTACCTCGCGGTGGCGATGGCAGTGGAGGCGCTCGAATCGAATCGCGTACAGCGTCTGATCCTCGTGCGCCCGGCGGTCGAGGCCGGCGAAAAACTCGGATTTCTGCCGGGCGACCTGAGCCAGAAAGTCGATCCGTATTTGCGTCCGCTATACGACGCGTTGTACGAAATGCTCGGCTTCGAAAAAGTCAGCAAACTGATCGAACGCAACGTCATCGAAGTCGCACCGCTCGCGTACATGCGTGGCCGCACACTGAACGATTCGTTCGTGATTCTCGACGAAGCGCAGAACACCACGGTCGAACAGATGAAGATGTTCCTGACCCGGCTTGGTTTCGGTTCGAACGCGGTGATTACCGGCGACGTCACCCAGATCGATCTGCCGAAACATCAAACGTCCGGCTTACGCCAGGCGATCGAAATCCTGCGCGACGTCAACGGCATCAGCTTCACGTTTTTCACTGCAAAAGACGTCGTGCGTCATCCGCTGGTGCAACGCATCGTGCGTGCGTACGAGGCGTTCGATCTGCAGAGTTCGCAGCAGGAAGCGCAACGCAAAGCGGAACAGGCAAAACGTCGCGGGGAAAACGGCGGCGAGGCGTGATCGTGATAAAACCGCGTTGCCGCGATAAATAGCGATGCTGCAACTTCATCTTTCGTACGCGGTAGCACGCGCTGGAATTCCGGCGGCGACGTCGTTTCGACGCTGGGTTGCGGCGACGTTGCAGCAGCAGCGCCGGCGTTCGGCAGAACTATCGATCCGCCTCGTCGATAGCTCGGAAGGCCGCGAACTGAATCAGCAATATCGCGGCAAGGATTACGCCACCAATGTGTTGTCGTTTCCGGTCGAGCTGCCGCCCGGCATCAAACTGCCGTTGCTCGGCGATCTCGTGATTTGCGCGCCGGTAGTGGCGCGCGAGGCTGCCGAACAAGACAAAAAACGGCGCGATCATTACGCGCATCTGACCGTGCACGGCGTGTTGCACCTGCTCGGTCAGGATCATGAAATCGAGACCGACGCCGAGCGCATGGAGGCGATCGAACGACGCATTCTTGCCGGCCTGGGAATCGCCGATCCATACGCGTAAATGCGACGATTGCGCAAACACGGCTCGCACACCGGATCACAATCCGTTGCGAAAATTTCACGGTTTTTATTAGATTTCATGATGTTATGAGAATTCGGCCGGTGCAAAATTTCTGCATCGCGGTCGTCTTGAGTTAAACTGATACGTCCGCCCCAAGGGCATGACTCCGAACATCCATGAGCGAGGACCACCCTAGTCCCCCTGCCCCCAAATCCTGGTTCGCGCGCCTCGGCCAGGCCTTCTCCGGCGAGCCACGCAGCCGCGAAGAGTTGATCGAGGAACTGCGCACCGCCCAGGCCAACGGTCTGCTCAGCAACGACACCTTGTCGATGCTCGAAGGCGCGATCGAAGTATCCGAACTGCAAGTCAGCGACGTGATGGTGCCGCGCGCACAAATGGTGTCGGTGTCGGTCGATGCGGCACTCGCCGAAATTCTCGATATCGCACTCTCGTCCGGCCACTCGCGTTTCCCCGCGCACGGCGAAGACAAGGACGACATTCTCGGCGTGCTGCTGGCGAAAGACCTGCTGCAATGTTTTGTCGTCGGCGCACCGGCCTGCGATATCCGCGCCCTGGTTCGCCCGGTGATTTTGATCCCGGAATCGAAGCGCCTGAACATCCTGCTTAAGGATTTCCGCCAGAGTCGCAATCACATGGCGATCGTGGTCGACGAATACGGCGGCGTCGCCGGGCTGATCACGATCGAGGATGTGCTGGAACAAATCGTGGGCGAGATCGACGACGAACATGACGACGACGATCCGGCCGAACAGTTGCATATCCAGGCGCAAGCCGACGGTGCTTACCTTGTCAGCGCGCTCACGCCAATCGCGGATTTCAACGACCATCTCGGCAGCAATTTCGGCGACGATGAATTCGATACCGTCGGCGGCTTGGTCACGTCAGAAATCGGCCACCTGCCCGAGTCCGGCGAAGAAGCCGTGATCGGCCAGTTCAACTTTCAGGTGACCAAGGCCGACGACCGACGCGTGCACCAGTTTTGCGTACGCATCAACGAGGCTTGAGGTGCGCTCCAACGTTCCGGATCGCCGTTTCACGTCGCTGATCGCCCGCTTTTTCCTGCTGCTATTTTTGCCGTTCAACCTCGGCCATGCCGGCGAGGCAAACTGGACGGCCGGCCAGCCCGGCGAAAATCTCAACATCGCGCTGGTCACGTTCGGCCCGGGCGAGGAAATCTGGGAACGTTTCGGTCACAACGCATTGCTGGTCGAGGATCGCAACACCGGCGAAGCGCGCACCTACAACTACGGCATCTTCGATTTCGGCGAGGCCGATTTCTTGCCGAACTTCCTGCGCGGCATCATGCGTTACCGCATGGACGTCAACGATGCCGATCGCGATTTGGCCGTTTATATGGCCGAAGGGCGCTGGATCCAGCGCCAGGATCTGAACCTGAGTCCGGCGCAGCGACTCAAGCTCGATCAATTCCTGCAGTGGAACCTGCGTCCCGAAAACACACATTACCGCTACGAATACTTTCGCAGCAATTGCTCGACCAAGGTGCGCGATGCGTTGAATCTCGCGCTCGGCAATACGCTGCATCTGCAGACCGCCTCGCCATCGCGCGGTTTCAGTTATCGCATGGACGCATTGCGCCTGATGCGCCCGGAGTTTTGGGCGATGATCGGCATGGACATCGGTCTCGGCCCGCTCGCCGATCAGCGCCTGTCGTTCTGGGACGAAAGTTTTGTGCCGACCGAACTGATGCGCCATCTGCGCGAACTCAACGTGCGCGACGATGCCGGCCAGAGCGTGCCCTTGGTCGCGCGCGATGTGCTGCTCGCCAGGGCGGCCATACCCGATCCGCCGGAATTTGCGCCGTATTGGGTCTGGCAATTTTTCGCGATCGGGATCGCTTTTTCATTGCTGCTGATCTGGCTCGCGAAACGTCGCGATCGAAGTTGGGCGCGCTACAGTCTCGCTACGCTGAGCAGTATCAGCGTACTCATACTCGGCCTCTCCGGCTTGCTGCTGATCGCGCTGTGGGGTTTCACCGAACACCAGTTCGCGTGGCGCAACGAGAACCTGCTGCTGTTCAATCCGCTATGCCTGCTGCTGCTGCCGAGCTGGCTCACGAGTGCACGCGCACGCTGGTTGCCGAGTCGTTTTGCGCGATACCTGACCGTGCTGATCGTCGTGCTCGCGGCATTCGCGTGGTTCGCCAAAATTCTGCCGTGGTTTCCGCAGGACAATCGGCAGTGGATCGCGCTGCTGTTGCCGCTGCATGTGGCGTTGCTGCTCGCACAAAGCCACGCCAGAAATCGTCGCGGTTGAATCACTCACCCATCGCGCGAAAAAGCGCAGCCCTCGCGATTGCCGTTGCAACACCAACTGCGGCATGATCGCGCGCTAACGACAACGGAGTGCGCCCATGATGTTGCCCAGCACGAGTCAGCCGAACGAACCGATGGTGGTGAATTGCGCCGTGTATTCGAAAGAAACCGGACGCAAACTCAACGACATCACGATCGAGGCGATCAGCGATGTGCTGCCGCGCACCGACTGCTTCGTCTGGGTCGGACTGCACGAACCGAACGAGGCGCTGCTGCAGAAACTGCAGGAAGAATTCGGCCTGCACGACCTCGCCATCGAGGACGCGCACAACGCCCACCAGCGGCCCAAGATTGAGGTCTACGGCGATGCGCTGTTCATCGTCATCCATACCGCGCAAGTGGTCGAAGGCAAGATCCGTTTCGGCGAAACGCACATCTTCATCGGCCCGCGTTATTTCGTAACCGTGCGGCACGGCGCATCGCTGTCGTATGCCACAGCGCGCAAAAGCTGCGAGCAAACGCCCGAACTGCTCGCGCTCGGCCCGAGCTATGCGCTGTATGCCGTGCTGGATTTCATCGTCGACAATTTCCAGCCGATCGTGCACACGTTCCAGGAAGAACTGACCGCACTGGAAAAAGATATTTTTCACGATACGTTCCGGCGCGAAACCATCGAGCGGCTGTACCTGCTGAAGCGTGAACTGGTGACCCTGCGCCTGGCCGTTGCGCCATTGCAGGACATTCTTAATCAGCTCACGCGTTTTTTCCCGAACCTGATCTGCGAAGAAGTCCGCGTCTATCTGCGCGACGTATTCGATCACGCCGCACGCATCAGCGATTCCACCAACGCGATGGGTGAGCTGCTAAGTTCGGCGATGACGGTCAACATGTCGATGGTGACTGTGAGCCAGAACGAAGTCGTGAAACGCCTCGC
>JAYVLO010000218.1:0-19665 GCA_043759455.1 Pseudolysobacter sp.
TTCTTGTGCTCGACCCCCTCGGCGACCAGGCGGCGCAGTTGTTCGTCGAACGCCGCATCGCCCGCTGCAAATGCGATGTGGCCATCGGCGCGCAACACGCGATGCCACGGCAGTTTCAGCTGATCCGGGGCGATCCGCAGCAAGCGCCCGACCAGACGCGCGCGACCCGGCAGGCTCGCGCATGCGGCGATCTGGCCGTAGCTGGTCACGCGTCCGCGCGGAATCGACAGGATGATCTTGACGATCTTGCGCTGCTCCGCTGACAGCGCAGAAATGAAAACTGACTTGGGCATGCAGGCACGTTAGCATAGGCATTATTCCATCCACCGGAGACACCCACGGTGCAATCCTTTGAACAGATTCGCTCGCATGTGAATGCGCGGCACAAACTGCGCATCAACGATCCATACCTGATTTGCTTCGACATGCTCACCGATGGCGGGCAGCGTCACCAGGGCATTTACCTGACTGAACTCGAGGACGAGGATCGCGGCAAGGTGCTGCGTGTAAGCACACCAGTGGGCCCGCTGACCGGCATGGACTGCAAACGCTGCCTGCGTTTTAACTGGGAACAACGCGTGGGATTTCTTGCGGTCAGCGATCTCGACGGCTCACCCTACCTGCACCTGTGCGAAAACCGCCCCTACGAACTGCTCACGCTCGAGGAAATCGACAAGTTGATCCAGGAAATCGGACCGCTCGGCGACAAGCTCGAACAATCGATTTCTGCCGGTGGCGATGCGTTTTGATTATCCTTGCCGCGCACTGCAGGAAATCAGGCGGGCACACCCAGGCGAGTTGCCAACGCACGTAAAGGTGCCGATGTCGGTTGCATGAAACAAGCGAGATGCGCATACACGCGAGCGTGCGCAGACTCGCCGGTGGCCGCGTACAGCTGCGCCAGATTGGCTAAAGCAGCAGGCTCACTCGGGATCAAGTGCAAGGCCTTGCGCAACAACCCTTCGGCGAGCGGCCATTCTTGCGTTTGCATCGCGATCAAGGCCCACCGGTTCAAGATACCGGCTTGATCGCCATTCAGCGCGATGCTGCGGACACACAGCGGAAGTGCCGTTGCGAAATTGCGCTCCTGCCACGCGGCATCGAGTTTACCGGCGATCTCACGCAGTTCTGCATCAAGCGCGTTGCGCTGCTGCGCATGCTTTTTCTGGATATGCGCGTGGGCGATCTTTCTTTTTTCAATGTTTGCATTCGGCCCCATGCCGCCGCCGGAGCTGCCACTCTCGACCCGATAGCAGGTGGTATTTTGCGCCGTGCCGGTGAAGCGTCCGAGCGCTGAAATCTGCAACCAGAAATCCCAATCGACGTACAGTGGCAACAGCTCGTCGAAGCGGCATTCGCGCGCAAAACGCCGCGGAAACAACGCGCAATGAATCGAGATGAAATTGTAGTTATGCAACGGTCGCGGCGAATACTGAAGCGGTTGCGGCAACACGCCGGTAAATTCATCGGCATTGTTTTCGAGAATCACGCCGGAATACGCGAGAACCGCATCTCGATCGGCGCTTAACGCCGTATACAAACCTTCGATATGCGGCGGCAGAAAATAATCATCATCATCGAGAAAAATCAGGAACTCGCCGCGCGCTTCGTCCAGCGCGACATTCGCTGCCGCAGACAGACCCAACGGTAAACCGCGGCTGACCACGCGCATGCTGACATCACCGCGATCGATTTCAGGCAGATCGAACGGCTCGGCGCCAGCCGCGACCACCACCACTTCGAGCGGGCGATAACTCTGCTCGACTACCGATTGCAGCGCTCGCGCCAACTCGGGACGATTGAGGCTACGCGTGAGTACCGAAATCAACGGTCTTGCCGGCGTTATGGAAACCGCAGGCGTGTCAGCTGCAGAAATATTCATGCACTATTTTACCATGCGATTTTGCCGGCGAAACCACCCGGATTATGAAAATCGGATGCATTGCGCAGCCACCTAAACGGCCCACCCTACTGCGCCAGTTTAGCCATCCAGACCCAGCGTTTGCAGCAGGCGCACCAGCGCATACGCAAGCACGCCAGTAATCGGAATCGTCAGCAACCACGCCCAGACCATACGCTCGACCACGGTCCAGCGGATCGACTTGAAACTCTTCGCCGCGCCGACGCCAATGATCGCCGCAGAGATATTGTGCGTGGTCGATACCGGAATGCCGTATTGCGACGCGAGCAGGATCACGCTGGCGGAACTGGTTTCCGCGGCGAAGCCGTGAATCGGATGCAGCTTGACCATCTTGTGGCCGAGCGTCTTGATGATGCGCCAGCCGCCCGCTGCGGTGCCTGCGGCCATCACCAGCGCACACGTGAGTTTTATCCACAACGCGATCTCGAACGACTTGCCGGCATCCTGCTCGACACGCAGGAAATGCAGCCAGTCCGGCAGATTATTGAGCGAACCGGAAGACGTCGCACCCGCCAACGCCAGCGCGATGATGCCCATGGTTTTTTGCGCATCGTTCATGCCGTGCGATAAACCCATCGCGCTGGCCGAGAAAATTTGCGCCTTGCCGAAAAACGCGTTGACCCAGCGTGGCCGCGCAAGGCGTCCGAGCAAGCCGCTGCGCGAACTCATCCACGAGATCAGCGCATACAAAAAACCCATGATAAGAAAACCGAGCAGGAAACCGGCCAGCGGCGAGCTGAACATCGGCATCACGACCTTGTACCAAAGCCCTTTGCCTTCCCACCAGTGCGAACCGGCCTGCGCCCACAGGATGGCGTGCCAGTTGTTGTGCGCGGCAGCCAGCGCGGCGCCGCACAAGCCGCCGACCAGCGCATGACTGGAGCTGGACGGCAAACCCCACCACCACGTCAGCAGATCCCACAGCGTGGCACCGAGCAAGGCGCAGATCAGCAATTGCGGCGTGACGCTGACGATGCCGGCATCGATCAGGCCGGATGAAATCGTCTTCGCCACGGCCGTGCCCCACAGCGCACCGAGCAGATTGGTCGAGGCCGCAAGCAGCACCGCCTGGCCCGGACTCAGCACCTTGGTCGCGACCACGGTGGCAATCGAATTGGCGGTATCGTGGAAACCGTTGATGTACTCGAATATGAGCGCCACCAGTAACACGACAAAAACCAGGGTCAGGCTCACGCGGCAATTTCCATGCGCGCGGGCGGCGTGAGATCAGCGGCGGATTCGAACACGTCGGTAATCCTCAGCTGTTCTTCAGGGCGATGTGATAAATCAGGTTGCCGGCATCGCGACAACGATCAAAGGCTTTTTCGAGCAGTTCGAACAAATCGCGGCGCAACATCAGTTTGCTCAGATCGTGTTCGTTGGTATAGAGGTCGCGATACAACTCAAGGATCAGTCGGTCCGCCTCGCCTTCGATCGATTGCAGGTGATCGTTGAATTCCTTCATCGGTTCTAGGCGCATGCCGTGACGCAGCTCGCCGACCATCTGCACGATCACTTCGCAGGCTTTTTCCAGCAACGCGGCGCGTGAGGCGTAATCGATCTGGGTCAGCGATCCGGCGAACAAGGTGTAACGCTCGGCGAATTTCTCGACCGTCTTGGGAATCTTGTACAGCGCCGCAGAGAGCGCCTCGATGTCTTCGCGATCCAGCGCGGTGACAAACGTGTTGACGAGTTCCTGGCTGATCTTCGCCATGAGCTCTTTCTCGCGGCGACGCGCGACGCGGAATTCTTCGAGCGATGGCGATGCCACCTTGTCGAGCAGCAGCGACATCAGCGCGCGCGTACTGGCACGCGCCGCGGCGGCGCTGGCCTCGAGCAAGCCATAGAACTTGTCGCCCTTGCCGAAGATGGTTTGCAGAGAAAACATGCGACGCCCCAGAACCGAATGATGCGTCGGGCAAATCGCCGACGATCACCAATTATTGCATTTTCGCGTCACTGCCGACGAGCTATTCCGGCAAAGGCGTCAGTGCGAGATGTCCGCCCCGGCATACGCCGCACCAACCTGGATCGCAGCAGTGGCGCCAAAAAATGCATGCCCCCGGCAATGCCGGTGAAATTTTCTTAAGCGAAATTCGTCGACTGTCATCAAACCTTCAAAATCGATCTTTAGGCTTGGCGCTGCAACGCCGGCAGGAATAACCCGCCGCATTCATGCTTCAGCGACTACGACGATGGGGTTGTCGGTCGTCGATCCACTTCACCCACAGGAGATGCTCCATGTATTCCAAGCTTCGTTTTGGTCTGCTGACTATCGCGGCTTCTACCGCGATGTTCGCAGGCGTCAGCGCTCAGGCCACCGATATCACCGGTGCCGGCGCGACTTTCCCGTACCCGATTCTTTCCAAGTGGTCGGCCGATTACAACGTCAAGACCGGCAACAAACTCAATTACCAGTCGATCGGTTCGGGCGGCGGTATCGCCCAGATCAAGGCAGCCACGGTCGATTTCGGTTCCTCCGACGCACCGATGAAACCGGAAGATCTCGCCGCGGCCGGCCTCGGCCAGTTTCCGTCGGTGATCGGCGGTGTGGTGGTGGTCGTGAATCTCGATGGCGTCGAGCCCGGCAAGATCCAGTTCACCGGCTCGCTGCTCGCCGACATCTTCACCGGCAAGATCCAGAAGTGGAACGACAAGGCGATCACCGAGCTCAACCCGGGCGTGACCCTGCCCGACGCGCTGATCACCGTGGTGCATCGTTCGGACGGTTCCGGCACGACGTTCAACTTCGTCAATTACCTGTCGAAGGTCAGCCCGGAATGGAAAGAAAAAGTCGGTGAAGGCACGTCCGTGTCGTGGCCGAACGGCGTTGGTGGCAAGGGCAACGAAGGTGTTGCCGCGTACGTGAAGCAGATCAAGGCATCGATCGGTTACGTCGAATACGCCTATGCGCTGCAGAACAAAATGACCTACGGCGCGCTGAAGAATTCCGCCGGCAAGTTCATCCAGCCGAGCATCGAAAGTTTCCAGGCTGCCGCCGCCAGCGCCGACTGGAAAAATGCGCAGGATTTCTACCTCGTCATGACCAACGCGCCGGGCGAAAAAGCCTATCCGCTGGCAGCGACCAATTTCATCCTCGTCTACAAGACGCCGAAGGACAAGGAACACACCAAGGGAACGCTGGACTTCTTCAAGTGGGCTTACGAGAACGGCCAGAAACAGGCGGAAGAGCTGGCGTATGTGCCGCTGCCGGCCGATCTGGTCAAGCTGGTCGAAGCGTACTGGAAAGCGCAGATCAAGCTGTAAGCAACAACGTTCTCTCCTCGTCTCCACGAGACGTTCGCGCGCAGTGCTCCCACTGCGCGCGTTTTTTAGGAGCTTATCGAAAGCCGGTTCGCATGCGCGCCGGCTTTCGATAATTTCTGAAGGCTACGGTCCCATCCATGTCCAGCGATAGCTTGGTTTCGTCCAGCGCCGCACCCGGCGCCTCGGCGCAAAATGCGCGTGCCGGCCGCGATGCGCGTTCTGACCGCGTCTTCCGTGTGATCGTGACGGTCGCCGGCTGGGTGGTTCTGATGGCCCTGCTCGGCGCGACCCTCTCGATGCTGTGGGGCGGACGCGAGGCATTCTCGACCTTTGGCTGGCACTTCATCACGAGTACCGACTGGGATCCGGTCAAGCAAAAATTCGGCGCATTCGTACCCATTTACGGAACCTTGGTCACCGCATTCATCGCGATGCTGATCGCTGTGCCGATCAGTTTTGGCATTGCGATTTTTCTGACCGAAGTGGCGCCCAACTGGATGCGGGGGCCAGTCGCGGCAGCGGTCGAATTGCTCGCGGGAATTCCGAGCATTATTTACGGCATGTGGGGCCTGTTCGTGTTCGTGCCATTCATGGGTACGTACGTCTTTCCATGGCTAAACGCCAATCTCGGCCAGTGGCCTGTTATCGGCGCATTGTTCCGCGGCCCGCCGCTCGGCATCGGCATGCTTACGGCCGGCATCGTGCTCGCGATCATGGTGATTCCGTTTGTATCTTCGGTGATGCGCGACGTGTTCCTGACAGTGCCGAACCGGTTGAAAGAATCCGCCTACGCACTGGGCGGCACAACCTGGGAAGTAGTCTGGGACATCGTGCTGCCGTTTACTCGTTCCGGGGTTATCGGCGCGGTGTTTCTCGGGCTCGGGCGCGCGCTCGGCGAAACCATGGCTGTGACGTTTGTGCTCGGCAACTCACATGTACTCAGCGCCTCGCTACTGCAACCCGGCAACTCGATAGCAGCGACTATTGCCAACGAATTCACCGAAGCCGATTCGGATCTTTATCTATCCTCGGTAATCGCCGTGGGTTTCCTGCTATTCGTGATCACGCTCATCGTGCTATCCATCGCCAAGCTCATGCTCCGACGCCTCGCTTTGCGGGAGGGCAGTTGATGAACGCGCTATCTCAACGGATGTATTTCCGACGCCGCTTCAAAAATGCCGTTGCGCTATCACTGTCTTTGATCGCGACCGCGACCGGCCTGTTCTTTCTGGTGTGGATATTGTGGATCACCTTCAGCAACGGCGTCGCTGCCCTGAAACTGACGCTGTTCACGCAGATGACACCGCCGCCAGGCGCCGATGGCGGTTTGTTGAATGCGTTTTCCGGCAGTCTGATGATGTTGCTGCTGGCTGTAGTAATCGGCACGCCGATCGGCATTGCGGCGGGCACGTATCTGGCCGAATACGCGCGCAAGAGTGTGATCGGCGAAACCATCCGCTTCGTCAACGATATCCTTTTATCCGCACCATCGATCGTGCTCGGCCTGTTCATCTACACGCTGGTGGTGCGTCCGATGGGGCATTTCTCCGGCCTCGCCGGTGGCATCGCGCTCGCGCTGATCATCCTGCCGGTAGTGGTGCGCACGACCGATGAAATGCTGAAACTGGTACCGAGTCAGATGCGCGAAGCCGCACTCTCGCTCGGTGTGCCGCAATGGAAAGTCACGGTGCAGATTTTGTATCGCTCAGCAATGTCCGGCATCCTAACCGGTGCGCTGCTTGGTTTGGCGCGCATCAGCGGCGAAACCGCCCCGCTGCTGTTTACTGCGCTCAACAATCAGTACTGGAGCACCGATCTGCTACAGCCCTTGGCCAGCGTTCCTGGGGTGATCTTTCAATACGCGATGAGTCCCTACGACAGCTGGCATTCGCTGGCCTGGGCGGGCGCCTTTGTCGTGACTGCTTTCGTTCTGCTGCTAAGCCTCGTATCGCGCGCCATCATCCTGCGCAAGAAGGTCCACAATGACTAATATCCAAACTCCGCTGCACAGCGTGCCGATGACCGTCGCACCGGTTTCCGTCGCGGAAACTGTCGTGACCGCCGCGCCGAAAATCGTCGCGCGCAATCTCAATTTTTACTACAACGGTTATCAGGCGCTGAAGAACATCAACCTCGATATCGCCGAACGCAAAGTCACCGCGATCATCGGTCCGTCGGGTTGCGGAAAATCGACCTTGCTGCGCGTGTTCAACCGCATCTATTCAATCTATCCGAAGCTCGAAGCCAAGGGTGAAGTGATGCTCGACGGCGAGAACATTCTCGACCCGAGCTTCGCCCTGAATCGGCTGCGCAGCAAGGTCGGCATGGTGTTTCAGAAGCCGGTGCCATTCCCGATGTCGATCTACGACAACATCGCCTACGGCATCAAGCATTACGAAAAACTGCCGCGCGCAGAGATGGATAACCGCGTCGAACAAGCGCTGCGCCAAGCCGCATTGTGGGACGAGGCCAAGGACAAGCTCAAGCAGAATGCGCTCGGACTTTCCGGTGGCCAGCAGCAGCGTTTGTGCATCGCGCGTGCGATCGCGCTGAAGCCCGAAGTGATCCTGTTCGACGAGCCGACCTCGGCGCTCGATCCGATCGCAACGAGCAAGATCGAGCAGCTCGTCGAGGAGCTCAAAAGCCAGTTCACTATCGTCATCGTCACGCACAACATGCAGCAGGCGTCGCGTGTTTCCGACCACACTGCGTTCATGTATCTCGGCGATCTGGTCGAGTTCGGCGATACCACGATGATCTTCGAAAATCCGAAGCAGAAGATGACCGAGGATTACATCACCGGACGTTACGGCTAACCTTTTTTCAACGCGATAATTGTGCGCGATACGCAACACACTTCGATCAGGACTACCGCCATGGCCTCCGAACATATCGTCAAGAGTTTCGACGATGAGCTTATCCAGCTCAACGCCGCGATCGCGCAAATGGGCGAGCTCTCGCAAACGCAATTGTCTGGCGCGATTGCTGCGCTGACCCAGCGCGATGCACACCTCGCCGCCCACGTGATCAAGGACGATCTCGACGTCGATGCGATCGAACGCAAACTCGATGCGCATGCGATCCGCGTGCTCGCGTTGCGCCAGCCGATCGCGCGCGACCTGCGCGAGGTTTTATCCGCGATCAAGATCGGCACCGAGTTCGAGCGCATCTGCGACTTCGCCGCGAATATCGCCAAACGCGCTATCGCCATCGAAGACGCCGCGCCGGACGATCTGCTCAAGCACATCGCCGAATTCGGTGCGCTCGCCAGCGAACAGATCGCCGACGTGATCGAAGCGTTCCGCAATCGCAATGCCGAGGAAGCGCTGGCCGTGTGGGCGCACGACGAGCAACTCGATGATGCCTACACCATTGCGTATCGCCGGGTGCTCGACTTCATGAAGGCCGATGTGCAGCGCGTGACCGTCGGTGCGCACCTGTTGTTTATCAGCAAGAACATCGAGCGCATCGGCGATCACGCCACCAATATCGCCGAGTCGGTGTATTACCTCGTGACCGGCGAAACACTGACCGCCGAACGCCCGAAAGGCGACAGTTCGAGTTTGTTCGCAGCGGTGCCGAAAGCGTGAGATGGAGCTAGCGCTATTTAACTAGCGTGACCTGAAAAAGAGCCGTCATTCCAGCGCAGGCTGGAATCCATATTGATCTTCCGTGTTCAAGCAGTGCCTGCTGCCAAGAGATCCAGATCTACGTCAAAACGGAATTCAGCCTGCGCGGGACTGCGTAAGCAGGATGCCGTAACGAACATGCGCATCGCACGTGGCCCGCAGAGCGAGCTGCCGATACAGCGAGTCATGACGCGCAAAAAACATCCGGTTCGCACGCTGCTGCAACGGTAATAATGAATTTTCCAACCTAGCTGCTAAACTCGGTTCACCCTCACTGCCATGCGCCCTTGATGCTGATCGAAATCGCTATTGTCTTTGTGCTTGCACTGATCAGCGGATTCTTCGCATTATCGGAAATGGCGGTTCTTACCGCACGCAAAAGCCGCCTCAAGCAACTCGCACGCGAAAGTCGCCGTGCGCAGATCGTACTTTCTCTGGCGCAAACACCAGAAAGATTTCTAGCCACAGTCCAGCTCTTTATCACGTTGATTACGAGCGTGATGGGTGCATATTCCGGTGCGCGCATCGGCCAGACTATTGCGACTTGGCTGGCGGCAACGAATATCCAGATTATTGCTCCCTACACACTGCCTATCGGCATGTCGGTGAGCGTCACCGGCGTCGTTTTGATCAACATGCTGTTGGGCGAACTGTTACCGAAACGTCTTGCACTCACCAATCCCGAAAAGATCGCGATGGCCGTAGCACTGCCGTTGCGCGTAATCGTATTGATATCCCGCCCATTCGCATTTTTCCTGATATTCACCACACGCTGGCTGCTGCGTCTGCTCGGCCAACATCGCGGCAATGGCAGCGAAGTTTCCGAAGACGAAATTCGTCTGCTGGTTTCCGAAAGCGCCGAGCAGGGCGTGATCGACGACGACGAACGCAATATGGTGAATCGTGTTCTGCGCCTCGGCAATCGCAGCGCCGACAGTTTGATGACGCCGCGCAATCGCATCGCGTGGCTGGATATTTCCGCGCCGCTCGCGGAAAACCTCGCAGTGATGCGCGACACGCCGTACTCGCGTTATCCGGTGTACCGCGGCGGCGAACAGGATGTCGTCGGCGTGCTCGAACTGAAAAGCCTGATGGAAACCCTGGGTAGTTCCAATATCGATCTGTTCCGCACGTTGCGCAAACCACTGTACGTGCCGGCCACTGCACGAGCGATGGATCTATTGGAGGAATTCCGCGATATCGAAACACCGTTGGCATTGGTAGTGGATGAATACGGCGACATCGACGGCCTGGTCACGATCAACGATCTACTCGCCGCGGTGGTCGGAAAATCGATCACGCCGGTCGTCGATACACGCGCCGCGCCGATTGTGCAGCGCGACGACGGCAGTTACCTGATCGACGGCAGCCTCGGCGCCGACGACTTGCGCGAGCTGCTGCATTTGACGCAATTGCCGAACGAGGAAGACCACGATTTCCACACCGCCGCCGGCATGCTGATGGCGCAGTTCGGACGCATTCCCGATGTCGGCGAATGGTTCGTCTGGCGCAGTTTTCGTTTTGAAGTCGTCGACCTTGATGGCGCGCGCATCGACAAGATTTTGATTTCACGCGAAGGTGCGACCAGCACGCGCGAAGGTGATTCGGTCTCGCGCCGGCATTGAAGGAGTTTACTGATCGTTCCAGCGAAGGCTGGAATGACGGTTCCTTTTTATTTATTCGCCAAATCATCCACGCTTGTGTTCTTTTCTCGCGAGCGCTGCTCGTTTCCAGTCGCCAGCCGCGCCATGCGCTGCGCATCGTCGAAGATTCCACGCAGGATGCGCAACTCGCGCTGCTCCGGTTCGGCGCGTTGAAACAGCCGTCGCAACCGGCGTTCGATTGTCACCGCAGCGCGGCCTTTGTGGAAATCGATATCGATCAGGGTCTGCGCCAGATGGGCGAAGAAATATTCCATTTCCGCCGCGGTCGCGACCGGATCGGACTTCAGCGGCGGTGGCAATAACGCCACACCTTGCAACGCCGCGAGACGCAATTCATACGCCAGCACCTGCACCGCCTGGGCGAGGTTCAGTGAGCTGAAATCGGCCACGCTCGGAATATGCACGGCCGCATGGCAACGCATGAGTTCTTCGTTTTCGAGACCCGAGCGTTCGTTGCCAAATACCAGCGCGACCTCATCGTCGGACGACGCCTGCTGCAGACGTTCGGCGGCGATACGCGGCGAGATTTCCGGCAGCGGCACGCCACGCTGGCGCGCGGTGCAACCGAGCACGAGGCGGCAGTCCGCGATCGCCGTTGCAAGGTCGGGCACCACCACGATATTTTCAAGCACGTCGTCGGCGCCCGCAGCCAGCGCGGTGACATCGGCGTGCGGGTAATGCAACGGTGCGACCAGCACCAACCGGGCATGGCCCATCGTGCGCATGGCACGCGCGGCCGCGCCGATATTGCCCGGATGCGATGTGCGCACGAGGACAAAGCGGATATTGCTGGAAGTGAGGCTGGGACTGGTATTTTCGGACATGGACTGGTTTGATTTCATGGTGACGGTTCAGCCAGGAATTTGGCCCAAGCCGGTGAATTTGTTACTCTTGCGCCCTGCCGAGCAAAACACACTGCTTGCGCCCTCGTTCTTTTCCAGCCTGTCCACCCGGAGTTTTTAATGTCCAGACCCGCCGTCAATGTTGCGGTACGCGCCGCGCGCGCTGCAGGAACGATCATCCTGCGTTATCTGAATCGCGTGGAAGGTCTCGCCGTGGAAGAGAAAGCGCGCCACGACTACGTCTCCGAAGTGGATCGACTCGCGGAAGCCGAAATCATACGCGAACTGAAGCGCGCTTTTCCGGGTCACGCCATGCTCGCAGAAGAATCCGGCCCACGCGGCGATTCGCGATTCGTCTGGGTCATCGATCCGCTCGATGGCACGCATAATTATCTGCGCGGCTTCCCGCATTTCTGCGTCTCGATCGCGATGCTCGAAAACGGCGAGCCAATGCACGCGGTGGTCTACGATCCGCTGCGTGACGAGCTGTTTACCGCGAGCAAGGGGGATGGCGCGTATCTCAACGATCGACGTATTCGCGTGACCAAGCGCGAAGGGCTCGGCGGCGCGTTACTGGCCACCGGTTTCCCGTTTCGTCAGCGTCAGCATTTGCCGGCACAGCTCGACATGACGCGGGCGTTGCTGATCGATGCCGAGGCCGAAGATATTCGTCGCACCGGTTCCGCTGCGCTCGACCTGGCCTATGTCGCGGCCGGACGTATGGACGGCTATTTCGAGATAGGCCTGAAGCCGTGGGACATGGCCGCCGGTTGCCTGCTGGTGCGCGAAGCCGCGGGCCGTTATTGCGATTTCTCCGGTAACGACGGCATTCCCGAAACCGGCAATATCGTCGCGGGCAATCACTTCGTGGCCGCCGCGATCGTCAAGACGATTGCGCCGATGTTGACGCGCACCCTGCGTTAAAGAAGTTAAGGCCATCTCTAAAAACCTCCCACGCCGCGTGACCGAGTCAGTAGAATTCTGATTCCGTAGCCAGCGACGAGTCCGCGCGATGATGATGCCCAAGCCCCGCCTGTTTGCCGAAGCGTAGCCCGCCCACCGACGCTCCACGCAGGGTGATCCGCATGGACGGTAAAGGTGCTTGGCGCGACAACGTGTTCGTCGAGCGGCTGTGGCGCACGATCAAGTACGATGAGGCCTATCTGAACGCCTACGAACGCGTGAGCCATGCCCGCGCATCACTGGCCCGCTTCATCGCGCTCTACAACACCCGCCGCCCGCATTCGGCGCTGGACGCCAAGACGCGAGATGAGGTTTACTTCGCCACTCCCGCCGATGCACGCAATGCAGTTTGACGCACACTCGGACAAGCAAGAGCTACAAATATAGATTTATGCAAGCAATTGCAGAGCAGAAATATCACTTGGCGAAGGTGAAAACTGTCCAGACTCACGGGGCCAGCTCTCTCACCGCATTGACACATTGCGATGTGGATAGTGGAGATAATCGACCGTAAAGTTGTTCAAACCGCTCACGTGTGCTATTTTTTTCTACTTCTTGAAGGGTGCCGCATCAATGAAACTTCTCATAACTTCCACCGCTGCGAAGAGAAACGTTATGAAAAACTGTCGGTTTCCTCGAAATTATCGTGCCGTGTGGGCCGGCATGGGATTGGTCGCGCTTCTTTCATTGGTGCAAAGCGACGCGGCATCGGCTGCGACCGCGCCAAACCTCGGATCGACCAGCACCTACGGCATTGTTTCGGATACCCTCACCAATTCCAATACTTCGCCGCAAACCATAATCAATGGCGACGTTTGTTTCACAACCGGGCCGACGACACCACCGCTCGCAATCAACGGCACAACACGTACGCCTTGTCCTCCTCAGGTAGGGCTCGATCAGGGCACCGCCGTGGCGAATCTGAATAGTCAGGTCTGTACATCCTTGGGCGCTGGTGGGGTTGCGCTAGACGCGGTGATCGTTGGATCCAATCCGCCGGGAACCTTCCCGCCCGGCTGTTACTCCAGTGGCGGCGCCATGAGCGTAACGGTATCGACGACAGTGACCCTCAGCGGCGTCGGCGTTTATGTATTTCGGCCAGGTGGAGCGCTCAATACGGGAGCCAATTCCCGCGTCACATTGGCAAACGGCGCGTGTGCTGCGGATGTGTTCTGGGCCCCTCAGCCCATCGGCGGCACGACAATTGGTGGAAACGCTGCCCTGTCATCGACACCGACATTCGTGGGAAATATCCTTGATGCTGCAGGTATTACGTTAGGACATTTTGCAAACATCACTGGAAGAGCCCTGGCATTTGGCGGAACCGTCACGACCGATGCAAATACAATTACCGTCCCGCCTTGCGCGCCATTCGCGGGTGGTGCGGCAGTCGCAACCCCGACGCTGTCGGACTGGACATTAATCATGCTTTGCGCACTACTGATTGTCGCCGGTTTGGTCGCAAAAAGTAGACTGGCAAGGTAATCTCACTACACCGACGCAATCATTCTCGATGAGCTGGACTATTTGCCGTTCAGTCAAATCGGCGGCGCATTACTATTCCATCTGCCGAGCATTGCGCACCGCCCAAGGCGGGTCCACTTGAAAGAATGGTTAGCCCTCACTTGAGCGCAGCCGACGCAAGCACCTAGGTCGCCTGAGTCGGCTGCGCGCAGGGCGGCGTAGGTGATTGGCGGTTCATCGGTGAACTGAGCGCTGGTGCTTTGATCGAGCAATTCCCGTGAGGCTTGATCGAGGAGTAGCCTCGCCAATCTGCCGTTTGCGCCCAAGAAGGGGTGAATTTTAAAGAAGTCGCGATGAAACTCCGCCCGGGGGCGCGATTACGTCGTCGCTAGCAGCAATGACCGACGGGATAGCCGCGATTTTGTGTAACCGGGTTGTCGATTAATGCTGTGGCATACGGTCATCGAACAGAAGGGTGAATCGATTCAACGCCGCTTTCCAATGCTGAATCGGCAGTGCCCACTTTTTGTTAATGTTGCGTAGCGCCAGATAGTACCGCTTGATCAAGGCATCATCATTCGGAAAAGAGCCTCTGCTTTTGGTCACTTTGCGCAGACGCATATTGACGGATTCGATGGCATTCGTGGTGTCCCCCAAGAGGACTTCCTTCGGGGCGTATATCACTTTGCGGATTTCCGGCGGATAGTCGAAGAACGGCACGATGCGTGACCCGTTGCGTCGCCAGTACTGATCGAGGGATACCCCCCTCAATCGCCGATGCCAGGCGCGCCGATAGCAGCAGCTCCACCCATGATGCACTTAAATTTGTCAGCCAACTGTCACCGCTTCGCGTCGTCGGCAGGGTTCCGATGTACCCTCACCAAGTTGAATATCCGCCAAGCGAGTCACGCTCGACACGCCTCGACAGTTCCACTCCGACCGGGAAATGATCATGACCGAAGCCGCGCAACCGAAAAGCGAACCGGAAGAATCTCCGCTGTCGAAATGGTGGGTACGTTCGGTGCTGATCGTGCTGGTGTTCGGCCTGACCGCCCTGCTGGCGATCACACTGCTGGCTTACCGGAACGCACCGCCGATACCGGGACAGGTCAAGGACGTCAGTGGCGCCACGCTGTTCACCGCCGAGGACATCGGCAACGGTCAGGCCCTGTTCCTGCGTTACGGCCTGATGGACAACGGCACGGTGTGGGGGCATGGCGCCTATCTCGGCCCCGATTATTCGGCCGACGCGCTGCATGAGATCGGCGACGATACCGCCGCGACGCTAGCACAGCAGCAATACGCCAAGCCGCTGGCTGGGCTGACGCCGATCCAGTTGGCGGCGATCCACGCACAAGTCGCGGTGACGTTGAAGACCAACCGCTACGATGCCGCCAGCGACACGCTGCAGCTGACCGCGCCGGAAGCGGCGGCGTATGGGCGGCAGGTCGCGCATTGGACCGGCTATTTCCACGACCCGGCCAAGAATGGCGGACTCAAGCCGGACCTGATCACCGACCCGACCGAGCTGCATCAGTTCACGGCGTTCATCACATGGGCGGCATGGGCCTCGGTCGCCGATCGCCCGGGCAGCGATTACTCGTATACCAACAACTTTCCTTACGATCCCGAGGTCGGCAATCGGCCGCCACCGGGTGCCTTGCTGTGGAGCGCGCTGAGCCTGGTGGTGCTGCTCGGCGGCATCGGTGCTGTGCTGCTGGCATTCGGCAAGTTCGATTACCTGGGATGGGTCACCCGTGGCCATCACGTGCACCCTCAAGTGATTCCCGGACAGGCCAGCCAGGGTCAGCGCGCCCTGGTGAAGTTTTTCGTGGTGGTGATGCTGCTGTTCCTAATGCAGACGCTGGTGGGCGGCGGTGTCTCGCATTTTCGTGCCGATCCCGCCAGCTTCTACGGGTTTCAGCTGGAAAAGATCTTTCCCAGCAATCTGCTGCGCACCTGGCATCTGCAGACGGCGATCTTCTGGATCGCCACGGCCTATGTTGCCGCATCGCTGTTCCTTGGCCGCTCGCTGCGCTCCGATGAGCCGCGCTGGCTGAGTCCGGCGACCCATGTTCTGTTCGCGGCCTTTGTCGTGGTCATTGGCGCCAGCCTGCTCGGCGAATGGGCGGGCATGTCCGGTTTGCTCGGCAAGTGGTGGTACTGGCTCGGCGACCAGGGTTGGGAATACCTCGAAATCGGCCGCTTCTGGCAATACTTGCTGGTAATCGGTTTGCTCGGCTGGTTTGCCATGTTGTGGTGGCTGGCACGGCCGCGCACGATGGCCGATCCGCAGGCGCGGCCGTTGGCGCGGATGTTCCTGTACGCGTCACTGGCGATCCCAGTGTTCTACCTGCCGGCGCTGTTCTTCGGCGCCAAGACCAACTTCACGGTAGTCGACACCTGGCGCTTCTGGATCATCCATCTGTGGGTGGAGGGCTTCTTCGAGTTCTTCGCCACCACGGTGGTGGCGCTGACGTTCTTCCAACTCGGTCTGACACGGCGCAACACCGCGCTGCGGGTGATCTATCTGGACGCCATCCTATATTTCGGCGGTGGCCTAATTGGCACCGGTCACCACTGGTATTTCAACGGACAGAACCAGATCAACATGGCGATGTCGGCGATGTTCTCGGTACTGGAAGTGGTGCCACTGACCCTGCTGACGCTGGATGCGTGGGACTTCGTGCGCACCACCCGCGGCGAATGCGACGTGTGCGATCAATCGATCGCGGTGCCGCACAAGTGGACGTTCTATTTCCTGATCGCGGTGGGCTTCTGGAATTTCCTCGGCGCCGGCGTGTTCGGCTTCCTGATCAATCTGCCGATCATCAGCTATTACGAAGTCGGCACCATGCTCACGCCGAACCACGCACATGCCGCGATGATGGGCGTGTTCGGCATGTTGGCGATCGCCCTAATGGTCTTCGTGCTGCGTCAGACCAGCGACGAAGCGCGCTGGCCAGGCATCGAGAAATACATCAAGGTCGGCTTCTGGGGCACCAACATCGGCCTGTTGATGATGGTGGCGTTCAGCCTGTTTCCCGCCGGTGTGCTACAGGTGTGGGATGCGGTGCAACACGGTTACTGGCATGCGCGCAGTCTGGCTTATACCGGCACCTATACCGCACGTCTGATCGAATGGCTGCGTCTGCCGGGCGATCTGGTGTTCATCATCTTTGGCGCAACACCATTGGCTATCGCTGCAATCAAAGCGTACATCGGCATCCGCGCGACACAAGAATCCTACGATTCAAACGTCTTTTTTAAGTCTTGAACAGCCTCAAGAGGATTCGTTCAAATGACCACGACATTCAGGGGATAGGTTCAGGCGGTTCACGGTTTGCTGAAGCTCATGTGCAGCGTGACCTTGTCGCCTGCCTTGAGGTTGAACATGGCAGACGGAGGAAAATGTACCTTCATGGTCATGCCTGTTGGTGCGCGTTGAAAATTGATCAGTAAAGCAGCGAAATTTTCTATTTGGACTGACCAGCAGGCGGGAAGAAAAATCGCAGTTGCCGAGTGCTTCATCGCCGAAAATGCTGGTCACTTGTGAGCGAGCCCGGTGGTCAAGTTTCAACGCGCGCCAACACATCGCTCCAGAAACGCAAAAACCCACCGAGAAGGCGGGTTTTATCAGGCACAAAAAAGCCCACACGACCGGGGTCACCTTTGCCCACTGGGTAGGCAGCCAATGCCGACCGGTGAAACCGTACTGCTGCCCTCCTCTGCCATGAGCCGTGCGGCGTCTCTGCCGGCGCTGATCACTGCGCCTGGCGATCGCGCGCAAACCCGCTGCGTCAAATTCTTCGCCGCCGAAATCCGCAACAGCAATACGCGTGCCTACCTGAACGGTCGAGCGGTTTCCGCGAGGGAGGGAAACACGTGGCGTGGATCTGTGCGATGTCGCGTCGACGGTCAAGCAACACCTGGCCGGCTTGCGCCGCCTGTTCGATTACCTTGGGGTGAGCCAGGTCCTGCCGTTCAATCCAGCCACGGCCGTGTGTGGCCCGCCGTACCGTGCGTGCGCGGGCCAGACGCCGATCTTGTCCGCGGAGGACACCGGGCAATCATTCGCGCGTGTCGAGGCTGCCCTGCTTTCGGACGTGCGCGATCGCGCGATCATCGCAGGGAGGCTCTACCCGTTCGCGCGCGTGTCCGCCATCGCCACCGTGCGCATGACGGATTAGCCGTGCCATGGCATCCAAGCCTGACTCGCACGCGATGAAAAAGGCGGCGTCCCGCGCTGCCTATTGGAATCCGTTGGCGAAGATATAGTCGTGCACGATCGTGCCGGTGGCCGAACTGCCGGCGAATAGCGCTTGATACTGGGTGTTCAGCAGCACCGAGACGGTGCTGTCGCTAAAGTTCGCCACGATCAGGTCGGGCTTGCCGTCGCCGTTGATATCGGCGACCGTGACGGAGACGGGACTGGTTCCCGTGGCGAAGGCCTGCTGGGCGGCAAAGCTCGGCGTGGCGGCGCCGGGCGCGGTGGTGTTGAGCAGCATCGAGACGGTGCTGTCGCTGGAGTTCGTCACGATCAGGTCGAGCTGGCCGTCGCTATTGACATCGGCGACGGTGACGGAAAAGGGCGTCACCCCCGTGGCGAACGTCTGCTGGGCGGCAAAGCTCGGCGTGCTGGCGCCGGGCGCGGCGGTGTTGCGCAGCACCGAGACGGTGCCTCCGGTAGCGTTTGCCACGATCAGGTCGAGCTTGCCGTCGCCATTGACATCGGCGACAGTGACAGAATAGGGATACGACCCCGTGGCGAACGCCTGCTGGAGAGCGAAGCTCGGCGTGCTGGCGCCGGGCGCGGTGGTATTGAGCAGTACCGAGACGGTGTCGTCGTTGGAGTTAGTCACGATCAAGTCGGGCTTGCCGTCGCCGTTGACATCGGCGGCAGTGACGGATTGGGGAGCGGTTCCCGTGGCAAAGGTCTGCTGAACGGCGAAGCTCGGCGAGGTGGCGCCTGGCGCGGTGGTGTTAAGCATTACCGAGACGGTGTTGTCGATGCGGTTCGCCACGATCAGGTCGGGCTAGCCATCGCCGTTGAGATCGGCGACGGTGACGGATGTTGGACTCCCTCCCGTGGCAAAGGTCTGCTGCGCGGCAAAGCTCGGCGTGGCGGCACCGGGCGTGGTGGTGTTGAGCAGCACCGAGACGGTGTTGTCACCATTGTTCGCCACGATCAGGTCGGGTTTGCCGTCGCCGTTGACATCGGCGGCAGTGACGGATTGGGGATGCACTCCCGTTGCGAACGTCTGCTTGGCGGCAAAGCTCGGCGTGCTCACGCCGGGCGCAGTCGTGTTGAGCAGCACCGAGACGGTGTTTTCGTTGTAGTTCGCCACGATCAGGTCGGGCTTGCCGTCGCCGTTGATATTGGCGATGGCGACGGAGAAGGGAAGTGACCCCGTGAGGAACGTCTGCTGAGCGGTAAAGCTCGGCGCGGTGGTGTTGCGCAGTACCGAGACGGTGTTGTCGCCCCAGTTCGCCATGATCAGGTCGGGCGTGCCGTCACCGTTGACATCGGCGATAGCGACAGAAAAGGGACTCGATCCCGTGGCAAAGGTCTGCGGGCCGGCAAAGCTCACGGTGGCGGCGCCGGGCACGGTGGTGTTGCGCAGCACCGAGACGGAGTTGTCGATGTAGTTGGCCACGATCAGGTCGCGTTTGCCATCGCCGTTCATGTCGGTGACAGTGACAGAAAGGGGATGCGATCCCGTGGCGAACGTCTGCTGGCTGGCAAAGCTCGGCGTGGCAGCGCCGGGCGCAGTGGTGTTGAGCAGCACCGAGACGGTGTTGCTGCCTTCGTTCGCCACGATCAGGTCGGGCTGGCCATCGCCGTTGATATCGGCCGCCGTGACGGATTGGGGATTCGACCCGGTGGCGAAGGTCTGCTGGCTGGCAAAGCTTGG
>JAYVLO010000219.1:0-3238 GCA_043759455.1 Pseudolysobacter sp.
CGCGGCTGTGCCGCTCATCCGACCTACGAATCGACAGAGCCATGCGCAGGTCGGAAAAGCAAAGCGCCTTCCGACGAAAAGCTACTCGCCAACCAGCCATTCGACCGACCAACTGCTGCCCCCAGCTACTGTTAGCTCACGTTGCAATACCGGCATCAATTGTTCGAGCTGCTGGTCGAATTGCCACGGCGGATGGATCAGCAACATGCCGCAGCCGTTCAGGCGCAGCGGTGAGGTATCGGGTTGCAGCAACAACTCGGCGACCAGCACCTTGCGGATTCCGCGGGTCTTGAACCAGCGATGGAATGGCATGATCTGCTGGCGCAATTTGATCGGGTACCACACCGCGTAGGTGCCGGTCGGCCAGCGTGCATGCGCATTTGCCAGCGCGGATTCGATGATGCGGAATTCGTCGTCCTGCGCCTCGAACGGCGGGTCGATCAGCACGAGGCCGCGGCGCTCCTTCGGTGGCACAAATGCCTTCAACGCTTCGTAACCGTCGCGCTGATGCACGGCGATGCGCAAATCGTTGCGCATGAGCTGGCGAAGCTTGTGCGCCTCGTCGGTTTGCAGTTCGCACAACTGTGCGCGATCGCTCTCGCGCATGCAACGACTCGCGAGCAGCGGCGAGCCGGGATAAATCGAGATTGCGTCAGATGGTTGCATTTCATCGTGATTCACTTGCTCGTGATTCAGCGCGCGCAATTCATCGAGGTAACGCTGCAACAACACCGGCGGATTTTTTACCGCCAGCAAACGCTGCACGCCGGCCAGATGTTCACCGGTCTTGTTGGCTTCTTCGTCGCGCAGGTCGTAGCAGCCCGCACCGGCGTGCGTGTCGATGTAGCAGAACGGCGTCGACTTGGTCTTTAGCGCATCAAGCAAACCCAGCAGCACCGTGTGCTTGAGGACGTCGGCGAAGTTTCCGGCGTGGAAGGCGTGGCGGTAATTCATGCGTGGCGAGCGAAAGAATGCAGGGGCGCCAAGTATAACGATGGGCGTGCGTGCCGGGTTGCGCAAAGGTTGGGCGGCAGCGCGTGCGGCAGCATGACTTTCGGCTTATCAAAAGCGCGTCGCAGTTGGTACAGTGGCCGCACTTTTTCGCGGAGATGGTAATGAAAACATTTTTCAAATGGCTACTGCGCCTGGTCTTGCTGGTCGTGGTGCTGGTCGGTGCGTTTCTGATTCACGTGATTTATTTCAAACCATACAAGGTCGACTGGTTCTACGATCGCGTGTTCGCGCAATTCGCGCTGGACAGCCCGGAAATGCTCAGCAGCATGCGCATTCTGCCGCCGTCGCTGGATTTCTACAGCGACAAGTTCGACGACGCGTCAGTCGCGCATGAAGCGAAACAGGTGCAACTGATCAAGGAAGATCACGACATGTTGCTGCAATACGATCGCAGCACGCTCGACCGCGAAGGCCAGCTTTCCTACGACGTACTTGAATATTTCCTGCGCATCCAGGTCGAGGGCGACCAGTTCCGCGATTACGACTTTCCGGTCAACCAGATGTTCGGCATCCAGAGTTCGCTGACCAATTTCATGACCGGCACGCATCAGGTGAAGTCGGAAGGCGATGCGAAAAGCTATATCGCGCGGCTCAACAAGTTTCCGCTCAAGTTCGATCAGGTGATCGAGGGGCTGCGTCTGCGCGAGAGCAAGAACATCATCCCGCCGAAATTCACGGTCGTGGAGGTGCTCAAGCAAATGGACGGCTTTACCGCCAAACCGTCGAAGGAAAATCCGCTGTATGTGAGCTTCAAGGACAAGCTCGACAAGATTCCAGCAGACAAGCTCGATCAGGCCAAGCGTGATTCGCTGCTCGCTGGAGTCGATCAAGCGATCCAGCAAAGTGTGTATCCGGCGTACAAGAAACTCAGCGACTATTTCACCCAGCTACAGCCGAAAGCGCAAAGCAACGACGGTGCGTGGCATCTGCCAAACGGCGATGCGTATTACGCCTATCGTGTGCGCGAGGAGACAACCACCGACATGACGCCGGAGCAAGTGCATCAGCTTGGCCTAAGCGAAGTTGCGCGCATCACCACCGAAATGGATGAAATTCTGAAAGGTCAGGGTCTCTCCGATGGTCCGATTGGTCCGCGTGTGCAGCAGCTCGCGAAAGATCCGGCGCAGCTGTTTCCGAACACCGCTCAAGGCAAGGCGGCGATGCTTAAGCAGTATCAGGCGATACTCGACGAGGTCAACGCCGGACTCGGCAACACCTTCAACGTGCGCCCGAAGCTCGGCGTCGAAGTGCAGGCCGTGCCCGAATTTGCGCAGGCCACGGCGCCGGGTGCGTATTACGAAGGCGGCTCGTTCGACGGCACGCGCCCGGGTGTGTTCTACGCCAATATGCGCGATACCGCCGAGACGCCGAAATTCGCGATGCGCTCGCTGGCGTATCACGAAGGTATTCCGGGGCATCATTTCCAGATTTCGGTTGCGCAGGAATTGACCGGCGTGCCGTTCTTCCGTCGCGTGTTGCCGTTCACCGCGTATGTCGAAGGCTGGGCGTTGTATTCGGAGCGTCTGGCGTGGGAGCTCGGCTTCGAGAAAAATCCGCTCGACAATCTCGGCCGCCTGCGCGATGAAATGATGCGCGCGGTGCGCCTCGTGGTCGACAGCGGTCTCCACTACAAACACTGGACGCGCGAGCAGGCGATCAGCTACATGATGGAAAACACCGGCATGGCCGAGAGCGATGTCACCGCGGAAATCGAGCGCTATATCGTCGATCCCGGTCAGGCGCTGGCGTACAAGGTCGGCATGCTGAAAATTCTCGCGTTGCGCGAAAAAGCGAAGCAGCAGCTCGGACCGAAATTCGATATCAAGCAATTCCATGATCAGGTGCTGATCCACGGCGCGTTGCCGCTGGAGCTGCTGCAGCGTGTGATCGACGACTGGATCGCGACGCAGAAATAAAACGCGGATTTCGATGTAGGCGACTCGCCATGTGCAGGCATGGCGAGTCGCGTATCGACAACGACGAGTTCGATAACGGAAAGTCGAAATGCAGAACGCGATCCGGACAAGGGCGTCACCATCACGACGCGCGAACTGCTCGATCATCAGAGCGGTATTGTCCATTACAACAACGGTCCCGTCATCCACATCGAGCGTAGTTACCCGACGCCGCATCCGTTTGCCGATGTGATTGTTGCGCTCGATACGTTCAAGGAATCGCCGCTCGTGAATCCGCCCGGTGACAAATATTCCTATTCCCCGCACGG
>JAYVLO010000220.1:0-21001 GCA_043759455.1 Pseudolysobacter sp.
GTCGCCTGCTTGGCCGTGGTCAATGCCGGCCACGATTGCTTGGAGAACGGGCTGTCCTCGAAGCCCGCGATCGAAAGATCGTTCGGCACATCGATACCAGTGGATTTTGCGGCGGCAAGAACGCCCGCGGCGATCTCGTCGTTGGAGCCGAAGATCGCGGTCGGCGGATCTTTCAGCGCGAACAATTTACGCGCGCCGCGAAAGCCATCCTCGAACGAATAATCGCCCGGCACGATGAGTTTTTTGTCGATCGGAATACCGTAATCCTTGAGCGCGCTTTCGTACCCTTTGTAGCGCTCCGGGCTTGAACGATGCGACGGCCCGCCCCACAGGAATCCGATGCGCTGGTGGCCGAGCTGGATCAGGTGGCGCGTGATGTCGTAGGCCGCATCGCGGTCATCGACGAACACACATGGAAAACCGTCATCGGGATCTTCGGCGGCGGAAAGGATGCGCACGAATTTGATATCGTTTGCGGCGAGATATTTGATGAGCTCCATGCGCTCGGACATCGGCGGCGCGAGCACGAGGCCGGCGAGCCGCGAATGACGCACGAGGTCGACCAGCTCTTCGGCCAGATTCGGCGACGCCGAATTGCACGGATGAATCTGCAAGCCATAACCGGTTTCACGACACACCGAAAGCATGCCGTTCTGCACGCTGATGATGTAATAGGGATTCGGATTGTCGTAAGCCACACCGAGCGCATACGACTTCGAACTGCGCAGGCTGCGCGCGGACAGATCCGGTTGATAGTTGAGCTCTTCGACCGCGCGCAATACTTTCTGGCGGGTTTTTTCGCGAACCGCAGTTTCGTTGTTGATCACGCGGGAAACGGTTTTCAGCGATACGTTGGATCGCTCCGCGACGTCTTTGATCGTCGGTCTGCTCATTCCAGAATTTCCCGGGTTGGATTACGAACTGCGTGAGGGCACGGATGGAAATCTTGCGCTCGATAAAACTGCCGATGCAAAGACTTTTCCCATACGTGTGTTACGACCATGCAACGCATATTGTGAAGGCTTTGCGCGTATGCGACCAGCGCTGTCTGTCGATGTCCGGGTGATGTCGGCGCCGCATGCGACATGCGGCGCCGCCGGTTCAGGACGATGGCGACAATATCGGCGTCGCAGCGCTCGGCACGATGCGCGTACCGACGCTGTAACCCTTCACCGCATAGAACAGGATGTACAGGTAACACGGCACCATCAGGGTCAGAAACACCGCCTGGAAATCGTAATGCTGTTTCAAATGCGCAAACAGTTGTGGCACGATCGCGCCACCCGCAATGCCCATAATCAGAAATGCTGATCCGAGTTCAGTGAATCGTCCGAGGCCACGAATCGCGAGCGGGAAAATTGCCGGCCACATCATGGCATTGGCAAAACCCAGTGCGAAAACAAATACGACTGAGACATATCCAGCGGACAGATAAGCGCCGATGCACAGCAATAAACCAAGCAGCGCCGAAAGCGCGAGATACGCCTGCTGCGAGAAAAATCGTGGCACCGCGATGAAACCAACGACGTAGCCAACCAGCATCGCGCCGAGCGTATAGGTAGTGAAAAATTTGGTCTCATCGAGCGGCAAATGAAAACTTTGCCCGTAGGTTCCAACTGCATCGCCCGCCATAACTTCAACGCCGACATACAGGAATAAACAAAGAACGCCGAGCCAAAAATGGGGGTATTGGAAAATGCTGCGCGCTGTTGTGGAGTTATGCTCGCCGATGACGCGATTCGCTTCATCGGCACGAATTTCCGGCAGCGAAGAACGCATGATCCACACAGCCAACAAAACAAGTATGCCGGCGATAATGAGGTAAGGCACGTGTACTTTGGCTGCAAATTCATTCAAGAGAGCAAGTTTCTGCACAGGCTCTGCCTGAGCCAGGCGCTCGCTGAATTCGTTGATGCCATCCATTACGATCAAGCCGAATAACAATGGGGCAAGCATTCCGGCGACTTTGTTACAGATCCCCATCAAGGCGATGCGTTGAGCTGCCCCGTCGATTGGCCCGAGTACGCTGATGTACGGATTGGATGCGGTCTGCAATAACGACAATCCGGCGCCGATGACAAACAGCCCGGTCAGCGCGCCCGGAAAAATACGCATGGTCGCGAACTGGCCGAATACTGCCGCGCCGATCGCCATCACAAACAAACCCAGCGCCATGCCGCGTTTCATACCAGTGCGCTTGAGGATCCACGACGATGGCAACGCGAGAAAAAAGTACGACAGGTAAAACGCCATCGGCACGAGAAACGCGTTCACGTCGTCGAGATTGAACGCGAGTTTGACGAACGTGATCAGCGGTCCGTTCAACCACGTCACAAAACCGAAGATGAAAAACAGACCACCGATGATCGCGATGGAAGAAGTATGGCTGCGCTGCGGCGCATCCGAAGCTGTGATCGACATGGTCTGGCGGCTCCCCGAACTGGTGGCTGATGCTTGCTGGTTATACGACGAATGGCTACGCCGCTCACGGGCTGGTCTGCAACTATCGAACTGATTTTCGATCCCTCGTTTGCGGTGCAGATTGATATGCGCATCGCGCAAACCGATCGTTTGCGACATCGCTGGTAACGTTGTCATAGTTTTCTGCGGAATGCACTAGATTTGCATGCGGCAGCGCAACAGAGAACTCTATGACTTTCGGCATTGAGCATCAGCGCAGATTCATACGAGCTCCATAAACACGTTCGCTTTTGAATTTAACATCATGTATTTAATGTATTTTGTTGCGATGAAATTTGGATCGAAACTAATACCAACAACATTGCAACTATCATTCAACACCGTAAATTTTTCGTTTGTCATCCTATTGACAACGTTGTCATGTAGTAGCAGACTCGGCGCCATTCAGCGGAGATAAATCCGCCAACCCGCCATAAATCCAATGGGAGGAAGAAGGCGTGGTGCAACGGCTCAACCAGGTAAATGTGGAACAACGAACGGCAGCGATTGCACCGTTCATCGCTGCCGATGTGGGCGGTACGCATGCACGTATTGGCCTGGTTCTGGCGGATGCGCACGGCGCGATGCCGATCGCGGTTGCGCAATATCACAAATACGTTTGTGCCGACTATCCGAGCCTCAGCGCGATCCTGCGCGACTTCCTCGATAGCCATTGCGATACACCGGTGGAATTCGGTGCGATCGCCTGCGCCGGTTATCTGCTTGACGACACGGTGATCAACGCCAATCTGCCGTGGAAGGTTTCGCTGACGGATATCCGCCAGCAACTCGGTTTGAAGAACATCGCGCTGGTCAACGATTTCACTGCAGTCGCGCATGCCACGCAATTCGTCAATGCCAGCGACCTGATCGTGCTGGCCGCGGCCAGGGGCGAGCCGATCGCGGCACCTACGCTGGTGGTCGGCCCGGGCACCGGGCTCGGCGCCGCGGTGCAGATTCCGGGCCACGAAAAATCCACTATTCTTTCCACCGAAGCCGGCCAGGCAGCGTTTGCGCCGGGTTCGGAAATCGAAATCGAAATCCTCTCGCTGCTGCGTCGGCAGATGGCGCATGTCTCGATCGAGACGGTGTTGTCCGGGCCAGGCCTCGTCAACATCTACAGCGGACTTTGCACGATGCGCAGCGCGATACCGCGATTCACGGTGCCAGCGCAGATTACCCAGGCCGCGCTTGATGACAGCGATGCCACGGCGCTCGAAGCACTGCAGGTTTTCTGCGGTTTGATGGGCAGCATCGTCGGCGATCTGGTGCTGCTGTACGGCGCGCAGGGTGGCGTCTATCTGGCCGGCGGAATCCTGCCGCAGATTCGCGATTTTCTGATCAAGAGCACGTTCGCCGAACGCTTCCACAACAAGGGTGCGATGCGCGAGCTGCTCGAACGAGTTCCGGTGTGGTTGATCGAGCACGGCCAGCTTGGCGTAATCGGTGCGGCCAGTTGGTATCTGGATAGCCGCGGGATGCGCTGAGCAAACCGTGCAACAAGGTTGTAATGAAGTGTGAGTCAGGTGTTGAAGCAGTACCGCATCAGAGAATAAAAGAACCCGGCCATGGGTTGCCCACAAGCATCCACCGCCGATCCCAAAACTGCCATGAAGGGGAGCCTCATGAGCTACCGTAAAACCATACTGTCAGCAAGCATCGTAGCAAGCCTTAGTTGTTTCACCGGATGGGTGTATGCCGATGAGGCCGCCGCAACCACCGCCGCCGCGGATAAAACCACGCAACAGAGCGCCGACTCTCTCGATGTGATCGAGGTGCACGGCATCCGCGACAGCTTGAAGAAGTCGCTCGAAACCAAGCACGATGCCGACTCTCACGTCGACGTGATCACCGCCGAGGATATCGGCAAGATGCCGGACAAGAACGTCGCCGATTCGCTGATGCGAGTCCCCGGCGTCACGACCAGCTCGGCGAGCGCCAACGAAGGCGGATTCGATGAAAATGATCGCGTCAGCATGCGCGGCACCAACCCGAGCCTGACCCAGACCTTGATCAATGGTCACACGGTTTCGTCAGGCGACTGGTTCGTGCTGAACCAGACCGGCACGGTCGGTCGCAGCGTCACCTACACCCTGCTGCCTTCTGAACTGGTCGGCAAGGTGGTGGTGCACAAAACCTCCGAAGCAAGTGATCTGGAAGGCGGCGTCGCCGGCTCGGTCGATATCCAGACGCGCAAGCCGCTGGACTTTAGCAAGCCGGTGACGGTGGAGGCTACCGTCGGTGCCGTGTATGCGCAGTTGCCGGACAAGACCGATCCGCAGTTCAGCGGCTTATTCAACTGGAAGAACGATGACGGCACGCTCGGCGTGATGCTGCAGGGCTTCTCGGAAAAGCGCCACCTGCGCCGCGATGGCCAGGAACTGCTCGGATATGAGCAGATTGCAGCCGGCAGTCCGGTCGCCACGGCTCACCCCGATCTGGCCGGCGTCTGGTATCCGAAACTGATCGGCGCCGCGCTGTTCGAACAGGAACGCAAGCGCCAAGGCGGCTTGATCGATATCGAGTACGCGCCGACCAAGGAACTGACCCTCGACCTCAGCGCCTTCTCATCGAAAATGGAAGCGGCCAACTACAACCGCAATTACATGATGTGGACGACGCATTTTCTCAACCAGGGCAACGGTCAGTCACCCGATCCCGGTTATGTGGTGCGCAACGGCACGCTGGTTTCGGCGAATTTCGCCGCTGTGCCGGGTACGCAGTATGGCGTGTATGACCAGATATCCCGCCCGGACGCCAGCTCGAACTCCAGCTTCGTGAATCTGGATGCCCGTTTTCGCGCGTCGGATTCTCTGACATTCACCGGTAAACTCGGTACTACCAGCGGTAACGGCAAAACGCCGACGCAAAACGTGGCGGAATGGAATACCGGCATCGGCAGCGGCGCCGGTTATCAGTTGAACGGCATTGGCTCGGCGGCAAACTGGTCGCTGGGGTCCGCCAGTCCGTCTGCGGCTCCCACCGCGCTGGGCTGGATCTTCGGCGACCAGAACATCAACGTGCGCGACAAGGAAGGCTGGGGGCAACTAGACGGCGATTTACTGCTTGGCGACGGCGTGCTCACCGCCCTGAAATTCGGCGGCAGATACTCCGATCACACGCGCAAATCCGAAGACGTAATCGGCCAGGGACCAAAATGCGCCGACGGTACCGCTGGCGGTGCTCCGTTCAATTGGGGTGCGCAGTATTTCTGCACCGATCCCACCGGCTCGCCGTTCAACCCTGCCAATTTCCCGCAGGGAATCGGCTATTACCCGTCCAACTACGGCAGCGGACTCGGCGGCAGTTTTCCCGGCAATGTCTGGTTCTTCTCGCCCGATCAGTTGGCCGCGTACAACAACAAATATACGACCCGTGTCGCCGGCCCACGCTCGGACTGGGCGAGCGATTATTCGCTGGAAGAAAAGAATTCAGCGCTATACGTGCAGGCTGATCTGAATGGCCAGGGCTGGAGCGGAAACGTGGGCGTGCGTCTGGTCAAGACCGACGAACATGTGGTCGCCAACGTGGCCGTGAGTGGAGCGACGCCGGGCGCCATTACCACCTCGCTGTTCGGCGCTTATCTGCCGACATCGTTCGACAACAACTACAACGACGTCCTGCCCAGTGCGAACGTGAAATTTGATCTGAGCGAGGATCTGTTGCTGCGCCTTGCCGCATCCAAGACCATGACGCGGGCAGATTATTCGGCACTGGCCGGATCGATCTCGCTGAGTCCGCCGGCGGCGCCGGGCGCCACCGGTTCCGGCAGCGGCAGCAATCCCGATCTGAAGCCGGTTCGCTCGAACAATCTTGATGCTTCGCTTGAGTGGTATTTTGCGTCGCATTCGTTGTTATCCGCCAGCGTGTTCTATATGGATCTGACCAACTACATCGGACTGGGGCAGATCACGCGGTCGTTCAAGACCTATAGCACCATCTACCCGCAGGGATTCGACGCGCCCTACGTGCTCACGGTGCCGGTGAACAGCCAAGGTTCGGTCAAGGGCATCGAGCTGGCTTACGAACAGCCGTTATTCGATAACTTTGGCATCGCGATGAACTACACCTACGCCGATGGCAAGGAAAAAGGCGGCGGCGCGTTGGTCGGAACCTCGAAAAGTACCTACAACGTCAGCGGTTACTACGAGAATGATCGCTTCAACGCGCGCGTTTCGTATACCTATCGTTCCGACTTCTTCAGTGGTCTCGATCGCTCCACGGCGTTTTATCAGGCCGGGGGCGGCAATCTGGCCGCGGCGTTCGGCTACAAGCTCGATGATCGTTGGAGCTTCTCGCTTGATGCGTTGAACTTGAACAATCCGACCCTGAAGTATTTCGCACTCAACAAAGATCAACCGCGCTCGATCTACCAGAGCGGTCGTCAGTATTACCTCAGCGCCCACTTCAAGTTCTGATGGCCTAGCAGTACCAGTTGGTTGTTTCGCCCTCCAGCGATTTGCGGGTCCGGACTTGTCCTGGCCCGCTTTTTTTTGGGGCAAACTTTTGCGTGTTGTAAGCTGATCGTCGGCCTCGGGTGATGTCATGAAAACCAATTTTCACAGCGTGATTTTTTTCGGTATTGCCGCACTCGTGTTCGGCGTGATCGGCGGTTGTCAGTCGAGCCAGACCAGGAGTGAATCCACGGCATCTGAATTCCCCGCAGATCCGTTATCATTGATTCCACAACCCGTTTCACTGGCGCGATCGCCCGGTTATTTTGAACTCCGCCGGGGCGCGACTTTGATCGTGGAGTCGCAGGCGACGGCAGGGATGCCGGAGTTAGAGCAAAGCAGGGAGCAATTGTCGAATGTTCTGGCGCTCGGCGTCGCGCGTTATTTCGTCGACCTGCTGGCACGCACGCGCGGTTTGAAACTCGATCTGCAGCCGTTCTCCGGCGCAGGTTCAACGTCGCAGGCGATCAGTTTTGTGCTCGACCCGCACGTTGCAGTCACCAGCGATGAAGGTTATGAACTGATCGTCGCTGGCGATCATATTCGTGTTGCCGCACGCGCGCCGCACGGCCTGTTCAACGGCAGCACGACCCTATGGCAACTGCTCACGCTTGATACCGGCAATGCCTTGCCGATACGCGTGCCAACGCTGCGCATCGACGATGCACCGCGCTTTGTCTGGCGCGGTCTGATGCTCGATGTTTCGCGTCATTTCATGCCACCCGATGCGATCAAGCAGTTGCTCGATGCAATGGCCGTGCACAAGCTCAATGTTTTCCACTGGCACCTGACCGACGACCAGGGCTGGCGCATCGAGATCAAGAAATATCCACGCCTGACCGAGATCGGCGCGTGGCGCATACCGCCCGGCCCGGTCGCCGCCAGCGACATGGATTCAACTACCGGCCAGCCACGCCGCGAAGGCGGTTTTTATACGCAGGATGAAGTGCGCGACATCGTGGCTTACGCCGCCGCACGTTTCATCACCGTCGTCCCAGAAATCGAAATGCCTGGGCATGCACAGGCAGCGATCGCGGCGTATCCGCAATTCGGTTCGCGCGGCGATAATCCCACGGTTTCATCGGACTGGGGCGTGCACACCTATCTCTACAACGTCAACGACGACACGTTTAGTTTTCTGGAAGACGTACTCACTGAAATAATGGCGCTGTTTCCCGGCCGCTACATCCATGTCGGTGGCGACGAAGCGGCGAAGGACCAGTGGCAGGCATCGGCGCAGGTGCAGCAGCGGATGCATGCGCTAGGCATAGCTAACGAAGCGGCATTGCAGAGTTATTTCATCCGGCGCATCGAAAAATTTCTCGGCGCACACGGCCGCAAGCTGATCGGCTGGGATGAAATTCTCGAAGGCGGACTGCCGCCCGAGGCCACCGTGATGTCGTGGCAAGGCACCAAGGGCGGCATCGAAGCCGCGAACCAGGGCCACGACGTGGTGATGGCGCCGAGCCCGGACTTGTATCTGGATCATCTGCAGAGCAGCGCACACGACGAACCGCCGGGCCGGCCGAGCCTCATCACGCTTGCCGATGTATACAAGTTCGAGCCGGTGCCAAGCGAGCTCGATGCAACACAGGCGCAGCATATTCTCGGCGCGCAGATCAATCTGTGGACCGAACACATGCGCACGCCGCAGCGCGTGCAGCACGCAACGTTTCCACGGTTGGCGGCGTTGGCCGAACTGACCTGGTCGTCGCGCGAAAATCGCAACTGGAGCAGTTTTGTCACACGCCTGATTCCACAACTCTCGCGTTATCGCCGCCTCGGTATCGATTTCGCCGACAGCGCATTTGCGGTGAGCATTGATGCGGTGGCAAATGCGCAGAGCGATCGTACCGATATCGTACTGTCGAATCAGCTCGGCATCGGTACGATCCGCTACACACTGGATGGCAGCGAGCCCACCGTGCAATCGACGCGTTACGAAAAGCCGCTGCAGATCACGTTGCCGCAAACCTTGCGCGCCAATGCATTTGCAAATGATCAAGCGCTGGCGGCGCCGCGTTCGCGTTTGATCGATCGTGCAGCGCTGCTGCGGCGAAACAGCGACGAACTCGCCTCGTGCAACAAAAAACTGCCGCTGCGACTCGAAGACGATGCGCCCTTGCTCGGCGCGCGCGCGGTGTTCAATGTCGATATTCTCGATGCATGCTGGGTCTACGCACAGGCGCCATTAAGCGGCATTACCCAGCTGCAAATCAGCGTCGGCCAGATTCCGTACAACTTCCAGCTTTGGCACGACAGCGACAAGATCGTCAGCCATGCTGCCGCATCGAAACACGAGGAATTGCAGGTGCGCATGGACACATGCCAAGGCGAAATTCTGGCCGCATTGCCGTTGACGCCGGCGCTAGGACAATCCGGTCTGAGCACGCTGACTGCAAACCTGCCAGCGCGCCGCGGCACGCATGATTTGTGCCTGTTTTTCACGACGCGCGGCCATGATCCGTTGTGGGCGATCAATGCGCTGCAACTGTTGCCCGGCGAGAAGTTTTTGTCGCCACAATAACTGCGTATTCAGGCCATCAACGCGTTCTGCGCCGGCATCCCAACGCTAGCGCAGAACACCCGATTCGTCAGCAGATCTTTTGCTCGGGCGCGCGGCGCGTTATCGTGGCGTCCCCGCCATCGAGTTTCGCCATGACTACCAGCAAACCGCGCATCGACAACAGCAAGCTCGACCGCATCGTCGCCGATGCCCGCCGCAATGCCGAGCAACGCGATCTCGGTTATCGCGAGCAGTCGCTGAAAATGTATCCGTGGATCTGCGGCCGTTGCGCGCGCGAATTCACACGCGTTAATCTATCGGAACTGACCGTGCATCATCGCAATCACGATCACGATTTCAATCCGGTCGATGGCAGCAACTGGGAATTGCTGTGCGTGTATTGCCACGACAACGAGCACTCGCGCTACATCGACTTCACCGGCGATAGCGCACAGGCGCCAGCCACCGCAGCGGCAACATCCAACCCGTTCGCCGACCTGAAAAACCTGCTCAAGCGCAAGGACTGATCGCGATTCGACATCGCGCTGTCGCGGCGATATTGGTTACGCTCTGGCTTTTTTCACGTCGACCTTTGCAGCACTTTTCCTCGCGACAGGCTTGCGTGGCTTGAGCAAGGTTCCCGTGCAATTTTTCGCACCGCAACGACATTCCCAGATTTTTTTCAGGCGCTTCGAATGCGGCGGCGGCAGGTCGAGGCCGTAGTCGTAGGTCAGTTCTTCACCCGCGCGAATCGGACGCAGGCTTTCGATCAGCACTTTGTCGCGGCGCTCGTCGCCATCGATATTGACGTGCACCTGCGCCTGGCAATTTGGCGCACAACTGTGGTTGTACCAGCGTGACGAATTGCCGCCGCTGTTGCCGTCAATCAGAAATTTCTCGTTGACCGAGAACAGAAACGTGTGGCCCGTTTCGCTGTTGTTGCCGTGCAGCCGCTCAGCCTGCTGCGAGGTGATGCGCTTGCCGCTGTACTCGATCAGGATTTCCTCGGCGGGGATATTCACGGCGGCGAAAACGCCTTTGCCATGGATGGATGAAGAACGCGTTACGAATCGACGTGACATGGAATTCCGTGGGATCTGCAAAGGGACGATGCGGCATCGAAAAAGCCGCGTCCGGCATCTTAATCAGAGTCGCGGCGTCTGCCAACGCATACCGCTATTTATGCGCAGCATATTTTCGATTGACGCGCCTTATCACCTGCGGCGCAAACCCGCGTTACACGAGGACGAGGCGTTGTCGTCTCTATTGCGGGAAGGGTGCGCGGGTACGCGTGCCGCTGAGATCGACGGTGCTCTGCCCCGCGCGCGAGGCGATGTTTACTGTGACGATTCGGGTGGCGGCATAACGCGCAACCAGTTGAATATCGATGGCATTGAGCCGATCCGGTTGCGCACACTCGAACGTGTAATCGGCATCGAAGTCGGCGTGCGCTTTTGCGCTGGCGGCTTCACGATTCACGGTCGAATTCGATTTGGCCGAAGTCGCATCGCTCAGACCTTTGCTTTCGACATTGACATGCATGAGTCGACATTCCGCCGCGGCCGCAGGCAGCAACCACGCCGATGGTGCATGCAAATCCGCGAGGACCGATACCACATTCGCGCGCTCGACCGCATCGCGTGGCGCATGCTCGAAGCCGAGCAGATTCATGCCCGGCGCGTCGAGATGGATCGTCAAAGTTTTGCCGTCGAGCGCGATGTCGAGAATGCTGGTGCCATGCACATGTGCACCGTACTGTCGTTCAATCTGCGCCAGCGCAGGCGCGATCGACGCCGATAGCAACATCGCCACAAACATTCGGATGCGATGGTTTTCAAATCGTTTGAACATGACTGGTTGTCTTCAAGAATGTGTAGCCGGTTGGCATCGCGCGCATCGCGTTATCCGGGGATATCATTGCATGACGCACAAAGCCCGCAAACCTGCCCTCTTCGCCGACGCCGAGTGTGCGAACCTCGGCATCGCCATCGTGGCGTGCGGTGTTGATGGTGCTCGGTGGCACGGCTTTATCCAGCCTGCGTGTTGCAAACCTGCGCGCGACATCGCGGGTGCCAGGCCAGAGATAGCAGTCATCGCGCGCAACTCTCTGTCCCTGAGTTCATGCCAATGCGCGCCGCAACTTTGCGCAAACGAGTGGCTGCACATCGCAGCGCAATTCTCCCGTGAAAATTCGATAACGCCTTGTATTTGCTGATTGGAATTGCCCGAGATCCCGCGCGCATTTGGCCAGAACCGCACTTGATGAGATACTGGAAAGTCAGGTTTGGTCGTTCGTAACCATTCAGGGGTTGCGTTTTGTTGCGCATCCGGGACATGCCTGTCGCTGCAAAATAGTCAGCAGCAAATTTTGCCGATCACGGAGAACACCAGTGAAAATTTCCCGAGGCAGTTTGTTGTCGATCGCAGCAGCCGATCGTGCGCCTGCGATCATCCCTGGAAAAATCCTCGTGCGTTTTGCCGTGATGTTGTTTGCTATTGCCGTGATGCCGGCAGTAGTGCAGGCAGCAACGATTATTGTAACCAGCACGGACGACACGGTAGCCGTCGACGGCGCAGTCACCTTGCGCGAGGCCATCAGCTCGATCAACGCCGCTGGCAACATCAATGCCGATGTACTTGCAATGGGCGCTTATGGCAGCGGCGACAGCATCAACTTCAACATCCCTGGCAGCGGCGTCCACAGCATTGCTCTGACCTCTGCGTTGCCATTGATTACCAGGCCGTTGACGATCAACGGTTATAGCCAGGGATCAGCGAGCGCGAATACGTTGGCGAGCGGCGACAACGCCGTCGTTCAAATTTTCCTCAACGGCACCGCAGCGGGCGCTGGGGCGATCGGACTGGTGCTTTCCAACCATTCCGGTTCCACCGTCCGCGGCTTGGCGATCGGCAACTTTTCCGGCTCCGGTATCGAAATCAGCAGTGGCGGTGGATCGCATCTGATCAGCGGAAATTTCATTGGCGTCAGCACTGATGGCAGCAGCGCAGCGGGCAACGGCGGATCGGGGATCAAGATTATCGCGGTGCCGAACAACACCATCGGCGGCACGACTGTGGCGGCGCGCAACATCATTTCCGCCAACGGCCAGGGCAATGTTTTCGGCGGCGTGGAAATCGACAATGCCGGTGCCAGCGGCAACGTGATCGCAGGCAACTACATCGGCGCCGACGCAACGGGCACCGTGGCGTTGGGCAATTCGACCGCGTCCGGTTTCGGCGTGATTATCTTCAACGCGGCCAATGCCAATACCGTCGGTGGACTCGGCGCGGGTGCCGGTAATCTGATCTCGGCGAATGGCGACGGTATCTCCGTGCAAGCCGCCGACAACAACATTGTGCAGGGCAATCTGATCGGTTTAAATGCAGCGGCAAATGCCGCGCTCGGCAACAATTTCAACGGGGTCACGATTACCGGCACGGCAATGGGAAACATTGTTGGCGGCTCCAGCGCCAGCGCGCGGAATGTAATTTCGGGCAACAGCTTCCATGGCGTGGCGCTTGGCGGATGCTTCGGCGGAACATCCACGGTGCAGGGAAACTTCATCGGTACAGATGTCGCAGGTACAGCGCCCCTGCCGAACGGCAGCGACGGCGTGAACATATCCAGCGATCATCATGACGCGCTCATAGGCGGCACGGTAGCTGGCGCCGGCAATACGATCGCGTTCAACGGCGGCGGCGGTGTCAACGTCGTCACCGACAACTCCTGCGGTCAGCCGGCGATTAACAACGCGATCCTCGGAAATTCAATACTCCGCAATACTTCGCTGGGAATCAACTTGGGTACGCCGGGGGTCAATGCCAACGATCCGGGCGATACCGATACTGGCGCCAACAACTTGCAAAACTTTCCGGTACTCACCACAGCGACCAGCGCTGCCGGTTCGACCTCGGTGACTGGCAGCTTGAACAGCGCCGCGAACACGAATTTTCGCGTGGAGTTTTTTGCCAGTGCACGCTGTGATGCCTCGGGTAACGGCCAAGGTCAGACCTTTCTCGGGTTCCGCAACGTGACCACGGATGGTTCGGGTAATGGCTCGGTCGACACGACGTTGCCGGTTACGACCACCATGGGCCAGGTGATCACGGCGACGGCAACGGATGCCGCCGACAACACCTCGGAATTTTCCGCATGCGTGAGCGTGATTGCAAATAAGGTGCCGCCCTCGGTGACGATCAATCAGGCCGCGACGCAAGTCGATCCCGCCTACACCATGCCGATTTTGTTCACTGTAGTTTTCAGCGAACCGGTGACCGGATTTGCTGGCACCGATATTTCATTCGCTGGCAGCACAGCAGGCAGTATGTTGGCCACTGTCACCGGCAGCGGCGCCAATTACACGGTGTCTGTGGCAGGCATGACCGGCCCGGGAATCATCGTAGTCAGCATCCCTGCGGCGGCGGCAACGGATGCTTCATCCAACCCGAGCCTGGCATCGACTTCCACTGACAATGCAGTTACCTATGCGGCGACGCCGTATGCTCCCGTGACCATTCCTGTGCTGAATTGGGCGATGCTGATTTTGCTTGCAGTACTGTTGTTGAGCGTGACCACTCGATTCCGGCGTATCTGATACAACCGACGCAGAGACTTGGAAACGCTGGCATGCCGCTGCTATCGATCGCCGATGCGCCCAACCGCAACGACATCACGAGCCGTGTGCGGTATTGATCCATTCGACAATCTGCTGAAACCGGTCGCCGTCGAAATCAAAACTCAACACCTGCGAATGCTCGTGTTCGAGCCAGCGATAAAATGTCAGCGGCGATGCGCCACCGACGACAGGATGCTGCACATTCCATAATTTCCACAGATGCGCGATCTTGTCGTGCGCCTCGTCAATACTGATGGCATTCGGAAGTTCGGTCATGACGGGAATCTCGCAGCACGGTCGGCATTGTCTGTGCCGTGAATCTACTTCGGTTGATTACACACCGTCGTGACCTTATCTGAGATGAATATAGTCAGTTGCGCCACAACGTGCGAATTCCGGAGACCCTCATGGCTGTGCCCATCAAGATCGATTTTGTTTCGGATGTCTCGTGCCCGTGGTGCGTAATCGGGCTCAAGGCGCTGGAACAGGCGCTCGATAATCTCGGCGATACCGTGCACGCCGATCTGCATTTTCAACCGTTCGAGTTGAACCCGCAGATGCCGGCCGAAGGCCAGGATATCAACGAGCACCTGATCCAGAAATACGGTTCGACGCCGGAACAGCTCGCGCAAAGCCGCGCGGCCTTGCGTGCGCGCGGCGCCGCGCTCGGATTCGAATTCAGCCAGACCAATCGTAGTCGTGTCTACAACACGTTCGACGCGCATCGCCTGCTGCATTGGGCCGGCGAACAAGGCGGCGGACGCCAGCTCGCGCTGAAAGAAGCCTTGTTCCATGCATATTTCAGCGACGGCAAAAATCCGGGCGCGCACGATGTATTGATCCAGACCGCTGCCGACGTCGGCCTCGATGCAACACGCGCCGAACAGGTTCTTGCGAGCGATGAATACGCCGCTATCGTGCGTACGCAAGAGCGTTTCTACACCGAACATGGCATTCATTCCGTACCCGCCGTCATCATCAACGACAAACACCTGATTTCCGGTGGGCAACCGGTCGAGACGTTCGAGCGCGCACTGCGCCAGATCGCCGGATTGGCGTGAATCGCGTCGTGTTCACGCACACCGCCGCGCAATCTTGCGGCACATTCGCATGAGATAGAATTCTCGCTTCCACAACGAGGACAGCGACGATGCCGATTCAGCAGCAGCTTTTCCCACTGACACGCGCCGAGCGCAGCGGCTACGCCGAAACCTCGCTGCACGCGGATGTCATCGCCTTCACCGCCGAACTGCGCAAGCTCGGCGACCCGCGTTTGTCGATCGGAGAATTCGGCAGCACGCCGGAAGGCCGTGAATTGCCGCTCCTGGTGTTGTCGGGGCATGGGCATTTTACGCCGCAGACCGCGCATGAATCGGGCCTGCCGATCGTGCTCGTTATCTGCGGCATCCACGCCGGCGAAGTCGAAGGCAAGGAAGCCGGCCTGATGCTGGTGCGCGATATTCTTGCGGGCCGACACGGCGATCTGCTCGACCATCTAACGCTCGTGATCGTGCCGCTGTTCAACGCCGACGGCAACGATCGCATCAGCACGGAAAATCGCCGTCTCGACATCGCAAAACTGAGTGGCCAGATCGGGCCATCCGGCGGCGTCGGCACGCGCGTGAACGCCGCCGGCATCAATTTGAATCGCGATTACATGCGCCAGGAAGGCGCCGAAATGCGCCTGCTGCAGACGCGCATTTGCCATGTCTGGAACGCGCACATGGTGATCGACTGCCACGCGACCAACGGCTCGATTCACCGCTTCGCGATGACCTTCGACATTCCGCACACGGTTGAGAGCGGACGTCGCGAACCGATCGAGTACATGCGTTCGCGCTTGTTGCCGGCGGTGCAGGCGGCAGTCAAAAAAAACGACGGCCTCGACTCGCACTGGTACGGCAATTTCCTGCGCGACGAAGGCGGCCAGGGCACCGGCTGGATCACCTATACGCACCATCCGCGCTTCGGCGGAAATTACCGTGGCCTGACCAATCGCCTCGATCTGCTGCTCGAAACCTATTCGTATCTTACGTTCGAAGAACGCGTACGCACGACGTATGCATTCCTGCGCGAATCGCTCGCTTATGTGGCCGCGCGTGGCGAAGAAATTGTCTTGCTTCTGGCCGCGTGTATCGAGCCGCCTGAACAGATCGCGGTGCGTTATCGACTCGAAGCATTTGCTGATCGCGAGGCCGAAGTGCTGACACGCGAACCGTATACTTTGGAAGGCACGCCGATCAGCGTGCAGGTACCCTACTTCGGCAATTTTGTCGGCGAGCATGTGGTGCAACGACCGCTCGCGTATGCGGTTCCGGCATCAATCGCAGCACATCTCGAACGTCACGGACTGACGATCGAACGACCGCAAAATCCGCCGCTGCTCGATGTCGAAATCGCCATCGTGCGCGGACTCGTTTCATCCGCCGGGCGCGAAATTCTCGAAGCGAATGCGTCTGCGTATATCGATGCCGAGTATCACGCGGAACGCCGCGAATTGCCGCAGGAGCGGTGCCTTGTGTACACCGCGCAGCAGTACGGTGCGATCGCCGTGTACCTGTGCGAGGCCGGCAGCGACGATGGTTTGCTCGCGTGCGGTTTGATCGATGAACCGGCAGCTGGCACGGAATTTCCGGCGTGGCGAGTGCTGGCGGTGAGGTGATGGAAACGGAGAACCGGGAGCGGGAGCGGGAGCGGGAGCGGGGAACAGCTTGGGCTTTTTACTCATCATTCTCGCGCAGGCTGGGATCCATTTTCACTTTTCTGCGTCTGATGACACGTCATGGTAAAAAAACAAGGTAACCATGGATTCCAGCCTGCGCGGGAATGACGGCTCTTTTTTGACTGCGCCCCGCCTCAGCCGCCCCCTGTTTCCCATGCCCTGCTTCGCCCTCACACAATCGCGTGTGGCACGAATCGCGACGTATCCTGCGTGATCAGCGTATCGTCTTCGCGAATGCCAATGCCGACCGCCTGATCGGCCACGATCCAGCTGCCGACCAGCGCGCGACCATGGCCGAAATCCGGCAGCGCATGAAATTGTTGGCGAATGCTTTGTGCGTCGTCATACGGGCCGTCGGTGCTTTGTATCGAACCATCCGGCAAGCGGATCGCGATGTTCGCGCCTTCGCGCGAAAAGAACGGTTTTTGCACCCAGCCGGGCGCGAGCGTTTCCTGCAGCGGATCGTGAAAAAACGCCGGCAGCAGATTTGGATGGCCGGTGTGGCGCTCCCACAATAACGGCAGCACGCCCTTGTTGCTGAGCAGCGATTTCCACGGTGGTTCGATCAGCACGATAGCGGCATCGGGCAGGCTCGGCCCGTACTTTTCCTCGAACATGAATTCGAGCGGATACAGCTTGAACAAGGCCGCGATCACCTGATCGTCTTCATCGGTAAAACGCCCGGTGGAACTCAGGCCGATGCGCTCGATGTCGATGCGCCGCGTCGCGACTCCAGCCTGCTCCGCGCAATCCTGCAGGTAGGTGATCGTTGCCTGATCCTCGCGCGATTCTGCCACCGCCGAAAAATACAGCGGTCGCGGCAGACGTGGCGCGATCGTGCCGAACGTTTCGATCAGCGCTTCCTGGATGCGGTTGTACTGATCCGCGCCGACCGGCAACACCCCGCGATCGCGTTGCTGCTCCAGCCAGTGCCACTGGAAAAACGCGGCTTCGTACAGCGAGGTAGGCGTATCGTAATTCAGCTCATATAATTTTGCCGGGCTCTTGCCGTCATAAGCCAGGTCGAGCCGACCGTACAGATGCGGCGATGCATCGCGCCACGAGTTGCGGATCCAGTCCCAGTAGCGCGCGGGGATAGCGAGACGCGTCAACAGCGATTCGCTCTGCACGATCTCGCCAACCAGCGCCATCGCCATCTCGTGGATTTCCTCGCTTGGCGCCTCAATGTCGTGCTCGATTTGCGCGAGCGTGAATGCGTAGTACGCAGTCTCGTCCCAATACACCTCACCGTGGATCGTGTGGAACTGGAAACCGAGCGTCTCGGCGCTGGTTCGCCAGTCGGCACGTTCGGCAATTGGCACTCGCCGCACGTCAGCTCCCGGCGCTGCCGCTTTCGCCGCCGCCTCCCGAGCTGTGGCCGCTAGCATGCGAACCCCACGCGCCACGCGCCGCCGCCGACGAACCGAAGCCCGAACGCGAAACGGTGATCGCGCGATTCGGCGCACTCGTCACCGGCGTGGTACTGGAAGTGGATCGCGAGGTCGAACTGCCGACACCGCTACCAGATCCCGTACTGCTGAAACCGCTTCTACCGACTTCATCGTCGCGAAACGAACGCGCGTATTGTCCGTCGCGCTGCCGATACACCGGCGATGCATACGCATACGTCGGCGGATAATTCGGCCGCAGGATTTGCGACAACATGAAACCTTCCATCAACGGTACCCAGATCGAGCCGCCGCTTTCATGGCGCTCGTTGCAACGATCACCGAACTGCGCGTAACAACTGTCGCGGTCGGAAAACTTCACATCGTTCTTGCTGTGGTTCTGCTGCGCCGAATCGTAGGCTTTGTGGCAATTGTCGGTCGGGTTGCCATCGGCGATGCACGCATCCACCGAGGTATAGAACCCTTCCTTCAACTGCTGGGTATCGGCGACTTGTTCCTCGCATCCGACCAGCAGAAACGGGGCCTGTCCAATCAGGATCAGGGCGAGCTGACGTGAACGCTTCATGCATGTGTCCTCAAGCCAACACTCAGGTGATTTCGAGATCGTCCAGACGCAAAGTGGTACCGAGCGCCTGGCTGACACAAAAATCGTTTGGACCGGAATCCTCGGCCGCCACCACCAAAACTTCGGTACGTTCCGAGCCTTCGATATCGCGTTCGTACAGCATCGAATACAAGGTCAGGCCGTAATCGGATTTGGTCGGACTGGTCTTGTAGACGCGCTCCTCGAATACGATCGGCGGCGCCCACAGCGATTCGCCAGTCACCGAATCGCCCCAGCGCCGTTCGTAACGACGTTCGTCGAGCTCGTAGTATGGCTGACCCAGGCGCGAACCGCCCTGCACCCACGCCTGAAATTCGGCCTGGTTGTCCGGATTGATCGAGTCGTCGTAAACGAACAACTTCACATCCATCACCTGACCGTTGGTCGTGGAAATCTGGATGAACGCATCGTCGGTCAGATATAGCCTCGTCAATTTCGAGCCGGCTGCGCCGTGCTCGTCGAGATCGATTTCACCGATCGCCTCGATCATCTGCGGATTCGACGGACACGCAAAACCGAACTGCGCGCCGAGAATCTTGAACGGCGTTTCGTCGATCGTCACCGCACCGCCGAGCCGCGCCCCGAGTGGGAAACGCGGCGCGGTCGGCGCGGCGGAATTACCGCCGAACAAGGTATCGCGCCAGGACATCTCAGCTGTCCGAGCGCACGCCAGCGACGGGCGCATTCAGCGCCGCAGCCGGGTCTTTTTGCTGCGTGATCGCCGCTGCCGGAATCGGCGTCAACGTCGCCTGCACACGTGCCATCACCGCGTCAGCGCTGGTGGCGCCCGGCAACATGCCGGCCGCGGCGAGCTTGGCGCTGAGATCGCTTTCGCCGCTCTCGTGTTCGAGCGCATTCGCCGCGTCGATCTGCGCCGATTGTTCGATTTGGCGCTGCTTGATTCGGTCGAGTGAATCCAGCGCGGTGCGCAGCTTGGTGTTCTGGCCGCTATAGCTCGAGGCAATCGAGGCCTGCGCTTTCAGCACACTCTCCGTCGACTTCACCTGATTGATCTGCTGCTGCAAGGATTCAATGCGGGTATCGGCGGTGCGAATCGTCGAATGCAATTTATCGACGGTGCTTTTCAGGTTGCTGAGCGCCGCTTGATCGGCTGCGATTTCGCCTTCGAGCGTCGCCACCTTGCCGGCCGTTTCGCGCGCCAGATCCTGATTGCCCTGCGCGATCAATTTCGCCACATAACCTTCGTACTCGTTGCGTTTGGCGTTTTTCTCGTTGAGCTTGTCGGTGGCGATTTTCTGATCCGCCATGAGTTTGGTCAACGCCTGTTTCGATTGGTCGCTGGCGGTCTGCGCGTCGCGAATTTCCTGATCGAGAATCGTCGTCGCATTACGATCGACAATCGCCTGGCCGGCCTCGGTGGCGGTGCCGCGCAGCAGGCTGAATATCTTGCTCAAAATTCCCATGATGTGATCCTCGGCTTGTCAGTGAATGTAGGAACGCAAAGCGTCGGTGGCTTGCAGCGCATTGTGCGCGAGCACGTGGATTTCTTCGACGATGCTGATCAGCGGCGAGCGTGCGGAAAGCTCGCCGAACACGGTGTACAAATCGCCGCTTGGCGTGGATTGCAAACCGATATTCGACAGCGGATTGATCGGATTCAAACGCAGGCAGGCGTCGTTGAAGGCGTTGCGATCGGTCACGCTGTCGGCGTGGCAAAGCACGGTCGAAACGAAAATCCGCACGCCGGATGACGTCATGTGCAAAGCCAGTCCGCCCTGCTCGGGACAGATGACTTCGATCACCGGCTCGGCACCGCGCAACAGGTGCACCTGCAATGCCTCGCCGGTTTCGGCGATATGCGCAATCAACGCATCGTTCAAAGATTCGGTGTTCCAGGGATGTGACATGGCGGACATGGCCTCTAGTGGACGGAACGAGGAGGGGAGCGCGGTTTCGCGCAGGATACGCTCGGTAGTTTTCAACAGTTCTGTGTGTTCGACGCGGATGTAGACCTGGATCGGCACGAGCCCCTGCTCGCGCATGCGCGCCCGATACGCCCGCTGCCACGAGGCGGTCTTGGAGGTCGATGATTTTTCGGCAACGGGCTTTTTCATTTACATGTAATGCTTACACGTAATTTTTGATAGGTCAATATGCCGCTACTCACAACGCTATGCGTAGTCAAGTTCCGTCGAGCTTTCGAGCCAACGCCGAAGCGCGCAGTTCATCACGAAGCCTCGCGCAATAAGCGATAACTTGTCCAGCCACC
>JAYVLO010000221.1:0-6129 GCA_043759455.1 Pseudolysobacter sp.
CCGCTGGCGCAGACGCGCAAGGCGTTGACTAATGTGCATCCGTAAACGTGCGCACGCCACGTTAAATGGCGTTGAATATTCAGAATCCACGCTGCCGCAAAAATGCGGCAAGCTCCTCCCTACCACCGATCTGCGCGTATTCGCTCGGAAGCTGCCCATCATCATTGCGCAACGGCTCTCCACCGAGCGAAATTAGCAGCTCGGCAGCCTCCCGGAAATTCTGAGCAACGGCATCCATGAGCGGAGTAAAACCATGTTCGCCTTGTTGATTGATACGCGCCCCAGCGTTCACCAACACTCGAATGGCCTCGCAATCACCCCATATTGCGGCGACATGCAAAGGATAAACGTTGAATAGACCGCGAGTGTTCGGACCGTCGATCTGGACACCGGAAAATTCGGCGACATCTCCGACCCGCTTCAAGATTGCCGACAGGGTTTGCATGGCTTTGGGCTATTTCCGCATCGACATCGGTAAATATTTCGGTGCCAACGAACTGCTGCTTTCACTCCATGTGCCATCCGCGGCCAATGCGAATTGCAGCACCGCGCCTTCGGTTTGCGTTGAGCCGAGACTCTTCAACGACACCTGGATTGCACAACTGCCGCTGCTTTTCAGCGCACCGAACTGGATACTCGAGACGTACTGCGAAACGTATTCGTCGGGTTTCTTGAACGAGCCTTCGCCATTGCCGGGGCAGCGTTTTTCGCGCGTGTAAAATTCCGCGACATCGCTTTTCAGCGCGATGCCTTGCATGTAGGCATTCGCCGCGCGCGCACGAATCGTGTAGTCCTGATATGCGGGAATGGCGATCGCGGCGAGGATGCCCGTCATCGCGATGAGTCCGAACACGACGACGATGATGATAACGGCGGTCGAACTACCGCTCTTGCCAGACCTCACGATTTGCACCTTGCCCGTGCGCGCCAGCGACGGCGGTGCGCTCGGCAAGGCAATGCCGAGACCTGCTGCCACACTGGAAAACGGGATCCAGTTCGGCAAACCCTCGCGCCATACCAAAGTGCTGATCAAGACATCGCCGCGTTGATATGCCGCGACCAGCGTGGACTCGTCCACCGGGCCTTGTTGCTGATTGTGTTTGTCGGCATAAAACCAGTTCTGTGCCATAAGTCTCTCCGTTTGTATTCAGTTGTGTTTGCTATTTCGTTGCGCCCGATCAAAGCCGCGCTGAGCGTTTGATCGAAAGATAATGCTGCACGAGTGCTGCCGGAAGTTCGGCGCAACTCACATCCAGCACATCGATTCCCTGCGCACGCAACAGCTGATGCGCGCGTGTGCGTTGTTCAATGTATTGCGCCATCGCTGCCGCCGTCACGGCCTGTGCAAAATCCTGCACGTCGGCGCTCACCACTTCATCGAGCACATGTTCGCGCAGACTCGCGACGCAAACCAGATGCCGCCGCTGCATCTGGCGCACGGCGGCGAGCAGATCATCGATATCCTCATCGCGCACATTCGTGATCAGCACGACCAGCGAACGGCGCGATTGACGCACACTGAGCTGCGTCGCCGCTTCGAGATAATCGGTGGCGACCGGCTGCGCATCCAGATCGAACAGCGTATCGAGCAAGGCGTCGATCGTACCGAGGCCGCGACGCGGCGCCATGTAGCGAGATGCGCCACCGCTGGCGAGCAGGCCGACCGCATCGCCTTGGCGCAATGCCATGTAGGCGAGCATCAGCGCCGCGTTCAGCACATGATCGAAATGCGCCAGCGTGCCATCGCGCGCAAGCAAACGTCGGCCGGTATCGAGCAGCAACATGACCTGCTGGTTGCGTTCGTCCTGATAATCACGCGAGATCAATTTGCGCGCACGCTGGCTGGCTTTCCAGTCGACCTGGCGCAGCGAATCGCCGGTGCGGTATTCGCGCAATTGCTGGAACTCGGTGCCCTCGCCGCGACGTCGATGCAAATGCGCGCCGACCACACGCGATGCCTGCTCGGCGCCGATCAACGCGAGTTTTGCGAGCGGTGCGAAGTTCGGATAAACGCGCAGCGATTGTGGAATCGGAGCCGTGCGTTGTTGTCGCCACAAGCGCAGCGGCGAACTCAGCCGCACGACACAACCGTCGAAGTGGAATGTTCCGCGTTCGGCCGGCGTGATGCGATATGGAACCTCGAGTTCGCGATCCACCGGCAATAGGACGGCGCGCGGCAGACCGAACACCGGCCAATCGCCCGGATGCAGATCATGCACTTCGACCTGCAACGGAACGCGCCCTTGATGACGCAGGCGCAAAGTCACGAGACGCTCGATGCCGACCGCAACCACCGGCGGCAAATCACGTTCGATCGAAGGCGTACTCACACCGCGCAAACGCCATACATCCACTGCAGCGAAGACGAACAATACGAGACACGCGCTGAAAAATGCGGCGAACGGCGCGACCGCAAACACCACGAGCGCGCCGATCAAGGCACACACGATGCAGGCGACCACGAGGGCCGGTGCTGGTCTCATCGCTCCAGTCTCATTGACGCGCTTTCATCGACGTGGTGCGTCGACTTTCAGCAGCAGCGCATCGAGCACGTCGTCGACCCGCCTGCCTTCAATCTGCATTTCGGGCGCAAGGCTGATGCGATGGCGCAGCGCCGGTTTGGCGATACTGCGCAAATCATCGGGGGTGACGAAATCGCGATTTTCCAGCACCGCCTGCGCGCGCGCCGCCCGCACCAGTGCGAGACTACCGCGCGGACCCGCGCCCATGCCGATGCCCGGCCATTCGCGCGTGGCCCGCGTGATGCGCACAGCGTAATCAAGCACGACATCATCGATACGCACGAGCGCAGTGCCTAGTTGCATCGCGACGATGTCAGCGGGTTTGGCGACAGCTTGCACGCGCGACAAATCGAAGTCGCTCGCGGTACGCCCGAGGCTGACATCGGTGACCATGCGCACCTCGTCGGCGTGGGTCGGATAATTCATGAGGATCTTCAGCAGAAAACGATCGAGCTGCGCTTCCGGCAACGGGTACGTGCCTTCCTGCTCGAGCGGATTTTGCGTCGCCACGGTGAGGAAAGGCGGCGTCAGCGGAAAGCTGCGCGACTCGATCGTGACCTGGCGCTCCTGCATCACTTCGAGCAACGCCGCCTGCGTTTTTGCCGGCGCACGATTGATTTCATCGGCGAGCAAAAGATTGGTGAACACCGGGCCGCGACGCATCTTGAAACTCTCGGTTTTCGGATCGTAAAACGCGTGGCCACTGACATCGCTGGGCATCAAATCCGGCGTGAATTGCACACGCGCGAAATGGCATTCGAGCGCGGTGGCAAGCGCGCGCACGAGCAAGGTTTTGCCAAGCCCCGGCACGCCTTCGAGCAGCACATGGCCATCGGCGAGCAAGGCGATCAGCAACTGATCGAGCACCTCGCCCTGGCCGACGAACGCGTGTGCAATCTGCGTGCGGATGGCATGAATGCGTTCGACCAATGCGGTGCCGGTGATCGGCGGAATCGGAGCGGCGCTGGCTGGCGAGTCTGGGCTCATAATTTTGATCTCAATGACATCAGGATTTTTATAGTGGTGAAAAATTGCACGGGACGATTCAGATCGGCCGGATGCAGTGCTTGCTGAATATCGCCCGCAGAAAATCCGTATTGCGCGGCGAGCGCCTGCTGCATAACCTCGCCACGCAATAACGCAAGTGCGGGATCGCGACGGCGCAGACGTTCGAAAAACGCGCGTCGTGCGGCTTCGTACAGCGCCGGCCCGCGACCGCGACTGATGGCGAAATCACCGGCCGCCCGCACGTGTTCGAGCAGCGCGCGCCGATGCGCTGGCACGGGCAGCAGCAGCGGCCCGAATCGCTGGCTGCGCGCCCACAACCACGCCAGCAACGCGAGCAGTAGCGGCAAGAGAATCGGCCAGCCCTGCACTACGATCAGCACATACCACGGCGGCACATCGGCGGCGTACACGAGATGCACCTTGCCCGTGCCGAGTGCGGGCGCCAGCACCTGCCACGCCAGGGTCGCATTGTCGCCTTCGTTGAGGCGGCGATTGGTCAGGAAATTCAGGCTCGCGGCAACCAGCCAATCGCCCTTGCCGCGGGTATGGCGACCGAATACATAGCCGTTTTTTTCGCTGCCCCAGAGCCACGAAAATTCGGCTACATATTTGGCATCGACTTGGAAACGGAACGACGAGCAGAATTGTTCCTTGCCGGTTTTGCTGTCGGATTTATTGCCGAGGTCGGTATCGGATTCGGCATCATCGGATGTGCGGGTTTGGCTTTCGATCTTTTTATCCGGCACGTCAGTGTTTGTGCTTATCTCGCGCAAGGTCAGGCAACTCGAATGCTTTTTCACTTTCAAATCGAGCGATTCGAGCAACTCGCCGGCGCGGCCTTCGCTGGCCGGCGGCAATGCAAACAACAGATGGCCGCCATCGACGACCCAGTCCCATAAGTCGTCGACCTGATCCTCGCTCAGCGTGCGTATATCGGCGTTTACTACCAGCGCATCACCGGGTTGCAGATGCATCGCCGCCACGTTCAAACCGGCATAAGTGGTCACATCGACATGCTGCGCCTGCAGGGTTTTTTTCAGTGCGAAAAGCGGGTTGTAGCTCGCCTCGCCGCGCATCGGCAAATCGATTTCCTGCGGCACGCGCTCGAAGGTGTACAACCACCAGCCGACCAACGCCGCGAACACTAGCGCGACGATCAATCCGATCAACAAGCCGCGACGATTCATGCCACGGCACTCGACAACTGGGTCCACTCGCCCAGCAGCTCTTCCACCGCGGCGCCGCTCGGAATACGTTGCGCATACGCTGCCGCTTGCCAGCAATATACGATCCGCAAAAACAGTTTTGCGTAGGCCTGATCCGGCAGACGGCGCGCGTGCCGCAGGCATTCCGATTCGGTCGCGCCGGGCGGCAATACCGTGCCGAGATCGATGGCAAGCCGGTTCACCGCGCCGCGATACAACAGCGCCAGCGCCGCACGCGACTGACCTTGCTGCCAGAGTTTGCGCACGGCGGCGACAATATCGTCGGGCAGCAATTCGGGCGTGGCGATATCGTGTTCGGCCTTATGTTCCGGCGCACGCGAGGGCTCGAACCTGTCGCTGATCCATGGCAACCAGTGCCGGTGGAAACGAATGATCAGCAACAACACAATTGCGAGCAGGATCCACAAGCCGCTTTGCGCCAGCAACGCGATAATTCCACCGATCGCATGCAGCCACGGCGACGGCGTTTTATCGCTGACATCAGCGTCGATCAGATGGCGACGGTGCCAGGTGTCGATGGTGGTTTTCGGGTTGAGGTCGGGGTCTTTGTAGGCCTCGCCGATCGCGGCCTTGAACGCGGCATCGTCGTTGCGATATTCACTACCGAAAACATCTTTGAGGCCTGGCTTGAGCGGCGCCTTGATACCGGCCTGCGCGGCCGCGCCAGCGATGTTATCCAGTATCTGTTGGGCCGCCTCGTCGGCGTCGATGACACATACGCCGTCGGTCTGGCTGGTATGATCACCGTCGATTTCGTCCAGCGGCGCCGCCAGTGCCGGCAATGGTCTGGCCAGTGTCAGCGACAGCACAAACACCAGCAGGCTTAGTGCTTGCGCGAGACGACCGGCAATACGGCGGAACGCAAGCTCGATATCCCAGGCTTCGAGTTGGGTGCGACGATTGAGATACAAACCAAACCCGGCGCCGACATAAAACGGTTCGATCAAACTCATCGCCAGCCAGTTGATGAAAATACTCAGGCACTGTGCCCACAACGGCGACTGCGTCATGAGGTTGGTCCACATCGCGCGAGTTGACTCGGAAAAAAATTCGATCGGCACAAACATCAGCCCGAGCACGATGATCGAGATACTCAACATGATTTCGATATTCATGCAGATCAAGGTCAGCAACACGCTTGGCGAACCGACGGCACGCAGCAACACGCGGCTGCGCGCGGCGCGCGCTGGGCCGCGCAGATTTTCCAGCAAATCCACCGGTAACAGCATCGCGCGGCATGGATGAAAACGACGCCAGAACAACCACGGCCAGATGCCGGACCAACCCCACTGCCACTGCGCGCGCAAGGTTTCGCGTACCGTCGGCGGTGCACCGAACACCGCGCGCGACAACACAAACAACGGGATGCGATC
>JAYVLO010000222.1:0-7689 GCA_043759455.1 Pseudolysobacter sp.
GCCTGCCCGGCGTGAGCTCGGCACTGGCCGAACGCCTCACCGGAGGTCGCTACATCGACATTCATATCGACCGTGCGGCAGCGTCGCGTTTCGGGCTGAATATCGCCGACGTGCAGGAAGTGATCGCATCCGCCATCGGCGGCGCGGTGATCGGCGAAACGGTCGAAGGACTGCAGCGTTTTCCAATCAGCGTGCGTTATCCGCGCGAATTGCGCGACTCGGTCGAGAAGCTGAAGCAGCTGCCGATCCTCACCGCCAATGGTGCCCAGTTGCCCCTGTCTGCCGTGACCGAGATCCGTGTCGTCGATGGACCGCCGATGCTCAAGAGCGAAAACGCACGCCTGTCCGGCTGGGTGTATGTCGACATTCGCGGACGCGATCTGGTATCGGTGGTGCATGACATGCAAGCCGCAGTATCACGTCAGGTCAAGCTGCCGGCGGGTTACGCGCTGAGCTGGTCGGGGCAGTTCGAGTTCTGGGAGCATGCTGTGGCGCGATTGAACGTCGTCGTCCCCGCCACGCTGCTGATAATTTTCGTTTTGCTGTATCTCAACTTCCGCCGTGTCGACGAAGCGCTGCTGATCCTGCTCACATTGCCGTTCGCGCTGATCGGCGGTTTCTGGCTGATGTACTTGCTCGGTTATTCGATGTCGATCGCCTCGGCTGTCGGATTCATTGCCTTGGCGGGCGTCGCCGCCGAGTTCGGCGTGATCATGCTGCTGTATCTCAAGCACGCGTGGGAGCGCCGTCTTTCCACCGGCGAGTCCGCAACGTTCGAGACTCTGCTGGCGGCCATCCGGGAAGGCGCGGTGCAACGCGTACGACCGAAGGCGATGACGGTGTCGGTAATCCTCGCCGGACTCTTGCCGATCCTGCTTGGGCACGGTACCGGCTCCGAGGTCATGCAGCGCATCGCCGCACCGATGGTCGGCGGCATGCTGACCGCACCGGTATTGTCGATGCTGGTCATTCCCGCCGTGTATTGGCTGATGCGACGCCGTGCGCTCGGGCAAACTATGCACAACAAGAATGCAAAGAGCGTGCTTTCATGACGATGACGCCATCGCAATTGGAGAACGGCTTGACGTGCCCCGAGTGCGGGCATACCGCGACCGAAACCATGCCGACCAACGCCTGTATTTTTTTCTGCAACTGCCCGCAGTGCCGTGTAATGCTGCGACCCACGGACGGGGATTGCGGCGTGTTTTGTTGCTGCGTATCGGTGCCTTGTCCACCGATCCCGCAAAAATCCTCGGGCTGTTGTCCGGGAATGCCAAGGCAGATACAACAATGAATCGCCACCAGCATTGGCAGGCCGTGTATGCAACCACGTCCTTCGATGCCGTCAGCTGGTATCGCGAGCATCTGGATAAGTCACTCGCGCTGATCGAACGAGCCACGCCGGACCGCGGCGCCGCCATTCTCGATGTCGGTGGCGGCGCGTCTACACTGGTCGATGATCTGTTGCTGCGCGGCTATCGCGATATCAGCGTGCTGGATATTTCCGATGCCGCGCTCGGTGTCGCGCGGCGTCGACTGGGCAACGCGGCGCCTACCGTGACGTGGCTCGCCGTTGATCTGCTCGATGCGCCATTGGCAACGCAGCGTTACGACGTGTGGCACGATCGTGCGGTATTTCATTTCCTGACCGAAGCCGAGCAGCGCGCCAATTATGTGCGGCAACTAATGCGGGCGCTAAAGCCAGGCGCGTATGCGATCCTCGCCACGTTTGGCCCCGATGGTCCGCTGAAATGCAGCGGGCTGGACACGCTGCGTTACGCGGCAGACGGACTCGCATGTGCGCTCGGCGACGGCTTCGTGCTGATCGATAGTTTCCTGGACTGGCACGCCACGCCTTCCGCGAGCACCCAGCAATTCCTCTATGCCCTGTTTCGACGGCACAAGGTTAGCCGGTCAGCCGCAAATCTTATTCCGACCCGCGCGCGCTTTAAGTCTGCGATAAGCAGCCTTTGTCAGGATGCGGATTAGCCCGCGTCTGCTGCGCGCCGACACCCGCTTTTCAACCCGCCAATCCCGAATGCCAGACCAGGTAATGCGATGCGAATATTGCTGGTGGAAGACGACCTGATGATCGGCCGCAGCGTGCAGCGCGGGCTGATGCAGGACGGCATGACCGTCGACTGGCTGACAGACGGCAACACGGTCGAGCGCGCATTGCAGGATCATGCATTCGACGCGCTGCTGCTCGATCTGGGGCTGCCCGGAAAATCCGGCCTGCAGATTATCGGCGAAACCCGCGCGCAGCAGAATCCGCTGCCGATCCTTGTGATCACCGCGCAGGATGCGATCGAGGATCGCGTTGCCGGACTCGATGCCGGCGCTGATGATTACCTGACCAAACCGTTCGATCTGAACGAGCTCGCGGCGCGTTTGCGGGCGCTGGTACGGCGCGCCAGCGGGCGAGTCGACCCGCATATCGAGCACGGCAGTTTGCAGTTGAATCCGGCGAGTCACGAAGTCAGCTTGCACGACCAGCCAGTGCTGCTTTCGGCGCGCGAATTTGCGGTGTTGCATGCACTGCTGGAGCGCCCGGGCCATGTCTTGTCGCGTATCAAGCTCGAAGAAAAACTCTACGGCTGGGGTCATGGTATCGAGAGCAATGCGATCGAAGTGCATATCCACGCGCTGCGAAAAAAACTCGGCCAGTCGATCATTCGCAACGTGCGCGGCGTCGGTTATGTCGTGGACAAAGTGCCGGACAAAATTCGGGATCACCTCGCATGAGATCAATGCGCAATCGACTGTTGCTGAAAATTCTCGCGGCGCTGATTTTCGGCATCGCGCTGTCGTCGCTCGGCGTGTATTTCATGGCGCGGCGCGAGCTCAGCGAACTGTTCGATCAACAGCTGCGTCAGATCGCCGATTCGCTGCCGAGCGGATCGTTCAACGCCGCTGGCGCCAGCCTGTCTTTGAACGAAATGCGCGACGAGGATTTCGCATTGCAAATCTTCTCGCCCAGCGGCGAGCTGACATATTGGTCGAACCCGCGCGTGAGCGAAGTGCAACGTATCGCGCCGGGATTTTCGACGGTTGCAACCACGCACGAACGCTGGCGCATTTACGCCGCGCAACAGCCCGAACGATTTGTCCAGGTGCTGCAGCCGACCCGCGTGCGTTCGGCGCATGCCGCCGGCGCGGCGTGGCGCGTTTCGATCCCGCTGTTGTTGCTGCTGCCCGGCCTCGCGCTGGTGATCTGGCTGGCGTTGCGCACCGAACTTGGCGCACTCGCGCGACTCGCCAGCGCGGTGCGGTCACGTCACTCGGCATCGTTGCATGCGGTGTCCGACCTCGAATTTCCGAGCGAGATCCAGCCGCTGATCGATTCGCTCAACGACCTGCTGCAACGCCTTGCGCAATCGCTAGATCTGCTGCGCGCATTTACCGCCGATGCCGCGCATGAACTACGCACGCCGCTGACCGCGATCCGACTGCAATCGCAGCTCGCCGAACGCGCCGACAATAGCAACGACCGCCGCATCGCCTTCGCGGATTTGCACGATGGCCTCGCGCGCGCCACGCACCTGATCGATCAACTGCTGACGCTCGCGCGGCACGAGCCCGAGTTGAGCGCGAGCCAGTTGCAGCGAGTCGATCTGCATGATCTGGTCACGGCCACGGTGGGCGAACGATCCGCGATTGCCATGCAAAAAAACATCGATATCGGGCTGATCGAATCGCCGCAATTATTTGTACACGGAAATGCCGCTGCATTGCAGATCCTGCTCGGCAATCTGATCGACAACGCGATTCGCTGCAGCCCGGTTTCCGGTCGCATCAATGTCGTATTGTATCGGGTCGACCAGCGTTGCGTGATCGAGATCGTCGACAATGGCCCGGGTATTCCCGCGACGGATCGCGAACGCGTATTCCATCGCTTTTTTCGACGCCCCGGCTCCGCGGCGGGCGGCAGTGGACTGGGACTTGCTATCGTGCGGCGGATTGCCGATCAGCATGCAGCGAAGATTCGGCTGGATGATGCCAGCATCGGTTCGGGCCTGCGTGTCCGTGTCATTTTTCCGGAACTGTGAATGCACATTTTTTTGCATAACCGCGATGATCCCTTTGCATCCGCTACGCGACGACTTTTGCGTGTGGCGTTGCTGGCATGCATTGTCACGACCGGCTGCGCGCGTTATGTCGACAAGCCGATTGATGCGCAGGCGCAGGTACTACTCGCACCACTGGATCCGCAGCAATTATCAGCGCATGCCGAAACACATTCATCGATACCTTTGCCGATGCTCGACATCAATCCGAACGGACCGTGGAACGATATGCAGATCGGTGTGATCGCGGTACTGGCAAACCCCGGCCTCAAGGCGGCGCGGGCGCAAGGCGGTATTGCCGATGCACAGGTTTTTGCTGCCGGCCTGCTGCCGGATTTGCAGATCGGCATCAACGCCGATCATCCCGACAGCGCTGGCGTGGTGAACGCTTACGGCATCAGCGCCGGGTTCGATATCGCTGCATTGCTGCTGCGCTCTTCCACGCGCGACAAAGCGAAAGCCGCCGCTGCCGAAGTACAGAAAAACATTGCCTGGCAGGAATGGACCGTGGCCAGTCAAGCGCGTTTGCTGGCGCGGCGCCTGCCGTTTTTGCAACAGCAGCATGCGCTCGCGGTGCAAGCCGAAAACACCGCGCAAAACCTGCTCGATCTGACCATGAAAAATGTCGCCGCCGGCAACGCGAAACTCGACGATCTCGTACTACGACGTGTCGCGTTGCTGGATACGACGGAACGTGCAGATACACTGGCGCGCGCCGTCGAAACCACGCGCCTGAGCTTGAATCAAACTCTCGGCGCGAGTCCTGAACAGCGATTGCCTTTTGCCGCAACATCGACGGCGCACGATCTTTCGATACTCGATACCAATACGCTGTTCGAAACAGCGCGCAGCGAGCGCCTCGACCTGCGCGCGCTGCGCGCCGGTTACGAATCGCAGCAAGCCGAAACTCGCCATGCGATTCTCGCGCAATATCCGCTGCCGGTACTCACGCTTAACCGTGCGCGCGACACCACACCGATCTACAGCAGGGGCGCAAGTCTGGCGCTGAGTTTGCCGCTGTGGAATCGCAATCGCGGTGCGATCGCCGTCGCCGAAGCAACGCGCGACCAGTTGCGCATCGAATACGAATCGCGTCTGCACGAAATACGCGCCGAAATCGCCGCGCAGCTCGCGGAACTGCAACGCGATGCGATGCAATCCGAACTGTTGCAGCAGCAGTTGCAAACGATGCAGCCAGAAATCCAGACGCTGAACAGTGCCGTGCAGCACGGCGATATCGCGCTCGTGACTTACGAAACCGCACGCGCGGCTTATCTCGACAAACAGCTCGCCAATCTCGCACTCAAGCAAGCCGCGACGGAAGGCGAAGTCACCCTTGAATTGACGGTCGGAGTTTTGTTATGGCATTGAATCGGCGCCACAGATTACGCACCGCCTGCGGCATCGTCGCGCTGAGTTTGCTCGCGACTGGCATCGCGCATGCCGAGGAAGAAGCCATCGTTACCGCATCAATCCGCGTCGCAAAAGTCGAAGTCGCGGCCATGCACGAAACCGTATCGTGCCTGGGCACGGTGGAAGTGCCGATCGATCGCATGCATGCGTATTCGGTCGCGTATCAGGCAAATGTCGAGCGCGTGCTGGTCACACTCGGCCAGACCGTGCGCAAGCACGATGCACTGTTGGTTTTACATCGCACCGCGACCAGCGAACTCGAAATCAGCCGCGCGCAAACCGATGCGGATTTCGCCGAAAAAGAAGTGGCGCGCCTGAAAAATCTGCTGGCACAGCACCTCGCCACGAATGGCGAATTCGCGCTGGCACAGCAGGTGCAGCAAAACGCCACTGCGGCGCTGACGTCCGCACGATCGCGGCTTGGCACAGCCACCGCGCGCACGCTCACTGCCGATACCGATGGCGTGGTCGCGGCGATTGCGATCGGTCCGGGCGATGTCGTCGGCGCCGATACGCTGCTGCTGAAAATCGCCGAAGGCAACGAGTTGCGCGTGCGTGCGGCGATCGAACCTGCCGAGCTGCTGCGCATCGCCAACGATCAGTCGGTCGAAGTCAGTCTGCTGCAATCCGGCGGCGAAACCCTCGCTGGAAAAGTCGCGCAGGTGTTGCGTCAGATCGATCCGCAAACCCGGCTCGCCGCGGCGTGGATTCGCATAAACGATGTATCGGATTTGATTCCCGGCAGCGCCGTGCGTGTGCGCATCCAGACCGCAGCGCGTGCGGTACTCAGCGTGCCGCGAAGCGCGGTTTTGCCCGAAGGCGAAAGCGCGCATGTGTTTGTGATCGCCGCGGGCAAGGCGCAGGAACGCGAGGTCAAAACCGGCATCGACGACGGCCAGCGCATCGAAATCCTCGACGGACTCAAAGCCGGCGAGATCATCGCGACCAGTGGCAATTACGAACTCGGGGACGGCATGCGGGTAACCATTGAGGCAGATCAGCCGTGAACGATTCCTGGCTTGAACGCCACCGCCGTTCGGTTCTGCTGCTGGTTTTGATCCTCGCGCTCGGCGGATTTTTCAGCGCGTGGCGTTTGCCGGTCGGCTTGTTTCCGCTGATCGATTTTCCGCGCATCGTGGTCAGCGTGGATGCCGGCGACCGACCCGCGGATCGCATGGTGGCCGAGGTCACACGGCCGCTCGAACTGGCGCTGCGCGGCGTACCGAATGTCGAAAAAATCCGCTCCACCAGCAGCCGCGGCAGCGCCGAAGTCTCGCTCACGCTGGCGTGGGGCAGCGACATGGTCGCCGCGCAACTGCAGATGGAGGCGGCGGTCAATCGGTTGCTGCCGAAACTGCCGTTAGGCACGACATTCACTACGCGCCGCATGGATCCGACCGTGTTTCCGAGTCTCGGCCTGACGCTAATATCGAAAACCGACGATCTGGTCGCGCTGCGCGATTTTGCGACCTACCAGCTCAAGCCCGCGATTCTCGCGATCGGCGGCGTGATTGATGCCGAGGTGCTCGGCGGACGCCAGGCCGAATATCAGGTGCTGCTCGATCCATTGCGCCTACAAGCGGTCGGTCTGACCAGCGCCGAGGTGATACGCATGCTGGCGGCGAATAACGGAGTCGTTGCGATCGGTCGTATCGAGGATAATTACCGCCTGTATCTGACCGTGGTCGATAACCGCCTGCGCAATCTCGACGACATCCGCCGCAGCATCGTCAAGACCGAAAAATCCGCGATCGTGACGCTCGCAGACGTCGCCGACGTGCGCCTTGGTGAACAGCCGGAATGGACCCGCGTCAACGCCGACGGTCACGATGCGGTGCTGATCAACATCCGCCAGCAACGCGGCGCGAACACGGTGGCGCTGGTCAGCGATGTGCGCGATCTGCTGGCAAAAATGCAGACGCAAGTTCCCGCCGATATCCAGGTCGGCACATTCTACGATCAATCCGAGCTGATCGTTTCATCGGCCAGCGGTGTGCGCGATGCGATCCTCATCGGCGCAATTCTCGCCGCGCTGATCCTGTTCGTATTTTTTCGCAGCCTGCGCCTGACCCTGGTGATCGCGCTCGTGCTACCGGTGGTGATCTGCATCAGCGTGTTGTTGCTCGGGCTGTTGCACATGAGCTTCAACATCATGACGCTCGGCGGCATTGCCGCGGCTGTCGGGCTGATCGTCGACGATGCGGTGGTG
>JAYVLO010000223.1:0-14230 GCA_043759455.1 Pseudolysobacter sp.
GGGCCGCCCGCATTGATCGTGTAAGTGAGCATGAAGCTCGTGCCTGGTTGCAGCGAACTGCCATAGTTGAAAATGCGCACGGTGACATTCTCGGTTGCGGCGAGCGCGCAGTCGCTCTTTGGGGTCAGGATGCCAGTGATCGACAAATCTTTCTGTGCGGCTGCAGGTAGCATTGCTGCAACGCAGATCGCGGCGGTGCATCGAGCAATAAGCATTCGGTTCCCCTATCTGCATGCAGCCTAGCCCATTACTAGGACCCTGCCGGACTCTCGAGTCTACCCGGTTCGTGATCAGCACAACGTCCCGCATTTTCGCCAGTGGCGCCGCTTGATCGCATCGACCTGCACCCATCCGACGTGCTGCCGCACGCAGGCGGTATGGCGGGCCTTGTTTGCCCACGACGAAGGCGCATTTTGCGCTCACGCCGCGCTCAATGCGTGCATGCGTTTGATGTTCCATGTCATCGTCTCCGGCAACCGCGCGCCGCAGCGAGGCCGCGCATCGTCATCTGACGCCAGCCCATCACGCGTTTGATGATGCCGAACACCGGCTCGACGGTCTGTTTGCGCAACGCGTACAGCGCGCGTCCGGCGCGCCTGTTCAATCGATTCGCCATCGTCTGCATCGCGTTGTTCGTGTCCGCTGCCACCACCTCAACGGTGAAGCGTTCGTGCAGCCGCAGGTGGTGTGATTCGCTTTGCAGCGCCAGCATCGGCTGGATGCCGGCGGCGTCTATCACCGCGATATTGGCCGGGCTGCAGTAGCTGCTGTCGCTCTGCAAGGCCTCGCCTTTGCCCAGGCTCGGTGGCAGCGCGGCAAGACGTTCGAGGGCGGGCGTCACTTCACGTTGGTCGTTCGGCACTAGACGGATGTGTTGCGCGATCACGCGCATCGTTGCGGTGTCGACCGCGGCTTGCGCGTTGTAGCGTTGCACGAAGCCGTGCGTGCTCGGCATGATGCGCGATTCCGCGTCGGTGCGGTTGATCTGGTCCTTCGGCCTGGGCTCGACCGAGGGTGATTCAGGCTCCTTGCCACGCGGCGTCCTGCCCGCCTCGCGTTGCGTCTGGCGGCGATGGCGGCCAATCGCGCTTCGCGCCGCGCGATCTCGGCGGGCAAGTCCGGGCCGTCGTTGAGCGGGCGCGTATCGGCGCCTTCGGCGAGTTTCAACAGCTGATGCACTTCCTCGCGCCGCTGCGCTTGGATCCGGTGGGCGTGCTCCCACGGCAGCGCTTTGTGCTTGCTCGCGTTGGCCGCGATCTTGGTGCCGTCCAGCGCGATCGTACCCAGACGCAGGCATTTCATCTCGCGCGCCACCAGCAGCACCTGCACAAACAGATGCTCGATCGGCGTCAGAAAGCGGTGCCGGAAATGCGCGATGCTGTCGTGATCGGGATAGGTGTTCGCCGGGATGAAACGGAACGCCACCGCGTCGTGACAGGCGCGCTCGATCTTGCGGGATGCCTTGTACGAGATCAAATCGATGCGCCGATTTATCGGCGTCGAGCTGAACCAGGCAACCAGTTTTACTTCGGTAGCTGCTCCTGCGTAGCTCTACCTCCTGCATCCCTGCCGTCGTTGGCATGAAGGCGCATATCGGCGTGGATGCCGAATCGGGACGGATGCACAGCGTCACCACCACGCCGGCGAATCGCGCCGATATCACGCAGGCACCGAAGTTGCGGCACAGCAAGGAGAAGACGGTGTATGGCGATGCCGGTTACATCGGTGCGGACAAGCGTGCCAGGAAGCGGGGGCGCATTTAGCGCATCGCCGCCAAACGGGGATCGGTTCGTGCGCTACCGGAAGGCGAATGGAAGGCGACCACGAAGCACCTGAAATACCTGAAGGCCGCCGTGCGCGCCAAGGTCGGGCATCCCTGCCGCGTGATCAAGCGGCAGTTTGGGTATCTGAAAGTGCGCTGCCGCGGAACGGCGAAGAACGCCGCGCAAATGTTCACGCTGTACGCGCTATCCCATCTGTGGATGGCGCCGCGTCGCCTGTTGGGATGGGATGACGTGAGAAACGCGCGAAAGGCGCAGAACGGCGTATATGAGCGGATCGCCACCACTGCTCGGAGCGGCAATGCGGCCATTGCGCCACGAGACTCGCTGTCCGACGACCACCAGCGTGCGAGGCTAATTTCTTTGAAGCGTTTTGATCAGCACTTAACCTACTGTCCAGCTTTTCTGGGCCAGCTCTCTCTCCGCGTCTGTGCGTTAACTATCATGCATCGACAGGTGCTCGATCAACTCAACGCGATCGTATCCGCAGCGGGCAAAGACCAGTCGATTTCGCGGATGCCGCTATCGCGCAGACGTTCGTTGGCCTTGGAAAAATGTCCGCAGCCGATGAAACCGCGATGCGCCGACAGCGGCGATGGATGCGGCGCTTGCAAAACCAGATGGCGGCGCGCATCGATCAGTTTTCCCTTGGCCTGCGCGTACGATCCCCACAGCATGAAAACCAGCCCATCGCGTTCGCGATTCAGGCTTTCGATCACCTGATCGGTAAATCCTTCCCAGCCTTTGCCTTGATGCGCATTGGCATTGCCGCGCTCGACCGTGAGTACAGAATTGAGCAGCAAAACGCCTTGTTGCGCCCACGGAATCAGGCAGCCGTGCGGCGGCCGCGGGATGCCGAGATCGCGCGTGATCTCGGCGAAGATATTCACCAGCGAAGGCGGCGTCACCACACCGGGCAATATCGAGAAACACAGGCCGTGCGCCTGGCCCGGACCGTGATACGGATCCTGCCCGAGAATGACTACCTTGACCTGCTCGAACGGCGTTGTATCGAGCGCCGCAAAAATGCGCGAGCTCGGCGGATAGATGATTTTGCCGGCATTTTTTTCTGTCAGCAGGAACGCGCGCAAGGTGCGCATTTCCGGCCGCTCGAACCAGTCGCCGACGTGCGCTTTCCATGACGCTTCCAGTTTCAGTCGCGAATCGGTCATGGCGCGCAATTCGATGGATGCATGCGATTACGCCTTCGCGCGCAGATGCTGCGACACACGCATTTGGAACAGCAGTTTGGTCAGCAGGCGCTGCTCCTCGATCGGCTTTACCACCAGATCGTTCGCGCCGGCGCGAATCAGTATTGCGTGCGCCTGCGGATTGTCGTCACCGGTCATCACCAGCACCGGCAACATGCCTTTGGCGTAATCGAAGTGCGTGCGGATCAACATGAGCAGCTCACCGCCGGTCATCGCGCCGAGCAGATTGACATCGGTCAGCACGATATCGACGCCCGGCGCCACACGCTCGCTGCGCGCGGTTTCGAGCCAATCGACCGCACTCTCGGCGCTCGTGACGTGGTGCACGCGCAAGCCGTGTTTCTCCAGCATGCGTCTGACCGCGAGCGCCACGACGCGGCTATCCTCGACGTACAGCACGTCGCCGGAAACCTTGGTTTTCGGCTGCACATAACCGCGAATGAATTCGGTCAGCGCCTGAAAACCAAGAGACTTATCGAAATAATCGGTGACGTCGTCGGAAAACTCGCGCCGCTCCAGCCGCCCCTGCACATCGCCGGAAACGATCACAATCGGAATGTAGGCGAGACCGGCTTCGTGCCGCAGATAATGCGCGAGAACCAGACCATCCATGTCCGGTAGGCGCAATGACATGGTCACCAGGTCGACCGCACCTTGCGCGATCTGCTGCTGTGCCTCGGCACCGCTGCCGCACGTAACCACGACTACGCCTGGCATCTGCGCCACCAGCATCTGCTGGATCAAGGTACGCACCACCTTGGAGCCATCCACCACCATGACCCGTGGCGCGGTCGCAGTGAGGTAGCTGGAATTGAGCGTAGCTGTCGACATGTTTGCCTAAGCGGGTTGACCCACAGCGAGATGACGACTGGCCACGAGCCAGGCGCCAAACCAACCAAGCGCCGCGCTTACGACCAACACCAGCAACGCCGGAATCCAGCCGAGTGCGCTAAACGCGAAACGATTGTCGTAACTGCTGAGCAAATGCGCGAGCGCATCGCCCAATGCCAGTTGCACCGCCAGCACCAGCAGCAGCGCGACAAAGCCACTCAGCAATCCGTACCAGAGTCCAATATACAGAAATGGCCGGCGCACAAAACCCTTGCTCGCGCCCAATAGTTGCAACGTGCCGATTTCGGCGGCGCGACTTTGAATGTCGAGGCGCACGGTATTGCCGACGACGAGCAAGGTACCGAGCGCGAGCAATGCCGCCAGCACTTGCACCACGCGTTCGCCGAGGGTGAGGATCGCACCAAGCCGCTGTCGCCACGCCGCATCATATTGCACCAGATCCACCTTCGGATCGGATTTGAGCTGGCCGACCAGTTCGGGCGTGGTATTAGTCTTGTCGCGGGGATTGTCGCGCGCGGTCACCACGAGCACGGTCGGCAACGGATTGGCCTGCAGCACTTTCAGCGCATCGGAAAAACCGGACTGACTGCGGAATTCGGCCAGGCCTTCATCCGGCGTGCGAATCTTGACGATCGCGACATCGCTGCGCGCACGCAAATTTTCCGCAAACAGCTTCGCCGTCGGCGCTTCGATTTCGGGTTTCAGAAATACCGTGATTTCGCGCGCTTCCTGCCAGCCCGCGCTGAGTCCCTGCACATTCTGCAGCAGCAGAAAAAGCAGCAGCGGCAAAGCCAGTGCCAGCCCCATCACCAGCACCGTGAGCGCCGTTGCCCCCGGGCGCGCGGCAATACGCGCGAGGCTGGAGAAAAAACTGTGGGCATGATGTTCGCGCCAGGCGCGGATGTTGAGTCGCGACCGGGTCGTACTGCGACTGGCACCCCGTGCAGCCGGCGCCGGTTTTACGCGTGGCGCAGTCGCCTTGCGCGTGTTCATGCGCCAACCACGGGCGGGCGAAAATCGTCGATCAATCGGCCGTGATCGAGCACCAGCACACGCTTGCCCATGCGTCGGATCAAATGCAGATCGTGCGTCGCCACAAGCACGGTCGTGCCGACCTGTTGAAACTCGGCGAACAATTCCATGATCTCGGTGGACAGTTTCGGATCGAGATTGCCGGTCGGCTCGTCGGCGATCAACAGCGGCGGTTTGGCCACGATCGCACGCGCGATGCCGACGCGTTGTTGCTCACCACCGGACAAAATAATCGGCGCAGCTTTTTCGCGTTCGAGCAAGCCGACTTTATCCAGCGCCGCACGCACGCGCTTGGCGGTTTCCTCGCGCGGCAAACCGGCGATCAACAGCGGCATGGCGACGTTCTCGAACACGCTGCGATCCATCAGCAGGCGATGATCCTGGAACACCATGCCGATGCCGCGACGCACGCGCGGAATGCCACGACGACGCGTTTGATTGAGATTTTGTCCGGCCAGCGCAACGCTGCCGCGCGTCGGTCGCTCGATCAACGCGAGCAGCTTCAGCAGCGTGCTTTTTCCGGCACCGGAATGCCCGGTGACAAACACCATCTCGCCCGCCTCGATCTCGAAGCTCAGATCGTGCAGCGCCTCAAAGCCGGAGTCGTAGCGTTTGGTGACTTGATCGAAGCGAATCATTTCACCAGTTGATTCAAGTTGAAGATCGGCAACAATATCGCGAGCACGATGAATAACACCAGCCCGCCGACGGCGAGAATCACCAGCGGCCCGAGCACCGCAGTCAACGTCGACAACCAACGATCGAGCTCGCGATTCTGATGTTTGGCGGCTTCCTCGAGCATGCGTTCGAGTTCGCCGGAGCGTTCGCCGCTCGCGATCAGGCGCAATGCCACCGGCGGAAAATAGCCGCTGTCGCCGAGCGCCTTGGAAAACGATCCGCCCTCGCGCACGCGAATCGCCGCACGTTTCAATGCCTCGCGCATCGGCAGGTTCGGCACTACTTGGGCGGCGATATTCAATGCATCAAGCAATGGCACCGCGCTCGCCGTGAGCAGGCTCAGCGTGGTCGCACAGCGCGCGGTGTTGGCGGCGCGCGTGAGGCTGCCGACCAGCGGCAATCGCAACAGCATGCGATCCCACGCGTAGCGCGCTTTTTTCTGGCGCAGCGCCAGCCGTCCGCTGACCGCCGCGGCGATCACCGCGATCAAGATCAGCCAGCCGAAATCCTTGACCACATCGCTGAGCGCGATCAGCGCGCGCGTCGGCCACGGCAAGGTCTGATGCAGATTCGCAAACACGCCAATGATCTGTGGCACGACATACACCAGCAACCCGCTGACCACGGCCACGGCAACCAAGGTCAGTAATAACGGATAAGCCAGCGCGGCCCATATTTTTTGCGTCAGCAGATCACGCGCCTCGCTGTAATCAGCGAGCCGTTCGAGCACCTGATCGAGCCGGCCGGATTGTTCGCCGGCGGCGATCGAGGCGCGATAGATTTCCGGAAAACTTTCCGGCGATTCCGCGAGTGCCGCGGCAAGGCTCGAACCTTCCATCACGCGTGCGCGCAGCGACACCAGCAAGCCGCGCGAACGTTCGCCATCGCTTTGCTCGGACAACGCAGCCAGTGCTTCGTCGATCGGCAAGCCCGCGCCGAGCAGGGTCGACAATTGTCGCGTCAGCAACGCGAGCTGAGCGCCGTTGAGGCCGCGTCGGCCGAGCATGGTGTGCTGGCCGGATTTGTTTTCCACCAGCACCACATCGAGTGGATTGAGTCCGCGCTCGCGAAGTGCCTGGCGCACGCTGCGCGCGTTATCGCCCTGCTGAATGCCGCGCTGACTGCGGCCCTTCGTATCCAGCGCCTGGTAGGAATATGTACCCATGCGGTTTTATCGCGACGACGTCAGGCCCGCGAATTGATCGCGCGCATGCCGTAGAAAATCGGAATGCCGAGCAGCACGATAAACAAACCCCACGAGGTGAAGACCGGCTTGTAGATCAGCAGCGCGACGCAGATTGCAACTGCGAGCACGATGTACAACGCGGGCAGAATCGGATAACCGAATGCCTTGTACGGACGATCCACATTCGGCTCTTTCGCACGCAAGATGAAGATGCCGCCGATCGTCAAAATGTAGAAAATCAGCACGACAAAAACGACGTAGTCGAGCAAGTCGCTGTATTTGCCGGTGAGGCACAACGCCGACGCCCACAGGCACTGGATCCACAGGCCATAACCCGGTACCCGATTGGCATTCAGCGTGCCGGCCTTGCGAAAGAACACACCGTCCTGCGCCATCGTGTAATACACGCGCGCGCCACTCAGCACCAGGCCATTGACGCAGCCGAACGTGGAGACCATCACCATCACTGCGATCACCAGCGTGCCGGTACCGCCGAAAATCACGTGCGACGCAGCCACTGCGACACGGTCCGATTCCGCCGAGGCGATCGCCGACATCGGCAGCACCGCGAGGAACATCAGGTTGGTCAAAACGTACAGTGCGCTGACGATGGCGGTGCCGAGAAAAAGACTCAGGCCGACATTGCGTTTCGGGTTTTCGATTTCGCCAGCGACGAAGGTGACGCTGTTCCATGCATCGGAGGAGAACAACGCACCGACCATCGATACAGCCAGCGCAGACAGCAACGCCACGCCGGTAGTCGAGGAAAGCAATGTCGCGCCCGTCTTGTCGAGCGTGCCGCCCACCCACGCGTGCTCCCAGTTCGCATCCCACACGCCGGCTTTCGCGCCGAGCAGCAAACCGAAAATCACCAGCGCGGCGAGCGACAGCAGTTTCGCCACGGTGAAGGTGGTCTGTACGATCTTGCCGCCCTTGACGCCGCGACTGTTGAGATACGTCAGCATCACGATCAGCACGATCGAGACGAGTTGCGCAGCGCTAACTTCAAAACTTCGTGACGTGAACAGGATGTTCTGATCGCCGAGCACGGGGAAAATATACGCGGTGAATTTGGCGAACGCGACGCCGACAGCAGCGATCGTGCCGGTCTGGATCACCGCGAAAAACGACCAGCCGTAGAGGAATGCGATCAGCCGATTATACGATTCGCGCAGATAGACGTACTGACCGCCGGCCTGCGGAAACATCGCCGAGAGTTCGCCATAGCTGACCGCACCGATGATCGTCATCAGCCCGCTGATCAACCACACCAGCAACAGGTTTCCGGCCGAGCCGACATTGCGCGCGATATCCGCGCTGACGATGAAGATGCCCGAGCCGATCATCGAACCCGCCACCAGCATGGTGCCGTCGAGCAGGCCGAGTGAGCGCTTGAATGTCGTGGTTTCGCTTTGCATGTAGCCTCGCCCGCTTTGTTGTTTATTATGGATTTTCAACACGCACTTTTGATTGGCGCGCTGGCTTTTTTGGCGCAGATACGGATCGTGATAGGCGACTATTCTTCGCGCGTCACGCGCAGCACTTCTTCGGCCGAAGTCACGCCGGCCAGCAGTTTTTTCCAGCCGTCTTCGAGGATATTCGGCGTGCGCAAACGCGCGTGTTTTTCCAGATCGGCTTCGGACGCACCTTCATGGATCAGACGCCGCAAGGCATCATCGACTGCGACCATTTCATAGATGCCGGTACGCCCGCGATAACCGGCGTGGCGACCGGCCAAGCCGGCGGCAGGCCGATAAAACTCGACCGGCGCATGGCCGGCCTTGCCGAATGCAGCGAGGTCGGCGGCGCTCGGCGAATAGGCTTCGCGCGTGACCGGATCAAGCACGCGCACGAGCCGCTGCGCGAGGACGCCGACCAGGCTCGATGACAGCAGAAACGGCTCGACGCCCATGTCGCGCAAACGCGCCACCGCACCAACCGCGGAGTTGGTATGCAATGTGGACAACACCAGATGTCCGGTCAGCGACGCCTGTACCGCGATCTGCGCGGTATCGAGATCGCGGATTTCGCCGACCATCACCACATCGGGATCCTGGCGCAGAATCGCGCGCAGGCCGCGCGCAAAACTCATGTCGACGCGCGTATTGACTTGGGTCTGGCCGACGCCGTCGATGTAATACTCGATCGGATCTTCAACCGTCATGATGTTGCGGCTTTGATCGTTCAAGCGCAGCAGGGACGAATACAACGTCGTACTTTTGCCCGAACCGGTCGGGCCGGTGACGAGCAGGATGCCGTGCGGACGTTCGATCATTTCGGCGAGCAGACCGAGCGTATCCGGGGCCATGCCGAGCTGCGCGAGATCGAGCTTGCCGGCCTGCTTGTCGAGCAGTCGCAGTACGACTCTTTCGCCATGCCCGGCGGGAATGGTGGAGACGCGCACATCGACCGGGCGCCCGGCGATTTTCAGTGAGATGCGGCCATCTTGCGGCAGGCGTTTTTCGGCGATGTCGAGCTTGGCCATGACCTTGATGCGGCTGACCACCGGCTGCGCCACGCCTTTCTGCGGCGCGAGCACTTCGCGAAGCACGCCGTCGATGCGGAAACGCACGACGAGCCGATTCTCGAACGGCTCGATATGGATATCCGACGCGCCCTCCTTGACCGCCTCAGTCAGCAGCGCGTTGATCAGGCGAATGATCGGCGCGTCGTCCTCGGACTCGAGCAGATCCTGCGGTTCGGGCAATTCGTCGGCGAGCGCCTTGAGGTCGAGGTTGTCGTCGAAATCCGCAACCATCGCGCGCGCATCGTCGCCCTGTTCGTACAGCGAGCGCAGCAGTTTTTCGAACTCCGGCGCGGTGTGCATCTGCAGTTTCAGCGGTGTATTGAGATAACGCCGCAGCTCGGCCAGCACCTCGGGTTTTACGCCCGTGCGCACGGCGACATCGGCGTGACCTTCGCGCCAGCCGGTCAGCGTGGCGCCGTTGCGGCGCGCGAATCCGAAACTCGGTCGCGCTGGATGCGCCGTGCTCACTGGCTGCCTTTGGCCTTTTTCACCGGCTCGGCCTTGTCGTTCGAAATCGGCTGCATCAGCAGATCGTAGCTGTCGGGAATCAGCGGTTGCTGGTTGCGCGGCGTGAGCGCGGCAGGGTTGTTCTGCATCTGCAATTGTTCGGTGCGAATGTAGTTGTATTTCTCGCTGGACACCGCGGCTTCGGTGGCGGCATCGCGCAGGATTTTCGGATGCAAAAATACCATCAGACTACTTTTCGTGCGCGAGTTGCTGCGTGTGCGGAACAGGTTGCCAAGCACCGGAATGTCGGCCAGGCCGGGCACACCTTGCACGCTGTCCGAGGCCTGGTTATCGAGCAAGCCGCCAAGCACCAGGAGCGAATTATCGAGGATCAAGACGCTGGTCTGAATCTCGCGTTTGTTGGTCACGATATCCACCGCACCCTGCACCGGCGGCGCGATATTCGAGACTTCCTGATGGATGTCCAGTCGCACCGAATCGCCTTCGTTGATATGCGGCGTGACGGTCAGGGTCAAACCGACGTCCTTGCGCTGGATGGTCTGGAACGGATTGCCGATTTGGCCGGCCGTGGCACCGCCCGAGCTGGCGGTGTTGGTGGTGTAGTTGCCGGTGATGAACGGCACTTCCTGCGCGACCTTGATCACCGCTTCCTGGTTGTCCAGCGTGAGGATCGATGGTGTCGACAGCACGTTCGATTTGGCATCGCCCTTGAGCGCCTGGATCAGTGCGCCGAGTTGAATGATCGGGGTGGTACTGCCGGGCAATGTAACGGCGCCACCGATATAGCCGAGATTCAGTCCTTGGCCCAACTTCGAGAGGCCGGGCAATCCGCCGGCAGTCGCGGCGAGAATACTGTTGGCGGCGGTCGTACCCGGCAAGTTGGTGCCGCCGATGATTCCCGAGGCCAGATTGCCATCCTTGTTGGCTCCCGGTGCAAACTGCCATTGCACGCCGATCTGGGTCGAGGCCTGATCGCTGACTTCGGCGATCACCGCCTCGATCAATACTTGCGGACGACGAATATCGAGCTGGCGGATCACCGCCTGCAACGCACGGAATACCGCTGGCGGTGCGCTGATGACTAGCGCATTGGTCGGCTCATGTGCCTGGATCGTGACGTTGTTCGGACCGCCGCCCGACGATGCTGCCGCGCCCGGCGCGGCACCTGCCGCAGCAATCGGTTTGGAAGATCCATCGCCACCGACGGTCGAGGCCACGCCTTGCAGGATCGGCACCAGATCCTTGGCGTTGGCGTAATGCAGATACACCACCTGTGTGTCGCCGCCGTTGTTCAACGGCGTATCGAGATGCGCGATCAAGGCACGTAAACGCAGGCGTGCATTTTTGCCGCCCGTGAGCATGATCGAATTGGTGCGTTCATCGGCAAATATTTTCGCTTGTTCGCCGCTGGCATCGTTGGTTTTATTGTCGGCGAGCTGAGTGATGGTGCGCGCGAGTTCGGCCGCGCTGGCATGCGCGAGCGGAATGACTTCGACATCGGTATCGGACACCGTATCGATGCGCTGGATGATGCCAATCAGGCGCTGCACGTTGCCAGCGCGATCCGAGATCACCAGCGAGTTGCTGCTGCCGTGTGCGATGAGCTGTCCGCCTTGCGGCATCAGCGGACGCAGGATCGGCACAAGTTCTGCGGCGGATAAATGCTTGACCGTGACGACTTGCGTTACCAACTCATCCGGCGCATGCGCGGCACTGCCATCGAGCGCAGCGGAACCATCTTGTTGCGCCATTGCCTCGGGCACGATCTTGATCATGCTGCCGGATGGAATCGCGGCAAATCCGTGCACCCGCAACACCGACAAAAACACATCGTAGATTTCATCGGGTTTCATCGGCCGTGCCGAGACCACGGTGACTTTGCCCTGCACATTCGGGCCGAGGATGAAATTCTTGCCGGTGATTTCGCTGACCGTGGCGATCAGCGCCTGAATATCCGCATCCTTGAGATTCAGCGTATGCGTGCCGGGTGGGTTTGTCGCGGCATTGCCCGCCGTGCCGCTCTGTGCCGCCACGGCGGGCAATGCGGCAAAAGCGCCGAAGAACAGGATCAGCAAGGCAACGGTAGGAATACGCATTGTCGCAAGTTCGCTTTATATAAAAGTGGATAAAGGATAAAAGTTAATAAAGAGACTATTTCAGATTGACAGTGAGGGTGGCGGGCTTGCCGGCACGCTGCACACTCACCTGCAGTTGCGTACCACTTTTCGTATTCGCGAACAATTGCTGGATGCCACCGACATCGCTGACGGCGGTTCCATTGACCGCGGTAATGATATCGCCAGCCTGCAAACCGGCCGATGCGAACATCGCCGTATCGCTGGCATTGGTCAATTGCACACCGACGATCTTGCCGTTTTCCTGCACCATCTTGACGCGACCGGCGAGATCGGCCGGGTTCTGGATGACCTGCGTGCGGGCTTTGTTCCAGTCGACCGCACCGCCAGCCATAATCGGCGCCTGATAGATCGGCGCGACTGACGGCGTGATGCCGTTGCCGCCTTTTGCAGCGAGTGGATTGGCGCCCGACAGTGCCGGAACGCCGGGCGCGATCGGGGGCGAGGCGTGCTGTTCCGGATGCGGCAACGCCAGCGTTTCCAGCGCGCCTTCGTGCGTAAGGATAACGTGATCGGTATACACCTCTTGCAGTTTTGCGCCGCCCGGCAACTCGTCGCCGATGCGATACGATTCTTCGATACCTTGCTCGTCGGCGATCATCGCCATGCCGGTTTTCGGATCGTCGAGCGCGAGCGTGCCGTGCAGGTTGAGCTTGAGTGTGGTCGCCGGCGCGTTGCGCACGAGCTGGCTGGCAAGTGACTGCGGATTACCGAACAGATGCCACTTCGCGACCGATACTGCCGCGGCATTGTTGGCGGCCATCGGTGCTGGCGCGGTCACGACCGCAGCCGACTCGTCATGGCGCGATAACAGCGTCCATACGATCTGCGCCATCAGCCACAGACATGCCAAAGCCAGCAGCGCGCACAAGGCCGACGACGCCACGCGTATGAGACGATCGAACTCGGCGAAGCTCAGGTGATTCAGCATGCGGCGCGATCCGGGGGAGAACAGCGCAAATGTAGCATTTGCCGGGGGTCTAGCGCGCGCTGTGGAAATTTTTTATCTGCCGCCGCCGGAAGAACTACCCGGACGCGGGCCGCTGCGCCCCCCCGGCCTGCCGCCACCGCCGCCCGGACGACGACCTTTCGATGGCCCGGTCGGTTTTTTGCTGACCACACCGATACCGCTCGCAATCTCGGCATCCGCGGCAGCCTCGGCGGCGTTTTCATCGGCGTTCTCGGACGGAATGGCATCCGGCCGATGCCGTGGTGGTGGCAATACCAGCAGCGCCGGATCGATCGCGCCGACCGGAATTTTCTGGCCGATATAGGTTTCGATATCCGGCAGCGACATCGCGTACAGATCGCACGCAAAACTCACCGCATCGCCTTCGGCACCGAGGCGCGCGGTGCGACCGATGCGATGCACGTAATCTTCGGCGTCCTGCGGCAGATCGTAATTGAACACGTGGCTGACGTCGGGCACATGCAAACCGCGCGCGGCAACGTCGGTGGCGATCAGCAATTCGATATCGCCACGCTGGAAACGCGCGAGCAGGGTCTGGCGTTTTTTCTGCGGCACATCGCCCGAAAGCACACCGACCCGAAAACCCTGACGTTCGAGCCGACGTGACACTTTCTCGGCAGTTATCTTGGTGTTGACGAACACCATGCTGCGCGTCGCGTCCATGCGCGAAACCAGGCTGACCAGCAGGGTGAGTTTTTCTTCGGTGGCCGGAAAATAGACAATCTGGCGCACACGATCGGCGGTGATGTTGTCGGTTTCAGCGGTGAGCTTTTCCGGGTTGTTCATGTGCTCGTAGGCGAGTTCAAGCACGCGATAACTCAACGTGGCCGAGAACAGCAAGCCCTGGCGGCGCTCGCGCTCAGGCAGGCGACGCATCAGGTAACGCACATCCTTGATGAAACCCAGATCGAACATGCGATCGGCCTCGTCGATCACCATCACTTCGACCGCGCGGAACGAAAACACATGCTGCTTGAAATAGTCGATCAGCCGGCCCGGTGTGGCGATGATGATGTCGACCCCGGAACGCAATTGCTCGCGCTGCTTGTCGTAGTCGACGCCGCCGTAGATCAGCGCGAACTTCAGGCCGAGGCCGGCGCAGAATTTTTCCGCGTCCTTGTGGATCTGGATGGCGAGCTCGCGCGTCGGCGCCAGGATCATGGCGCGCGGGTCGGCCGGGCCGCGGTTGGCGAGCGCCGGGCGAGTCATCAGGCGCTGGACCAGGGTGATCAGGAAGGCGAGGGTCTTGCCGGTGCCGGTCTGGGCCTGGCCGGCGACGTCTCGGCCGGACAGCGAAATCGGCAGCGTCATTGCCTGGATCGGGGTGCAGCGCGAGAAGCCGGCGGATTCCAGTCCAGCGAGCATGGCGGGATGCAGGTCGAAGCTCGAA
>JAYVLO010000224.1:0-5266 GCA_043759455.1 Pseudolysobacter sp.
CCAAACAGCAACATGATCTGATTGCCGCAATCCGCGAGCGAATGCACGGCCTCGGCCAGCATCGAACCCGAACCCGTGATGAGTGCGGCCACGAGCTTGCTGACGAAGATCAGGAAATTCGCGCCGAGCGCGTAGAACACGGTTTTGACTGAATCCGCTTTCGCCGACATGCACCGATTGCCCTGCAGGTTTGATCGCCAAAGTGTAGCATTGCGATGTTGTCGCCTTGCGCCTGGCGCTTCATCGTGGATACCGTCGCTGTTGCATGTCGCGCAGCTGTCACAGCCACACGACTAACCGTTTTTCAGCCCGCCAATTCAGCGCGGAATTTCGCCATTCATTCGACACAGGAAAAAATCCGATGGGTACGATCACGAATCGACAAGTGCTGTTGGCTGCGCGCCCGAGTGGCCTGCCAAAAGCCAGCGACTGGCAGACACAAAGTGTTGCGGTGGGTTCGCCCGGGCCCGGCCAGGTGCTGGTGCGCGTGGTGTATCTGTCGCTAGATCCGGCGATGCGCGGCTGGATGAACGATGCGCGTTCCTACATCGCGCCGGTCGGCATCGGCGAAGTGATGCGCGCGGGCGGCATCGGTCGTGTGGTTGAATCGAACGATGAAAAATTCACGGTCGGCGATTGGGTCGGCGGCGGCTTCGGCGTGCAGGAGTACGCCGTGCTCAACGCCAAGCATCTGGAGAAGCTCGACGTCAGCAAACTCGCGCCGACCGTGCATCTGAACGTGCTTGGCATGCCGGGCATGACCGCGTATTTCGGCTTGTTCGATGTTGGCCAGCCGAAGGCCGGCGAAGTGGTCGTGGTATCGGGCGCATCGGGCGCGGTCGGCGCGACGGTCGGCCAGCTCGCGAAGCTGCACGGCTGCCGTGTGGTCGGCATTGCCGGTGGCCCGGAAAAATGCGCGTACGTAAAAGACGAACTCGGCTTCGACGATATGATCGACTACAAGGCCGAAGAACTGCACGTCGGTTTGAAACGCACCTGCCCGCAAGGCATCGATGTGTATTTCGACAACGTCGGCGGCGACACGCTCGATGCCGCACTTGCGCGCATCCGTCTGAATGCACGCATCGTGATCTGCGGTGCGATCTCGCAATACAACGCCACCAGCGCGGTGAAGGGCCCTGTCAATTATCTGTCGCTGCTGGTGAATCGCGCGCGCATGCAGGGCATGGTCGTGTTCGATTATGCAGCGCGTTATTCCGAAGGCCGTGCGGCGATGTTGCCGTTGTTGCTCGAAGGCAAACTGAAGTCACGCGAGGATGTGGTCAAGGGCATCGAGAACTTCAACGACTCGTTGCTGATGCTGTTCAGCGGCGCGAATAACGGCAAGCTGGTGCTGCAGATTGCGGATGAGTAATTGCGAGTGAGACAGTGCTTCATCGAACCGATTGCGGAGTTCGAGCTCGCAGCGAAATTGTTGGATGCAGCTGTAGATGCCTTGCTGGCAGGAGACCGGGCCCTGGCAGCGGAATTGATTGCTCGCGCCGACAATCCTCTGATCCTCGAATACACGATGAAAATCGTAGGCAAGATCAGCATGGAGGTGCATCGCCAAATGCACCTTCCACTATGTCTTTCCAAAGCCGAGAGAAACTCGTCTCGCATGCCTTCGCAGGTTATTGAGCGCTCCATATTCGCAAGAGATGGTTGGCGCTGCCGCTTTTGCGGGATCAAGGTGATTTCCAGAAAATCCAGGAACATGCTCGTAAAGCTTTTCCCCAACGAAACACATTGGGTTTCCGGCGAGTTCCAGCGGCATCCTGCGTTGTATGCAATGGCGTCTTCGCTTGATCACGTAGTTCCGCACAGCCGCGGCGGAAGTAACGAAACCTCCAACTTTGTTACTGCATGTACTTGCTGCCAGTTCGGTAGAGGCCAGTGGACGATTGCTGAAGTCCAGCTTGATGATCCAAGAAAAAGACCGCCAAAAATCACCGAATGGGATGGCCTTGCAAGGCTAGAGACGTTCGATTTGGGCACAATCAAATTCGCGTCTTAACCAAAATCCGATCACCGGTAATTTTTCTTTCCAGAGGAATTGACTGAATGTCTCTGCTGCTATCGCGTCGCGATCTCGATTTCCTGCTGTACCAATGGCTGCATGTCGAAACGCTGACCGAGCGTCCGCGCTTTGCCGATCATGCGCGCGAAACCTTCGATGCGGCGCTGGATGCGGCGGAGAAAATCGCTCAGGAACAATTCGCGCCGCACAATAAAAAAGCCGACCAGCAGGAACCGTGGTTCGATGGCGAGCGCGTGCATCTGATTCCCGAACAGAAGGTCGCGCTGGATGCGTTTAGTGCTGCGGGATTCATGGCCGCATCGCAGGATGCGGAACTCGGCGGCATGCAGTTGCCGCATGTGCTGGAGCAGGCCTGCCACGCGTATTTTTTCAGCGCCAACGTGGCGACCAGCGCTTACGTTTTGCTGACGATCGGTAACGCCAGCGCGGTGCTTACGCACGGCTCGCCGCAGCAGATCGAGGCGTTCGCCAAACCCGCGTTCGAAGGCCGGTTTTTCGGCACAATGTGTTTGTCGGAACCGCAAGCGGGATCGTCGCTGGCCGACATCCGCACGCGCGCCGAGCCCGATGGCGATTCCGTCTTCGGCCCGCGTTATCGGCTGTTCGGCAACAAGATGTGGATCTCCGCCGGCGAGCACGAGCACGCCGAGAACATCGTGCATCTGGTGTTGGCGAAAATTCCCGGCGAGGATGGCAAGCCCATTCCGGGCGTCAAGGGCATCTCGCTGTTCATCGTGCCGAAAAAACTTGTCGCAAGCGATGGCACAGTCGGCGAGCGCAACGACATCGCACTGGCCGGGCTCAATCACAAGATGGGTTATCGCGGCACCACCAATTGCCTACTGAATTTCGGCGAAGGCAGCTTCACGCCCGAAGGCAAAGGCGGCGCGATCGGTTATCGCATCGGCAACGCACATCAGGGCCTCGCCTACATGTTCCACATGATGAACGGCGCGCGCATCGGCGTCGGCCTGGGCGCGACGATGCTCGGCTACACCGGTTATCTGCACGCGCTCGAATACGCGCGTGGGCGCCCGCAGGGCCGCGCCGCCACGGCGAAAGATCCGGCCAGCGCGCAGATTAATATCATCGAACACACCGACGTGCGGCGCATGTTGCTCGCGCAGAAATCCTACGTCGAAGGCGCACTCGCGTTGAATTTATATTGCGCGCGATTGCTCGACGAGGAAAAAACCGCCACCGATACGACCGCGCGCAAACACGCCACGATATTGCTCGATATCCTCACGCCGATCGCCAAGAGCTGGCCGTCGCAATGGTGTCTCGCGGCGAACGATCTGGCGATCCAGGTGCACGGCGGTTACGGCTACACGCGCGACTACAACGTCGAGCAGTTCTATCGCGACAATCGCCTCAATCCGATCCACGAAGGCACGCACGGCATCCAGGCGCTCGACCTGCTCGGACGCAAGGTGGTGATGCAGGATGGCGCCGCGCTGCATGCGCTCGGCGGCATCATCCAGCACAGCATTCGCAACGCTTTGATGATCGCGAATGCCGAGGTCAATGCATTTGCGCATGACCTCAGCATACGTTTGCACACGCTTTTCGATGTCACCAAACAACTGCACAGCAGCGGCGATACCGCCCGCACGCTGGCGAATGCGACGGTATATCTCGAAGCGTTTGGCCACATCGTGATGGCGTGGATCTGGCTCGAACAGGCGACGATCGCGGCGCATGCAATCGCGTCGGCCACAGCGGACGATGCCGCGTTTTACTTGGGCAAACTGCAAGCGGCGCGTTATTTCCAGCGTTGGGAATTACCCAAGGTCGATGCGCAACTCGCGCTGCTCGCGACACTCGATACGACGACGCTGGATATGCAAAACAACTGGTTCTGACCAGCAGGCTCGATTCTCATCAACAGCCCAGCCGCGCGCGTCCCTTGTTTGGATATCGCCAGAGAGATACATGAAGATACCTATGCGGATGCCCCACGCGGCAGTTGGCGTCCGAGCACGCACGCCGGTTTTCAGCTGCTAATATCGTTCGATGGCTCAGCCAGACATCCACTTAGCCGGCGAAAACATTCGCGGGGTCGAGATCGTCGATGAGCCCAGGCTGCTGCGTCGGCTGCCATCCCAATCATTGCTGCGTCTGCGCGCTGGAGGCGGTATTGTCCGTGCCGGAGAACATGCCGAGCCAGCCGAAGACGATGGCGGCATCTTCGGGAGAGAGAGACCACGAGAATCTTCAGCCCACGGCCGATGGACTCGGCAATCTCGCGTAGCGCGGCGCCTTCCTCGATGACCGCGTGAAAGCGCGGTCCGGCCGCGCCTTTCTCCAGCGCTAGCCGGAAGACGGGCGCTACATTGACGCGATGCAGCGCGGACCAGCGGTTGAGGCCGGCGCCGAGATACCGTTCTCGGGTGCGACGGCGATCGAATATGTGACGAGTCCCGCCTTGTCGCAGTTATGCACCTGCGGCAGGCGCACGACCGTCGCCCGCACGCCGCGTACCGCCCAGGCCAACGCGCGATACCCGCGCAGCATTCCGATATGTGCCGGCACGTCGTCTTGCGTCGACGCGCGCCCCGGTGTGGGCGATATCCCCTCGGTGACGACCAGCGGCCGGCCCGAGCCTTCCAGCATACTGCCGATCGCCTCAATGGCGCGCCGATCATCCTCGCAATTCTGCGCGAACGTAGAAAAGTCGTGCTTGAAGGCAGCGTGGATCACGCCATAGGACTGGACCGCGCCGCTGCGCAGGCTGTCGAGGTCATCCTGATCGCCTCGTGTACCTCGGCGCCAGCTGCGATCAGCAATTTCGCGCCCTCATCGAAGCAAGAGCGGCCGAGCACCTAATGTCCGGCCTTGAGCAATTCCGGGGCAAGGACATAAATAAACTTACCCGCCGCAAGCGGCGGGTAATTGAACTGCGTGGAGCGGTTAAAATTCAGCCCGTGATTTCCGTCGAATGCCGGCTCTCGGTCGATGCCGTTGTCGAGCCAGTACGCACAAGCGCCGGGGATTGCTACCTGTTGCCACGCAGGCGGCCACTACGTCTAGAGAAAAAACGCGATGGGGGGGGCGCTAACGCAACCCCTGTTTTCTTGGGCCACCTTGCGGCGGCAACTCATCGCTACAGGTTCACTTGATCCAAGTGACCTTGCCCCTGAATTTCGTACCCCATAGCCGTGGTCATGTGCGGGCTTGCCTGAGCGGATCGGCATGCCAGTGTTTCTCGAACTGTATCGGACT
>JAYVLO010000225.1:0-9198 GCA_043759455.1 Pseudolysobacter sp.
CAGCCCGATGCAGTTCGAGCAACACTGGCTGATCGATCAGACCCAACAAGCCGGCTCATGACCTCGGTTATGGGGTACGGAATTCGGGGGCAAGGTCACGGAGCTTGTGAGTTTCATGCCATTGCCGGATAACGCTGCTGCGCCGCTCATCCGACCTACGACCGCAGGGAGTCCCGTTGTGGGACGACCAACGGAAGTCCCCTTTCGGGACAGGTTATGCGAAGCGTCGAGCCGGCTGTTAGCCACATACAAGCGTTGACGCTATACTTTTGCGCATGAGCCAGAGCATTGAAGAATTCCGCAAGCTTTCCGTCGCAGAGCGTATTCAGCTGGTCGAGGATCTTTGGGACAGCATCGCGGTGGATAGTCCTGCTGCCATCCTGCTTACGCCAGTGCAGCGCGAGGAAATTCAGCGGCGCGTGAAAGCACACGATGCCGATCCATCCACTGCCGTGCCTTGGGAGCAGGTTCGGTCCGAGCTTTTCAAACGCGATCATTGATGCGTATTGTTTTTCGGCCCGAAGCAAGAGCTGAAGCGCTGGAAGCACGGGCTTGGTACGAATTGCGATCTCCCGGTCTTGGTCTTGAGTTTGCCCGCGCGTTGGAAGCAGCGTTGCAATCTGCACTTCGGGATCCCGCCGTATTTGCCAAGGTTCAAGGTGAGTGTAGGCGCGTCATCTTGCGCAAGTTTCCGTACTCTCTCGTCTATCGCGCCGAGCAGGATGTGTTTCTGGTTGTAGCGGTGTTTCATCATCGGCGAAATCCTCGCGCATGGCGCGCGCGCGTTGGCGATTAACGCATCAGTTCGACCGAAGTGCAAGCGGGAAAGGCGAGCTGCCTTCTGACGGTATGCTACACGCCCAACCTTTGCCACCGCCCCTCACGCAAAATCTCAAGCGGCCTGAATCGCGACTTGTAATCCATCTTCGCGTGGCCGGAAATCCAGTAGCCGAGATAGACGTATTTCAGACCCATTTCCTGCGCGAGTGCGATCTGGCGCAGGATTGCGTATGTACCCAATCCGCGCGCTTCGCACTCGGGTTCGTAGAACGTATAGACGGCTGAAATGCCGTGCGCGCCGATGTCGGTAACGGCGACGGCAAGCAGGTGATTGCCTTCGCGCAGTTCGAGGAATTTGGTTGGGCTCCAGCTTGTATAGAGGAAGCGATCGAAGTCGTCGCGCGCGGGATTGTCCATGCCGCCGTCGCGGTGACGTGAGTCGAGATAACGCGAATACAGCTCGAAATATTCGCTGCTGAAGCTCGGCGGCACGACGTTGAAAACGAGATCGGCATTGCGTCGCTGGCAACGTTTCTGGCTGCGATCGGGCACGAACTCGGCGGCCGGCACACGCGCCGCGATACACGCGTTGCAACCCTGGCAATGTGGTTGGTAGACATGCGCGCCGGCACGCCGGTAACCATGAGTCAGTGCGATGTCATACACCTGCGGCAATTGTGGCGCACTGGGATCGATGACGAGGTTCTGCGCGATGCGATCGGCGAAATAACCACACGCGTGCGGCAGCGTTTGAAACAGGCGCAGGCTTTCCGATTTCATGGCAGCGAGTCTACGCCCTGCATAAGTGGCGATGGGCATCCGCTTGTCTTTTTCACAGGCCGGGGAGTGATGGCGGCGTCGAAATCGGTCAGACTAATCGTGTCGACAATTTCGACGACACGAAGTCGGGCCGCGCGTATTTTCAACCGGATCAAAAACACGCACGCACTTCGATTAACCCGCACCCGACATACGCAGCGCCGCGACGACCGTCGCTACCCCAAGTCCGATCAGCAGCAACACACGCGCATAACTGAATTTCGTCACGAGCGGTTTCTTCGCGACATTGCTGCGTTCCAGCGCAAGTTCGGCGGAAAACCGCGTCGCGGGTTCGAGCCCGGCTTCGCGCAACATCGCGCGCGCCTGCACCTGGTCGTCCGAGCGCACTACCCAGACTTGCGGCCACGCGCTCGAGTCGACACGCGCGCTGTAGCTGAAACGCTTGAAGTTGCTGCCTTGGTACACGCTACGATTGCCGACATGCGTGGCGATGCCGGCAGAATTGAGCAGCGCGACCACGCGGTCGACATTTTCGATGCGTGGGGAAGTGAATACCTGGCGCATATTATTCAGCCGTTTCCGGCAGCAGGCGGATCAGACCTTCCTGCGCGGTGGACGCGACCAGCGCGCCATCGCGCGTATAGATCATGCCGCGCGAAAAGCCGCGCGAACCTTGCGCGGTCGGGCTGTCACAGCTGTACAGCAGCCATTCGTCGACGCGCACCGGGCGATGAAACCACAGCGCATGATCGAGGCTGGCGACCATCACATTATTCTGCAGATACGACATACCGTGCGGAAACATCGCCGTGCCGATCAGATGAAAATCCGACGCGTAGGCCAGCATCGCACGATGCAGGATTTCCGAATCCGGCGCGCGGTCGACCAGACGAAACCAGATCTGCTGGTACGGCGGCAATTTCGGCCGATGCACGTCGTCGCGCGGCGATACGTAACGAAACTCGAACGGACCGCGGCGATTGAGCCAGCGCCGTCGTTTGACCGGAATATGCTCGAGTTCTTCCATCGACAATTGCACCGGCGCAGGCAGGTCTTCCGGCATCGGCACCTGCGGCATGGTCATCTGATGTTCGACGCCTTCCTCGGCCACCTGGAACGACGCCGAGAAATTGAAGATTGGCTGGCCGTGCTGAATCGCGACCACACGCCGCACCGAAAAACTCTTGCCGTCGCGCGCACGATCCACTTCGTAAACGATCGGCGCTTCGATATCGCCCGCGCGCAGAAAATACGCATGCAACGAATGCACGCGGCGATCGCTGCCGACGGTTTGTTGCGCCGCTGACAAGGCCTGGCCGAGCACCTGGCCACCGAACACGTAACGCGTGCCGATATCGCGACTCTGGCCGCGAAACAGGTTTTCTTCGAGACGCTCCAGACTGAGCAGATCGATCAATTCACCGACGATGGGGCTGGACATGCGGGCTTCCACTGGGATTCTGCGGCCTAGTATAACGTCGCATACTGCAGCGCGACGATCAGGGTTTCGTTGCCGCTATCGGCGGCGCATGCAGGCGTTCAAGCGGGCTATCCGCGATCACGCGCGGCCACGGAAACAGCGGCCCCGGATCCTGTCGGCGCGGCAGCAAAATCATCGCATCGTCGACCGCCGGTTCGAGGCGCAGGTCCAGATCTTCGTGGCCGGCGATGTAACGAATCCCCGCGTGATCGTTGCGCAGTTTGCGCAGCAACGCGAGCAGCGATTCGATCTGCGGTCCGCTGTACGGCACAGTAAACGCCTGATGCCGACTGTCGCCCCAATACGGATAACGTCCAACATTCGCCAGCTCAATGCCGATCGATCGCGAGTTGTAACCGACCGTATGATTTGCGATGCGCGTATCGGCGATGTAACGATAAATGCTGCCGTCGACATCGACGTAATAATGCCCGCTGTTACCGGTGCCGCTGGCGTAACGCACGCGCTCGCCGAACTCGCGTGCGGTGGCCATGTCCGGCAGCTCGGTGCAATGGATCACGATCAGGTCGATCGACGCTGGCGCGCGTTCTTCGAGGCGCGATTCGTACGGCAGCGGCTGGTCATGGATGGTGAGGATGACGGGCATGCACAAAGTGTCGCACGCAGCGTTCGAGCCTGCCAGCGCGGCACGCATGATAAACTTAAGGCATGTCCGCATTACCCCAATTTGTCGGCGACGATGTCCACGTAGCGACGTTTTATCAATTCACCGCGCTCGATGCGCTGGATTTGTTGCGTACGCGCCTGCAGACGCTGGGCGATCAGCACGGGTTGCGCGGCACAGTGTTGCTCGCCGCCGAAGGCATCAACGCGACGATCAGCGGCAGCGCTGCTGGTGTGGCAGCGCTGCGTGAACAGCTGCAGGGCGACGGTCGTTTTTCTGCGTTGAACTGGAAACAGACCGACGCCGGCGACATCCCGTTCCAGCGCTGGAAAGTCCGCATCAAGCGCGAGATCGTGAGTTTCGGCATGACCGATCTGCATCCCGAACAGCGCGCCGGTATTCCGGTCGCGCCGAAGGATTGGGATGCGCTGATCGCACGCGACGATATCGTGCTGATCGATACACGCAACGATTACGAAGTCGCGGTCGGTCGTTTCGAAGGCGCGATCGATCCGGCCACACGCAAGTTTTCCGACTTCCGCGATTTCGTCGAACAACATCTGCGCGGTCGCGAACAGCAACCGATCGCGATGTACTGCACTGGCGGCATCCGCTGCGAAAAAGCCTCGGCGTATTTGCTGCAGCAAGGCTTCGATCGAGTATTCCAATTGCACGGCGGTATCCTCAATTATCTCGCCGCAACACCGCCGGCAGAAAGCCGCTGGCAAGGCGAATGTTTTGTCTTCGACGAACGTGTTGCGGTTGATCACGCGCAGCGCGGCGGGCGTTATATGTTGTGCGCCGATTGCGGCACGCCGCTGTTGACGCAAGCCGGCACACGTTGCGCGGCCTGTGTCGACGCGGCTGCCAAAAATTCCTGATTCGTCCTCATCTGAAATCGCACCGCGGAGCTGCAGCAATGAAAGGTCACGTGATTCTCTCGCACGGTATGGAGAGCGGCCCCAACGCGACCAAGGTGGCGGCGCTGGCGGAAGTCGCCGAACAACTCGGCTGGCGCCACACGCGCCCGGATTATCGTGATCTCGATGCGGCGCATGATCCGGCGCAGATCGGTGCGCGCATTGCCCGATTGCGCGAGCACGCACGCGAAGGCGAGCGATTGGTGTTGGCCGGATCGAGCATGGGCGCATTTATTTCCGGTTTCGCCTCGCTGGATTTGCCGTGCGCCGGATTATTTTTGATGGCATTGCCGCTGCGCATTCCGGGTTACGCGCCCGGGTTTGTCGCCGCCGCCGTGCCGAGTGTTTTGCTGCACGGCTGGGATGACGAACTGTGTCCGGTTGATGGCGTGCGCGCGTTTGCCGCGTCGCGTCGCGATACGCTGATCCTGGTCAACGACAGCCATCGGCTTAGCGCGCATGTGCACGCGGTCGCCGAGCAATTCCGTCTGTTTCTTCTGAGCCTGGGCTAGAGTTTTCATGCCGCAATTTTTTGCTACCTGCCCGAAAGGCCTGGAATATCTGCTGGTCGACGAGCTCAAGTCGCTCGGCGCCAGCGACGCGCACGAATCGCTTTCTGGCGTACATTTTTCCGGCGAACTCGAACTCGGTTATCGCGCGTGTCTGTGGTCGCGTTTGGCCAGTCGCATCCTGTTGCGTCTGGCCGAGTTCGATGTGCCCGATGAAGCCGCCTTGTACGCCGGGGTCGGTGCGCTGGATTGGTCGCAGCATATGGATGTCGAAGGTACGCTTGCGGTCGATGCGGTCGGTTCCAGCGAAACGCTGCGCAATACGCAGTACGTCGCGCAGCGCGTCAAGGACGCCGTGGTCGATCAATTCCGCGACCGCACCGGCCAGCGTCCGGCGGTGGATCAGGAACAGCCGTCTATACGGCTGAATATCGCGTTGCGCCGCGATCGGGCGTTGCTCAATCTCGATCTGTCCGGCACGCCGTTACATCAGCGCGGCTGGCGGCGCGGCACAGGCATCGCGCCGCTCAAGGAAAATCTCGCATGCGCGATGTTGTTGCGTGCGGGCTGGCCGGCGATCTTCGCAGCGGGCGGCGGCCTGGTCGATCCGATGTGCGGCTCGGCCACGCTGGTGATCGAAGCGGCGCTGATGGCGGCCGATGTCGCGCCGGGTTTGCGTCGCGATTATTTTGGTCTGCGCGGCTGGAAGCAGCACGACGCGGCGCTGTGGAAATCCCTGCGCGACGATGCGTTTGCACGCGCCGATATCGGCCTGAAAAAACTCGCACCAGTCTTCTTCGGTTTTGATGATGATCCGTCGGTGCTGGCTGAGGCCAAGCGCAACGCGCAATCTGCCGGTGTCGCCGGATTTATGCATCTCGGCCGGCAATCGCTGGCACATCTGAAACGTCCGCACGAGTGCGAGCAACCCGGTTTGGTGATCTGCAATCCGCCGTACGGCGAGCGTATGGGCGTGGACGAATCACTGCTTGATCTGTATCGCGAAATCGGCACGCGCCTGAAATCTGAATTCACCGGCTGGAAGGCGAGTGTGATCACCTCGGATGATGCGCTTGCGCGGGCGATCGGCCTGCGCGCCGAAAAACGCTACAAGCTGTACAACGGCGCGCTCGAATGTGTGCTGCTGAATTTCGATCTGTACGCGACGACGATACCTGCCGAGTCGCATGTCGCCAAGCCGCTGTCGCTCGGCGCCGAGATGTTGCGCAATCGGCTGCAGAAAAATCTCAAGCACCTGCGCAAGCCGCTCGCGCGCGAAGGCATTACGTGTTACCGCGCCTACGATGCGGATCTGCCGGAATACGCCGCAGCAATCGACGTTTTCGAAAACCATCTGCACATCCAGGAATATGCGCCGCCGGCCAGCGTGCCGGAAGCGATCGCTGAAATCCGCCTGCGCGAAATCGTGCGTGTGGCCGCCGACGTATTCGCGTTGCCGCGGGCGGCGATCGCGCTGAAAACGCGCAGTCGCGGCAAGGGCGGCGAAAAATATGGACGTATGAGCGAGCGCGGCGAATTCGTCGAAGTGGGCGAGGGCGGCCTGCGCTTTCTTGTCAACTTGCACGATTATCTCGATACCGGATTGTTCCTCGATCATCGCCCGTTGCGCGCACGTGTGCGTGAACTCGCGCGCGGCAGGACGTTCCTCAATCTGTTCTGCTACACCGGCACGGTCAGCGTGTATGCAGCCGATGGCGGCGCGATCAAAACCACCAGCGTCGATCTTTCTGCGACGTATCTCGATTGGGCTGGGCGGAATTTCGCCCTGAACGGATTTGTCGGGCGCGATCATGCGTTGGTGCAGGCGGATGGTTTGTCGTGGCTCGAAAATGATCCGGCGTCGTACGATCTGATTTATGTCGATCCGCCGACGTTTTCCAATTCCAAGCGCGCCGATGATTTCGACGTGCAGCGCGATCATGTGCGTCTGCTGAAGCTGTGCGCCGCGCGTCTCGCGCCGGGTGGACTGATCCTGTTCTCGAATAATTACCGGCGTTTCAAGCTGGACGAAAGCGAACTCGACGGTCTCGACATCAAGGACATCAGCGCACAAACCATCCCGCTCGATTTCGCTCGCCACCCGCGCATTCATCGCTGCTGGGAAATCCGCCATACGCAGCAATCTTAAGGTTTGCCACCGGCTGAACGGCTGGCAACATCGCGTCAACCGCTTGCCCCGCGCTGCGTTATTTCACAGTCGATTCAGAACCGAAAGTGCAACATGATTTCGCAGTCTTAAGGAGGCCGCTATGTTTACCCCAGTAAAGAAAATCCGTTCAGTGTTGTTTGGTGTGGTCGCCCTTGTCGGCGTCGCCTTGGCGCCGTCCGCATTCGCCGGTCACTTGGGAGTGAGTGTCAACGTCGGTCTGCCCGGCATCGGTCTCGGCTATTCCAGCTGCGGTCATTGCGGATGGGGTGGCAACGGCTACGGTTATGCCAACGTCGGTTATGCTGGCGGTTACGGCCCGGCGTACTACCCGGCCTACTACGGCCCGACCTACTACGGTGGCGGTTATTATCGCGGCCCGGCCTACGGCGGAGTTTATGATCGCGGTTATCGCGTCGGTTATGGCCGAGGCGGTTACGATCGCGGTCGCGAACACGGCTACGATCACGATCACTACTACAACCACGGTGGATATCACCACTGATCGATCGTACAGTTTCGAGCGCGCTGCGCTGATCTGATCGAAATGCCTCGCCCGATTGGGCGGGGCTTTTTTTTGTGCGCCGCATGTGCCAAACGTTTGCCAAGTTTGATTGGCCTCGGCGACAGCCAACCACTATGATACGCGGCATTCCTTCAGCGGTATGTCGCATGAGTCAGCGCCCAGCAGCAGATAAACCCGCCAAACCCGTGGCGACGGCGGGATGGACATTTTTCCGTCAGTGGTTGAAGAATCCGCTTAGCATCGCGGCCCTCTCGCCAAGCGGACGCCAGCTCGCCGGGCGCATGATGCACGAGCTGCCGTCAGGCGCCAAACGTGTGGTCGAACTCGGTGGCGGCACCGGCGTATTCACGCGCGCCATGCTCGAGCACGGCATCGAGCCGCACAACCTGATGGTGGTCGAGCTCAACGAAGAACTATATCAATACCTGCATGCGAGTTTCCCCGAGGTCAACGTGGTCTGGGGCAACGCCTGCGACCTCAATGCGATTGCGAGCAAGGCCGGCATGCTCGGCGATGGCAAGATCGATGCGGTGATCAGCGGGCTGGGTTTGTTGTCGATGCCGCGCAGTTTGCAGATGAATATTCTCGGCGCGGCGTTCGACGTTTTGAAGCAGGACGGTTGTTTCATCCAATTCACCTACGGCCCGAAATCGCCGATTCCGCCGGATGTGCTGCAAGAGCTAGGCGTGAGCGTGCGGCGTGGTGGATTTGCGTGGCGCAATCTGCCACCGGCATCGGTGTTTGTGTATTCGCGCAATCGGTCGAAGGGGATTCAGGCGAGCAGGCCCGTGGCTAAAAGTTGAGCCAACTGCGTCGGGAATCGAGGGTACTCATGACAGAATCAGCTCGTACACACATCGTTCGGGTTATCGGAATGTTTCTTGGCGTAACGATGCTGATTGTCGGCCCTGTTTTCATTGTGCTTTCGATCACAGGTGAGATGCGGCCGATGGATGGGCTTATGGGCGGCATGCAGCTTTATTATGGCTGGTGGTTCGTGTCCTCAGGCCTAGGCTGGCATTCTCCGTTCCGCAGGGAAGCGACGCGTTCTACCGACGAGTGATTTGGCGCCGAATTATTGTGTGGCCCGCACTCACTCTTTGATATTCGCACCAAGTGCAATTAGCAACTCACGCGCGCTGCGTAGTCGCTCCGCCGCACCCGGCAGTTCGAGCTTGATGCGCAACTTGTCCTGCCCATCAAGCCCGTAGACCTTCGGCATTTTCTGGATCAGCTTGATCACGGTCATCGGATCGACATTCGGTTGCGGCTTGAAAATCACGCGGCCGCCGGTCGCGCCGAGATCTAGTTTGCGAATGCCGAGTCGTGTTGCCGCAAGTTTCAGCGCGGCCACGCCGAACAGGTTTTTCACCTGTTCCGGCAGCAGGCCAAAACGATCGATCATCTCGAC
>JAYVLO010000226.1:0-3869 GCA_043759455.1 Pseudolysobacter sp.
GCGAGCACGCGTTCGATCGGCCAGTCGGACTCGTGACTGCCACCGGCGGCAAGTACGCCGCGCAGCGCGTCCTGCAGGCCCAGGCGATTGCCGGATTGCTTGCGGATTTCGATATCGGCGAGCAGGCAGAACATCGCGCCGCCCCAGTACGTGCGGCCCCAGCTGTGTGTGTTGTCGAGGCCCCGGTCGCCGGCCTGCGGCAAACCCTTCTGCATGTCGCGCAGCATGGCGCCCCAGATCGAGGCTGTGCTCAAGTCACCGGCCTGCGCGCGTGCGAACGGTTCGACATACGTCGCGAGTCCTTCGGATAACCAGCGGTGTTGCTCGCCGACATCGGGCAGAGCGAGGTGCACCATTTCATGCACGAGCATCCAGTCGCGCTTGAGATCGTCTTCGCTCGAATCGCGACCAAGCACGATGCGGATCGCCGCGCCGCGATACGCCCACGTGGTGCCGCCGCGCACGCCTTTGCCATCGACCGGCACGATCAGGATGCGCGCCGACGCCACCGGAAAATGTCCGTAATAGATCGACACCGCCTTCGCGGAATGTGCGACCCAGGCCAGCACAGTGGCCCGCGGCAGGGCCAGTTCACCGGGCGCAAAACCGACATGCAAGGTCGCGTCATTCAGCGCGACATCCGTTTTCGGCAGTTTGTCGAACGCGTTGTAAGGCATGCCTTCGCCGCGCATCAATTCGGATGCGTTCGATTGCGCCGCTGCCGACCACGCACCATTGATGAGTGAACCGGCGAAGGCAAGCAGGCCGATGCGACGCAATACCTTGATCACTTTCATCAATCGTTCGCCTTGTACGGATTTACGATTTACGATTGGCATAAGACCGCGCTCCGACAGAAAGATTGCACGCATTGCAAATGCTTACAACTCGTGCGACTAAGCGATGTGACGCGAGAAGTCGGTAAGATAAGCCAGTCACTTCGCCATCGATTCATCCATCCGCATTCATGCCCGCGAGAATTCCGTTGAACAGCATTTTTTCGTCTTGTCGTTATCGGTTTCTTAATCCCCGCGGATCGCGCATGGCGCGGTTGCTGACGATTTGTGCCGGCGGATTTGTCGCGCTCGGCATGGTCGCTTGCGCCGATGCGCGCGATGTGATCATTCATGCCGGTACGCTGATCGATGGATTATCGGCCACGCCGCGCGAGCACATGTCGATCGTCTTGCACGATGACAAGATCGTCGCCGTCGAAGCGGGTTTCCAGAGCTTGCCGGGCGCGGCAATCATCGATCTCGCCGATGCCACGGTGATGCCGGGTTTCATCGATTGCCACGTGCATATATCGGCCAAATTGCCGAGCCGCACGAATGCGACCCAAGACTGGCTCACCCATTCCGATATCGACCGTGCGTTCGACGGGGCGCTGTTCGCGCGGCAGATGTTGCAGCAAGGTTTTACCAGTGCGCGCGATGTCGGCGGCGGTGATGAAACCGTCGCGGTGCGCGAGGCGATCGAAGCGCACAAGATCGTCGGGCCGCGACTTTGGGTATCGCTCGAACCGCTCGGGCCGACCGCCGGGCATGGCGATCCACACAGCGGACTGGATCGCGACCTCTCGCATAAGGGCTGGGATAACGGCCTGGTCGATTCGCCCGAGCAGGCGCGCCTGCGCGTGCGCGAACACAAACGCCGTGGTGCGAACCTGATCAAGATGATGCCGTCCGGTGGCATCGCCTCGACCGGCGACGATCCGCGCCAGCAACTCATGACCGACGAAGAAATGCGTGTCGTGGTCGAAACCGCGCATTCGCTCGGGCTGAAAGTTGCTGCGCATATCTATCCGGCCGGCGCGATCGAAAGCGCCGTGCGTGCCGGTGTGGATTCGGTCGAGCACGGCTCGTTTGCGACCGCGCAGACCTTCGCGTTGATGAAAGCCCACGGCACGTTCCTCGTGCCGACGCTGACCGTCTACGACGTGTACTACGCCGCGGCGCGAGATCATCCCGAGTTGCTCACGCCGGGCACCGCAGCCAAGGAAATGGCGAACGATCTTTTGCCGAAAAAGAATCTCGCGCTCGCGCTAAAATTGGCTGTCAAGATCGCCTACGGTACCGATATCGGCGAAGGCGATCATGCGATCGAATTCGGATTACTCATCGCCAACGGCATGGACGCGATGCAGGCCATATTCGCCGCGACCCGCAATGCCGCCGAACTTATCGGCGCGCCGGAACAGATCGGCTCCATCCAGGCCGGACGCTACGCCGATATCATCGCCACACAGGGCAATCCGCTGCGCGACACGACGCAATTCGGACATATCGATTTTGTGATGAAAGGCGGCGTGGTGTACAAAATCCACGGCGCGCCGACGGCGGCGACGGAATGAACGGAAAATCGTTTGGCCATCTATCCATCCAGACCGTTTCCGACGCTGCCCTGGCGGTGGTGAATATCTGCCGGAACCAGTCGGGCAGGGTTATCCGGCCATCTTTTTGACGATGCTGCTTCCCACCTTCAACGGCCTCGCGGCCAGCACCTTGCAACTGCCGCAAGGCAATTGGAACACCGTGCTGGATTGTCTGTGCGCGCACTTTGCCGCGATCCCGCGCGAGCAATGGCTCAGTCGCATGCAGCGCGACAGAGTGCTCGATGCGCACGGCCATGCGCTCGATCCGGCACATCCGTATCGCGCGGAAATGCGCATCCATTATTACCGCGAGGTACCGGACGAAATACGCATCCCGTTTGTCGAGTCGATCCTGCATCACGACGAACATTTGCTGATCGCCGACAAGCCGCATTTTCTGCCGGTGACACCGAGCGGCGCTTATGTCGAGGAGACGTTACTTGCGCGGCTCAAACGCCGATTCGATAATCCGCAGCTGGTGCCGTTGCATCGCATCGACCGCGGCACCGCTGGCCTCGTGATGTTTTCGACCAACCTAGAATCTCGTGCGCACTATCAGGCGCTGTTTCGCGACCGTCGGATTGCCAAGCGCTACCAAGCTATCGCCGCGCCGCTGCCCGAGTTGCAGTTTCCGCTGATCCATCGATCGCGGCTGGTCGCCGGCGAGCCGTTCGTGCGCATGCAGCAGGTCGACGGATTGCCGAACACCGAAACACGGATCGAGGTTATCGCTCGCGATGGCGATAACTGGCGTTACGCGCTGTTTCCGGTCAGCGGAAAAAAGCATCAGTTGCGCGTGCATATGGCCGCGCTGGGTGCGCCGATTCGCAATGACGATTTTTATCCGCAGATGACCGAACGTATGCCGGATGATTATTCGCGGCCGCTCAAGTTGCTCGCACAGAGGCTGGAATTTGTCGATCCGCTGACCGGCGCTCAATGCTGCTTCGAGAGTCAACTCACGCTTTTCGACAACGCCTAAATAAGCCGTCATTCCAGCGAAGGCTGGAATGACAAGCGAAAAAATACAGGCGCAGTGACCAGCCAGTACAATTGGCCACGCTATTTGAAGCGCAAATACCTGGTTCCGAACGAATGATGTTTTCCACAAACGCGCCGGATGTCGTGCTCGATGCGCTATACACCGCTTTCTCCACTGATGCTGTAGCGCTGCCCGGCGATGGTCGCGTGCTGTTTCTGCGCGCGCGCGACGGCGGACAACTGCGCGCTTTACGACGCTCGGCGTGGGTATGCGAGCAGACCTTCAAGCCCTACGCGGATGCCCTCGTGCGCGGTGGATTGAACGTGGTCGATCCGCTGCTGGATGAAGCAACAGCGGATTTGCAATACGCGCTGGTCGTGGTATTGCCGCCGCGCCAGCGCGACGAAGCGCGTGCGCTTTTCGCGCGGGCGGTGCGGCACGTGGCGCCCGGAGGAATCGTGCTGGCGAGCGTCATGAATGCGGAAGGTGCACGTTCCAGCGAAACCGATCTGG
>JAYVLO010000227.1:0-4675 GCA_043759455.1 Pseudolysobacter sp.
GCCCGATGCAGTTCGAGCAACACTGGCTGATCGATCAGACCCAACAAGCCGGCTCATGACCTCGGTTATGGGGTACGGAATTCGGGGGCAAGGTCACACCGTATCGGCTTGCCATCGATCACCACCACGGGAATTGCCGCACCACCAGAGTGGATATTGCAGAACTGCCTTCCGCGGCAGCGGATGAGGATTGGCCGCCGATTGCTACAATCGGCGAGGTAAAGAAGACTGATCGTAGCCTACTTGCCGCCATGCGCGCTGCGACACCCGACTTATGGTGGCGATGGCTATGTGTCTTCATTCCACTTTGGGTGGCAGGACTCTTGGTGGCGCTTGCGCTTGGATTACTGAGACGTAAGGAAACCTGAATCTTCCAGCCACGACAAGAATACTCCACCCCGCCGCTGTCACCAGCGAGCATGCGACAAATGCAGACTCCACTCCTTTCGTCGTCCCCCACGGAAAAAGAATTGCCTCGAGCCACATTGCTCCACTCAAAGCTAAATAGTCAAACGATGCACCGAACCAGTTGCTTTCGGGTAGCGGTACTGGTGTCAATACGAAAGCAACCAGCAGTACTAGGAAAGTAGGTAGCGCCCCTTCAGACTTGATCCGTTCGAGCCAGCGGTATATCGGGGGGATAGCGAAAATCAGCCCGAGTAAACATGCGATCCACCACCCAAAACCAAAGACCATAAATATCAATGATGGTGGGCCGGATGCAAAAACAGGTGCGGCAACCATAATGCCGAGGACAAATAAGACTAGGCGGGTTATTCGCGAAGCTCCTGCTGATTCAGGGTCGTACCGTTTTGACGCCATTGCACATCTCACGCATACAGAAGATAGATGGGAAATGTATCTGGTTTGTTAGAATCTTGCTCGGTGGCTAGCTGCATCCCGTCGATGCAAAATGACATCGAGATCACCCAAAGTTTCCACAGCGTACTTATCTCCGGCGTGCCGCAATTCACCCCGAAAAGCGAAGATCAGGCGCGACGTTTCGTGGATCTCATCGACGAGTTCTACAACCCTGGGCTTACTCGGCATTTCTGCGCAACGCGTGAGCGCGCCGCAACCAGATAGCTGCCTCATGCAGTTCGATTCAGGCCAACATGCCGGCGCCGAAAAACGGAAACCTACGCGCCACAACGCCTTCCTGTAGAACACAACATATTGTGTTGACCCGGCGACTAGATCGGTCTATCTTGCGTTCGTCGGTGTTCGGGCTTGCTCGAACTGAAATGGGAATCCGGTGCGATACCGGAGCTGCCCCGCAGCGGTAGACGGAAACGAAACTCGTCATTGGCACTGGTCCTCCGCGGCTGGGAAGCGACGAGCAGTAGGTGGATCGGCGCAGGCTGGTTCGAGTCCGCAAGCCCGAAGACCTGCCGACACCCGCGCCCACGCACCCGGCGCGGTTTCGGCCCGAAACTTCCGCAGGGAAGTGGCCGCTGATTGCCACGCTCCCTGACGCGTGGTGTTCGGCCGTCTATTCCGCAGCAGTGAACAACGCCCGAGGGGGCGTGGGCTACGACGTGGCGTGTCCGCCGCGTTGCCCCTCATGGCGTCCGCGCAAGGGAGCGACGCCAAGTGCATCCAAACCAGAGGATGAGCACATGTCGACCACCGAAATTTTTTTCGCAGCGATCCCAGCCGCTGCAACCGCTGCCGAATCCAATATGCCTGCAGCGGCAGCCGCCGCGAGCAACGCGCACGTGCAAACCTTGCTCAGTGAAAACGCCACGCCGAATGCGTCGGCATCGAGCAATATTCCCGTGTCTGTGCGCAACACCAGCACTACATCCGGCAATGGCGACTTCGCGCTGACGCCGCCGCACTCGCCGACTACGATGCGCGTGACCAAACGCAACGGTCGCGAGGAGCCGGTCGATCTGAACAAGATCGTGCGCGCGGTGACACGCTGTTGCGAAGGCCTCGACGACGTCGATCCGATGCGCGTGGCGCTGAAAACCATTTCCGGTTTGTACGATCACGCCAGCACGCGCGAGCTCGACCAGCTGTCGATCCGCACCGCGGCGGAATTGACGATAGAAGAACCCGAATACGCGCGCCTCGCCGCACGCCTGCTCGCTGGCTATATCGACAAGGAAGTGGCCGGGCATGAAATCCACTCATTCTCGCAATCGATCAGCAGCGGCCATCGCCTTGGTCTGATTGGCGAACGTCTGCTCGGATTCGTGCAGACCCACGCACGCAAACTCAACGATGCGATCGACGTGCGCGAAACGCGTCGCTTCGAATATTTCGGCCTGCGCACGGTGTACGACCGTTATTTGCTCAAGCATCCGGCGCAACGCACGGTGATCGAAACGCCGCCGTATTTTTTCATGCGCATCGCGTGCGCGCTGTCGGAAACCGTGACCGATGCGCTGGAGCTGTATCGGCTGTTCGCCGCGCTGGATTACCTGCCGAGTTCGCCGACGCTGTTTAACGCCGGCACGACGCACGAACAGTTGTCGTCGTGTTTCCTGCTCGACTCGCCCGAGGATTCGCTCGAAGCCATTTACAAGCGCTACGGCGATGTCGCGATGTTGTCGAAATTTTCCGGTGGTATCGGCCTGGCGTATTCGCGTATTCGCAGTCGCGGCGCGTTGATCCGCTCGACCAACGGGCATTCCAACGGCATCGTGCCGTGGCTCAAGACACTCGACGCGTCGGTCGCCGCGGTCAACCAGGGCGGCAAACGCAAAGGCGCATGTTGCGTTTATCTCGAAACATGGCACGCCGATGTCGAGGAGTTTCTCGAACTGCGCGACAACACCGGCGACGATGCGCAGCGCACGCACAATTTGAACCTCGCCAACTGGGTGCCCGACCTGTTCATGGCGCGTGTCGAGCGCGACGAGGAATGGTCGCTGTTCGATCCGCACGACGTACCGCAACTGGTGGATCTGTGGGGCGAGGATTTCGAGCACGCGTATATCGCTGCGGAAAATGCCGGACTCGCGCGCAAACGCATCAGGGCGCGCGAACTTTATTCGCGCATGATGCGCAGCCTCGCTCAGACCGGCAACGGCTGGATGACGTTCAAGGACAAATCGAACCGCGCCTGCAACCAGACCGCGCTGCTGGGCAACGTCGTGCATCTGTCCAACCTCTGCACCGAAATTCTCGAAGTAAGTTCGGCCAATGAGACCGCCGTGTGCAATCTCGGCTCGATCAATCTCGCGCAGCACATTAGCGACGGCGCATTCGATTTCGTCAAGCTTGCGCAGACCGTGCGCGTGGCGGTGCGACAGCTCGATCGCGTGATCGACCTGAACTTTTATCCGATTGATACGGCGCGTGTATCGAACCTGCGCTGGCGCCCGGTCGGACTTGGACTGATGGGTTTGCAGGATGTGTTCTTCCTGTTGCGCCTGCCGTTCGACAGCGATGGGGCACGCCAGCTATCTGCGCAGATCCAGGAAGAAATTTATTTCCACGCACTGACCACGTCGTGCGAACTGGCCGATACGCTCGGGGCGCATCCATCGTTCGCCGATACACGTGCGGCGCGCGGCGAATTGCAGTTTGATGCGTGGAATATTGTGCCCGCGGATACGGGTCGCTGGCAGGCGCTGCGCGAACGCATCCAGGCGTCAGGCTTGCGCAACTCGCTGTTGCTGGCAATTGCTCCGACTGCGACGATCGCCTCGATCGCCGGTTGTTACGAATGTATCGAACCGCAGGTATCGAACCTGTTCAAGCGCGAGACCTTGTCGGGTGATTTCCTGCAGGTGAACCGTTATCTGGTCGATGAATTGAAACGCCTCGGTTTGTGGACTGAAGCCGTGCGCAACGGCATCAAACTCGCCGAAGGTTCGATCCAGTCGCTGCTGCAAATTCCCGAGCCGCTGCGGCTGATTTATCGCACCAGTTGGGAGGTGCCGATGCGTGCGCTAATCGACATGGCGGCGGATCGCGGCGCGTATCTCGACCAGAGCCAGTCGCTGAATTTGTTCATGGAAAATCCGAACATCGGCGTGCTCTCATCAATGTACATGTACGCGTGGAAACGTGGCCTCAAGACCACGTATTACCTGCGCTCGCGACCGGCCACACGCATCGCCAAGACCACGGTCAGCGAAGCGCCAAGCGCACCGGCAGCGATGGCGGCGGTGGTTTGCTCGCTGGAAAATCCCGAGTCGTGCGAGGCCTGCCAATAATCATGTCCGCACAACTGCCAATGTCCGCAAAACCACAGACGCGCTTGCTCGATCCCGGCCTCAATCTCACGTTGCGGCCGATGGCGTATCCGGCGTTCTACGAGATGTACCGCGCCGCGATCAAGAATACCTGGACGGTGGAGGAGGTCGATTTCGCACCCGACGTCAACGACCTGCGCAACAAGATGACACCGGCCGAACGCCATCTGATCGAGCGTCTCGTCGCGTTTTTTGCGACCGGCGATTCGATCGTCTCGAACAACCTTGTGCTCAATCTGTATAAGCACATCAACTCGCCGGAGGCGCGCATGTATTTGTCGCGCCAGTTGTTCGAGGAGGCGCTGCATGTTCAGTTCTACCTCACCTTGCTCGATACCTATGTGCCCGATCCGGCGCAGCGCGCACGCGCGTTCGACGCGATCGAACATATCCCGTCGATCCGGCGCAAGGCCGAATTCTGCATGCGCTGGATCGATTCCATCCAGACGCTGGATCGGCTCGAT
>JAYVLO010000228.1:0-10881 GCA_043759455.1 Pseudolysobacter sp.
GCCCGATGCAGTTCGAGCAACACTGGCTGATCGATCAGACCCAACAAGCCGGCTCATGACCTCGGTTATGGGGTACGGAATTCGGGGGCAAGGTCACACAGTGGTATCGACAACGCCGACATTCGCGCAGTGGGGCGCATCGAGAACGACGACAAAACCGATATCAAATGGCTGTATGGGGCAACACTACACAATAACCCTACGGCACAAGATGTATGGAACAGTACGCCCGCCTTTGGTTTTCCGTTCACAGGTCCCCCTAATGGCATCGGCCCGAACGCCGCAACCATCATTGACGGTGGACTCGCCCAGCAGGTCGCTGGTGTTGGCGCCTACGTGTTCTGGAATCGCACGATTTACGCCGAACTCACGGGTTATCGAACCGCCGATGGCGCGTTCTCAGCATTACGCGCCGGGCAAGACACGCATACACCGGGAGGTGTGGCACGTCTGAGAGGAACCAATCCTTACTGGCGACTGGCCTATAACCGCGAATGGGGAGCGCAGTCCCTGATGTTCGGTACTTACGGATTGATCGTTGATCGTTATCCGGACAACACGTCGCCAAGTACACCGACGGATCGTTTTACGGATGTTGCCGTTGATGCGCAATATCAGTACATTACCGACCCGCACACACTCACGGCACAAGCTACCTACATCCACGAAAAGCAGGACTATCGAGCCAGCTATCCAGCCACGCTCGACGGTAGCCCGATCGGCGCCGGTCCGACGCCCGACAATTTCGGAGATCGAATACATACAACGAAATTCAAGGTCAGTTATTACTACGAGCACAGGTACGGATCGACACTCGCCTACTTTTCCACCCGAGGCAATAACGATGCGGGCTTATACGCGCCAGGATCAGTTAATGGCAGTATCAACGGCAGCCCGAACAGCGCGGGATACATCGTGGAACTTAGCTATTCGCCCATCCAGTACTTGCGTTTGCTGCTGCAATACACCGGCTACACCAAGTTCAACGGAACGACCACGAATTACGACGGCTCCGGGCGTAACGCTAAGGATAACAACACGCTATTCCTCAATGCATGGGTAGCCTACTGAATACGTTTAGCGCACACCTTCGATGTGTTTCCCTTTGATGCGATCTAGGTATCGACTATGTATAAGAATAGACACGTAGTGTTCGCGTTGTTTTTGCAATTGGGCCTTACAACAATGGATTTTGCAGCTGCTCCGGCGGCTGGCGACGACGCTGCAGAAAAACTTGCAACACAGGTCTGCGTGAGCTGTCACGGCCCGGGAGGCAACAGCACTTCGCCAACCTTTCCGAAACTCGCCGCACAGCAGCCGGCGTATGTGGTTGCCCAAATAAAAGCATTTCGGGGCAAAACACGCGGTGAGCCAGAGGCTCACGACTACATGCTTGGGATGGCCACGTTGATTGATGATACGACCGCAGAGGCCTTGGGGCGATTCTTTGCTCGGCAGTCGCCGCCCAAAGGCATACCCGGCGATGCGCGAGTGATCGCACAGGGTAGGGGTGTCTTCGAACACGGCGTTCCCGATCGCGGCGTTGCAGCTTGCGCAACGTGTCACGGTGCAACGGCCGCTGGAATGGGTATTTTCCCGCGTCTTGCGGGCCAGCATTCGGCGTATGTCATCAAGCAATTGCGGGCGATCCAGTCGCAGTTGCGAGAATCGCCCGTAATGCACGGTATCGTCAAAGATTTGAAGCCGGATGAAATGACGGCGCTCGCGACGTTCTTGCAGTCTCTCGATTAAGGACTGCGGATAGACTCATTCCTTCTTGCGTTGCTGGCTGAATGCCACTGAACACGCAGTGAGTCAGCAGTCATTGCATGCAACTCAAGGCACTGGTTTGAGATTGAACAAGATCCACGCGCTACTGACACTCTCTTCCGATCGCGAACGTGGCGTGCACGGCGTCAAAACGAGTGCAGAAGCGGAGCTGGCCGATCTTGATCACCGCATCCGCGAAATGCAGCGCGTGCGCCGCGGTCTGCAACGACAGATCGCTGCGTGTCCCGGGCAAGGGACGCTGGAGCAGTGTCCCATCCTGGGCGCGCTCACCCGCAAGGAGAATTCATGAACGCACATTCGTCCCATCAGCACGTCACAAAGTCGTGTTGCACGCCAAGCGCTGCCGTCGATCCAAAATCGGCTACAACCCCGCCCTCTGCGACCACACCCGCGGCAGCGGCTTCTTCCTGCTGTGGCAGCAAGCTTGTCGCCGTGGTCGGTGACAGCGCGATCGATCCTGTGTGCGGCATGGCCGTCGATCCGATGACCGCAAAACACCGCGCCGAACACGGCGGACACACCTTTTACTTTTGTTCGAACGGTTGTCGCGAGAAGTTCATCGCCGATCCGTCACGTTATCTAGGCACCCATCCAACCGTGAAATCGCCACCCGTTGCCGCGGGCACAATCTACACCTGTCCAATGCATCCGGAAATCCAGCAAATAGGTCCGGGGAATTGCCCCAAATGCGGCATGGCGCTCGAACCGATGCTACCGACCGGCGCGCAGGACGACAGCGAACTCGATGCCGTCCGGCGCAAATTTTTCGTTTCGGCGACACTCGCGATTCCACTGCTGTTGATCGCGATGGGGCCGCATCTTTTTGGCCTGCATTTCAGCGAATCGACGGCGCATCTGCTGCGCTGGGTCGAAATGGCCTTGTCGGCACCGCTGGTACTGTGGGCCGGCATTTCATATTACGTGCGTGGCTGGAAAGGCCTATTGATCGGATCGCCCAACATGTACACGTTAATCGGTCTGGGCGTATTGGTCGCGTTTAGTTTCAGCTTGATCGCGACGTTTGCGTCAGCCTGGTTTCCGCCGGCGATGCACGATATGCACGGGATGGTCGGCGTCTACTTTGAAGCCGCTGGCGTGATCATTGCGCTGGTGCTGTTCGGCGAGTGGCTGGAACTGCGCGCACGCGGCAAGACCTCCGAAGCGATCCGCCGCTTGTTGGATCTCGCACCGAAAACCGCGCGTCGCATTCTTGCCGATGGTCGCGAAGAAGATGTGGCACTCGATCAGGTCAAGATCGGCGATGTGTTGCGTGTTCGACCCGGCGAAAAGATCCCGGTCGATGGCATCGTGATCGACGGCGCAAGCAGCGTCGATGAGTCGCTGCTCACTGGCGAGCCGATCCCGGTCGAGAAACATGCCGAAGATCGCACCACCGGTGGCACACTCAACGGCACCGGCAGTTTGAAAATCCGCGCCGATCGTATCGGCGGCGATTCGGTCCTCGCACAAATCGTTGAGCTGGTGAGCAAGGCGCAGCGTTCCAAAGCACCGTTGCAGCGACTCGCGGATCGCGTCTCGCTGTTTTTCGTGCCTGCGGTCGTGGCGATCGCCGTGTTGACCTTCGCTGCATGGCTGATCTGGGGTCCCGAGCCGCGGCTGGCGTATGCAATCGTCAATGCGGTTGCGGTGCTGATCATCGCCTGTCCCTGTGCGCTCGGCCTCGCCACGCCGATCTCGATCACGGTGGCGAGCGGGCGCGGTGCTGAAGCCGGTGTGTTGTTTCGCGATGCGGCGGCCATCGAAGGCCTTGCCCATGTGGACGTGCTGGTGCTCGACAAGACCGGTACTCTGACCGAGGGTAAACCCGCGTTGACGGATGTCATCACCGTCACCGGCGTTACGGAGTCCGAGCTGCTGGCGTTGGCTGCGGCGCTGGAAGCGGCCAGCGAACATCCGTTGGCCCGTGCCATTATCGACGGTGCGAAACGTCGCAGCGTTACATTTTCCGAAGCGACCGATTTCGCCGCCGTCACCGGTCAAGGAGTGCGCGGCAAGATCGGCGCCGCGATTGTCGCCCTTGGCAATGCCGCGTTGATGCAATCGGTCGGCGCGGATCCGTCGCCATTGGCAACGCGCGCGGACGAGCTTCGTGCGCAAGCCAAAACGGTCATGTTCCTGGCGCGCGACGGCCAACTCGTCGGTTTCATCGCGGTACAAGATCCGATCAAACGCGACGCTCAAACCATTCTCGCTGCATTGCATGAGGAGAAGTTGCGTATCGTCATGCTGACCGGCGATAGCGACACGACGGCGCGTGCCGTCGCCGCACAACTGGGCATCGACGAATACCACGCCAGTCAGACACCCGCGAACAAGGCCGACTGGATAGCGCGTGCCAAAGTTGCAGGGGCTCGCGTTGCCATGGCTGGCGACGGCGTGAATGATGCACCCGCACTAGCAGTAGCGGACGTCGGTATTGCCATGGGTAACGGCTCGGATATCGCCAAGCAGAGCGCACAGATCACCCTGATCAAAGGTGAGCTTGCCGGCATCCTGCGCGCACTCCGTTTATCCAAAGCGACGGTTCGCAATATTCATCAGAACCTGGCGTTTGCATTTCTGTACAACGCACTGGGAATACCCATTGCAGCAGGTGTGCTGTATCCGTTTTTCGGCTGGTTGTTGAGCCCGATGATCGCAGCTCTTGCGATGAGTCTTTCTTCCGTTTCGGTGATCGCGAACGCATTGCGTTTGCGCGCTGTGCGGAAGATCTCTGTCTGACCAAGCAAAAAGCTGCAGTGAAATTACTACGTCGGGGGATATACGCTCCGCAAATTACAGGATTATCAATATGGATAACACTTCAAATTCGATTCCCGATCCTGGCACTCATTTGCAGAACCTGCCATGGCGCTACAGCCGAACCGCGATCGCGCTGCATTGGGTGTTGGCATTGCTTCTCACCGCGATGGTCGCGCTGGGCTGGTACATGATGTCGATCGAACGCGAACCCGGTAGCGGCTGGTATTTTGATCTGCACAAATCCATCGGTGTACTGGTTTTGTTGCTGGTCGTAGCGCGCTTGATCTGGCGTTTGCGGAATCCTCCGCAGCCTTTGCCCGCAGCCATGCCGGGATGGCAAATCATGCTTGCCCGAGGTATTCATGTCTTGCTTTATCTGCTGATGTTGTTGATCCCGATAAGCGGATATCTGGGCGCGTCCTGGAGCAAATCGGGAGTGCAGGTATTTGGTCTGGCGACACCGCATTGGGCGTTACCTGATCACGACACAGCCGAACAGTTTTTTGCTATTCATTCACTGCTGATATGGGTGCTGGTGGCAGTGGTGAGTCTTCATATTCTCGCTGCGCTCAAACATCTGTTGCTGGATAAGGACAATGTGTTTCAACGGATGGGGTTCAAGTCGCGGTGAAGCGGTCGGCACTCTTGGCGCCGCTGCGACTTCTTTTCAAAGCCTGGGTTTCCATTGCGGTTCGCGCCAAAAGCGGAGAAGCAAAAATGGCGCATAAAAAAACATGAGCGCTGAGGCAGACGGCGATCGAGCATCGGCTGGTCTTGGCATCGAAGACGCGGCAGCGCGTCTGAAATCGGATGGTTACAACGAACTGCCGTCGACCGAGCGGCGCGGATTTCTGCGCATTTTTTTGGAAGTCATACGTCAGCCGATGTTTGCGTTGCTGATTGGTGGCGGCGTTGTCTACCTGCTGCTTGGCGATCGTACCGAAGCGGTGCTGCTGCTTTTGTTTGCGTCACTTTCGGTGGCAATTACCCTTGTACAGGAGTCGCGCAGCGAACATGTGTTGCAGGCGCTGCGCAATCTCGCCAGTCCGCGCGCACTGGTGATGCGCAGCGGTGAGCTGATTCAGATCGCCGGCAGGGAGGTGGTCATCGGTGATCTTCTTGTCGTTGCGGAAGGCGATCGTGTTGCCGCCGATGCCACGCTCGTATCGTCGCAAGAATTGTTGCTGGACGAATCGCTGCTCACCGGCGAATCGGTTCCGGTACGCAAGCTGGCCACAAATTCTTCGCCATCCGCAGCGATTTCGCACGAGCCGCCGGCGCCTGGCGGTGACGACTTGCCATATCTGTTTGCCGGGACGCTGGTCGTGCGCGGCACCGGGCGCGCACGTGTGCACGCCACCGGCGTTCGCAGCGAGATGGGGAAAATTGGACGCGCGCTTGGCAGCATCGAAACCGAACAACCGCACCTGCAGCGACAAATGCGCTGGTTGATCCGCGACTTCGCCGTCGTCGGCGCAATCGCCGGTGGAATGGCCGTGCTGCTGTTCGGGCTGCTGCGCGGCTCCTGGCTGCAAGCCATGCTGGGTGGCATCGCGCTTGGAATGTCGCTTTTGCCTGAAGAGTTTCCGCTGGTGATGGCGGTATTCATGGCGATGGGCGCGTGGCGAATTTCGCAGGCACGGGTGTTGACGCGTCGCGCCTCGGCAATCGAAACACTGGGCTCGACCACAGTGCTGTGTACCGACAAGACCGGCACATTGACTGAAAACCGCATGACCGCTGTTGCGATTCGTTGTGGCGATGAACATTGGAATGCGAACTCGGACGCGACCATGTCGAGCCGCATCCAGACAGCCCTGGAAATCGCAATGGGCGCGTGTCCGCGAGAACCCATCGATCCGATGGATGTTGCCGTGCATGAACTCGCGCAGGTGCAAATAACCGCAAGCCTATTCGATTTTGAACGACGGACGCTGATTCGCGCCTATGGTTTGCAGCCTGACTTGTTCGCCGTGGTCAACATTGTGTCGGGCAGCGGTGAGGATGACGCTATTGCCTATGCCAAAGGCGCACTCGAAGCGATAGGCGAGCTGTGTCATTTATCGACAATTCAATTGGCGGAAGTTCAGCAACAAGCGGATGGCCTGGCGAAAGACGGCATTCGTGTGCTTGGTGTGGCGACAGCCGCGATCATGCATATAGGCACAAAGCAGGATCTGCCTGAAACGCCGCGCGGCATCGCGTTTGAATATGCAGGATTGATCGGTTTTGCGGATCCGCTGCGGGCCAATGTGCCGGCGGCCGTCGCCGAATGCCGTCACGCCGGGATTCGCGTGTTAATGATTACGGGCGATTATCCAGCGACGGCGAGCGCGATCGGACAGCGCGCGGGAATCGACGCCGCAAATGTACTTGCCGGGGACGACATCGAATCCATGTCGAACGAGCAACTGGCACTTGCGGTGAAATCCACATCGATTTTCGCGCGCATCCGACCCAGCCAGAAACTGCGTATCGTGCAAGCCCTGAAAGCAAATGGCGAGATCGTGGCGATGACCGGCGACGGCGTGAACGATGCTCCGGCGATCAAGGCCGCCCACATCGGCATAGCCATGGGCGGGCGCGGCACGGACGTCGCGCGCGAAGCCGCCGCAATCGTCCTGCTCGACGATGACTTCGGTTCAATCGTGAAAACCATCCGTCTCGGGCGGCGCATCTACGACAATCTGCGCAAGGCCATCGAGTACATCGTCGCGGTGCATATTCCCATCGCCGGGCTCGCGTTGCTACCGCTGCTGCTCGGGCTGCCGCTGATGCTGGCGCCGATCCATATCGCATTTCTGGAGATGGTGATTGATCCGGCATGCTCGGTTGTGTTCGAGGCTGAACAGGAGGAGGACGATGTAATGCAACGTTCGCCGCGTGATCCCGCGAGTCCGTTGCTGTTGCCGCGCAGAATCCTGTGGGCGGTATCGCAGGGCCTGCTTGTCCTTGCCGTTTTGCTCGGCGTGTTTGTTGTCGCGGCGCATCTGGGTATGCCCGAGCCTGACCTGCGCGCTCTGGTTTTCACAGCGCTGGTGTTCACCAACATGGGCCTGATCCTGGTGAACCGCTCTTTCAACGCCTCGTTGATCCGCGCATTTTTACGACCGAATCGTTCGCTCTGGATATTGCTGGGCGGTGTTGGCGTTTTGCTTGCGTTGGCGGTGTTCTGGCGGCCGGCGCAATCGCTGTTTCATTTCGGTCAGCTGGATTCGAGCGATTTCGCCATCTGCGCCGGCGCCGGAATTTTCAGCCTGCTGATCCTCGAAATGCTCAAGTCGCGATGGTTTGGAGCAGCTTCGAGGAGCCGCAAAAAAGCCTGATCGACGAGCCCGCCATTTTAATGACCGCGCGCGTGACTACGACGCAGCGTTTGCACCGCAACGATGCAGGACCCCACCCAGAAAATCCCTTCCAGAAAGCCCGCGACCACATCGGAGAGGTAGTGCACACCAAGATACATGCGGCTGAAGCAGATCAGCGCGATCAGCAGTGTCGCTACCGCGATGGCAAGCGCACTACCGCGCCAGTCACGCCCCTGCCAGACGACCATCGCGGCCAGTGCGCCGTACAGCACGGTCGATCCGAGCGCGTGTCCACTCGGAAAGCTGTAGCTGACGAGTGTCTGGATCGGATTGTCGAAGATCGGGCGATGGCGATGAACCAGCTCTTTGATGATCACGTTGAGCAGCCCGCCACCTGGCACCGCGAGCGCGAGCAGCAGAAGTTGATAGCGTTGCCGCTGCCATGCCAGGAAGATCGCAGTGACTGATGTGATTATCGTCACCGTGATCGGCGCACCGAGGTTGGTGACAAAAATCATCAGCGAAGTCCATGCCGGCGTCGCCTGCGCATGCAGCCATTCGGCCAGATTCAGGTCGAGCATGCCGAGTGGCGCATCGTGGTTGACGACGTCTTCGGCGATCGCGCCAAACAACCATGCGATAGCGATCAGTGCCAACGCACCGGATGTCAGGCGCAGCAAAAAAACGTTTCTAGGCGACCAGCGACGCGGCATGAAACTGTAATCCGTGCGATCGATAAGTACGCGCTGTTGGCTCGCGAGTGCTTCTAAAAATCGCAGCGATTCGGCGATGATTTTTCATGCGGTTTTTATTCGAATTCATATCTGCTGCGACATACCGGTTTGCGGCAATGTGACGCTGGTACCAAAACGATCGTGCAACTGCATCGCCAGCGCTTCGCGCGCTTGATCCTCGCCATGTACCAGCGCCACCGGTGGATGGTTGATACATGCGCCGTACCACGCCAGCAGACCTTGTTGATCCGCATGCGCAGAAAGACCGCCGACGGTATGAATCTGCGCGCGCACCGAAATGTCGGTACCGAACAGTTTCACCTGTTTCAGACCATTGACCAACAGACGTCCGAGCGTGCCCGCCGCTTGATAACCGACAAACAAAACGTGCGCTTTCGGATTGCCCAGATTGTTCGCAAGATGATGGCGCACGCGGCCACCATTTGCCATGCCCGAACCGGCGATGATGATCGCGCCAGTGCGCAGCGCATTGATCGCCTTGCTGTCGTCGACGCTTTCGCTGATGTGCAGGTTCGGTAACGCGAACGGCTTGATCCGTCCGGCCCACACGTTGCTGGCATCGACATCGAAAAGTTCGCGGTGACGGTCGTATACAGCCATGACTTTGGCGGCCATGGGGCTGTCGAGGAAAATCTTCCACGCGCCGAGCTTCCAGTCATCGTAGTGCTCGGCAAACCAGTACAGCAACTCCTGGCTGCGACCGACCGCAAAAGCGGGAATCACGATGTTGCCGCCATCCGTACGCACCTGCTCGAAAATCGCCCCCAGTTCGGCGACGGTCGCAGCGCGATCCTTGTGGTTGCGGTCGCCGTAGGTCGATTCCATGACAATCAGATCGGCTGCCGGCGGTGGGGTTGGATCGCGCAGAATTGGCGAGCCTCGCATGCCGATATCACCGGAGAAAACCAAGGTTTTTGGAATCGATTCGTTCGCCCGCAATTCAATGATGCTTGAGCCGAGGATGTGGCCCGCGTCGTGCAATCGCAGGGTCACGTCGGGAAAAATTTCAGTGGCGACTTCGTACGGCAGCGGGTGCAATAGTTTCTGCGCGGTCGCGACGTCCTCCTGGTTATATAGTGGTTGAACCTCGGCTTGTTCCGAACCGCGATCGCGGTTCGCCCGATCTGCTGCGTGCTCGGCCAACGACGCTGCGTCCAGCAACATGATCGGCAGCAGATCGCAGGTCGCTGCCTGCGCGAAGATGGGGCCAGTAAAACCACGCTTGACCAGCAGCGGCACACGACCGATGTGATCAATATGCGCGTGGCTGAGCACCAGCGCATCGATGCCCGCCGGATCGAACGCGAACGGTTCGATATTGCGCGCTTCGGCTTCGCGACTGCCCTGCAGCATGCCGCAGTCGATCAGGATGCGTTTGCCCGCCGCCTCGAGCAGATGACTTGAGCCGGTGACTTCGCCGCTGGCCGCGCCGTTGAAGGTGATTTGCATCGTTGTTCCCGGATGGAATGAAAACTCGACGTTAGCAGTTAATCGACCACATTGCGCCAACGCTTGAGGATGCCGAATGGCCGTCGCATTTCATGGCGTGACGACGCCGTCGATCACATTGATGATCTTGTCGCAACGACTCGCAAGTTCGGTATTGTGCGTGACAAACAGCACGGTCATGTGATGCTCGCGATTGAAGCGTCGCAGCAAGTTGAAAACTTCGTCGGCAGTTTTGCTATCGAGATTGCCGGCCAGATTGTCTTGCCATTGGCGAAGCCCAACGCTCTGGATCAGCGTCGCTGCATAGTCATGCATCGCGGTGTTCGGAAATTCGGCGGCGCCCAGCATCGGCATCATCACGTTCTCTCTTGCGCTGAATGCGGTGATCAGATTGTGGAACTGGAACACGAAGCCGATGCTGTGGCGGCGCAGGCGAGTCAGTTCGCGATCATTGAGGGTGGAAGTTTGCTCGCCGCAAACTTCCAGCGTTCCGGAACTCGGCCGATCAAGCAGTCCGACGATATTCAGCAGCGTGCTTTTGCCCGAACCGGAAGGTCCGACCACGGCACAAAACTCACCTTTTGACAGGGTCAGGTCGATGCCATGCAGGACTTCCGTCTCGATCGGTGTGCCGACGTTGTAGGCCTTGCGCACGCCACGCAATCGCACCACAACTGCGGTTGCGTCGTTGGCGACATTCGCGCTGGTGATGAGAGGCGTCTCAGCCACGAATCGCCACCACGGGATCCAGTCGCGCGGCGCGCAATGCCGGCGCGAAAGCTGCCAGCAGACCAGTCAATGTCGCTACCAGCAGC
>JAYVLO010000229.1:0-26258 GCA_043759455.1 Pseudolysobacter sp.
CGCGCCGCATAAAAATCTCCTCGTACTCCTGCAATATCTGATGGCTATCGCAGGCAAACGTAAAGGCGGTCTTGTGTCCGAGACTGCGTGCAAATTCACCCAGCAAATTTTCGCCAGCCGCTTCGATCGCATACATCGATTCGACACCTCGCGCCAGCGCACTATCGATGACGCGTTTGGTCAGCAGCATACCCACCCGGGTATGTCGCCACTCGTTGCAAACGACGACGGCAAATTCGCAGGTCGGATCGTCCGCCCGCAGTCGCAAGTGCGCGGCACCCATCGTGCCGGCCGCGCCGTCAACCAAGGCCTGCGCCACCAGCACAACTTCGTCACGATGCGCGACATCGACCAGTTGCTGAAAAATACCCTCGACTTTTGGTTTCAGACCACCAACAAAATGAGCGCACAGCCAGTCGTGCGACATATCCTCTGTCAAACCCTGATCCGCTGCCGTATCTGTCAGCCGGATCGGGCGGATCGGGCGGATCAGCATGCGGATAAGATCACCGCGTGTGTTCCGGCACGCGTCCTGCGCTGCGATACCATCATGCAAAATGACGATGTCCCTCGCCGTCGCAAGTGGGTCCGAATGAACTGTTGCTGTCAAGAATCCCACGTTCGTTTCCCCGTCAAAATTCCGCGCTTTGCGCCCGACAGATCCTCCGGCAGATGGCGGCTAGTCATCTCCTCAGGCGATCCTGATCAGCAATCCGCTTTGCTCGTATCATCGTCGCCGCATTGCAGGCCGACACGCGCCACGGCGAGCATCGTCAGTGCTGTTCTTTATCTTTGCCATCGTCGTGCTCCGCACCCGATTTTGTCGGCGGCTCTTTTTACGGCGCATTTGCCGGTGCCGGCCTGCCTTCGGCGCTCGGCTTGGGCGGCGGCGCTGCCGTCCTCGATGCAGGCGGCGCCGCTCTCGGTGCTGGCGCGGCCTTGGGCATTCCTGCTACCGGCTCAGCAGCGAGGTGCTGTTCTTCCAGCCGTCGACGCAGCCTTCGATGACAACCGGTGTGCCGACGCTCAACCTCGCCACGCTTGGGTAACTCGGGTCCGGCCCGGCACGCAAATTCACGTCGCCGAGCACCTAACCATCGGCGGCGAAGGCCGTCGCTGCGGCGAAAAACAATAGCAACGCGGCTGCAATTGAAATAAGAAATTTGATCTGTCCGGCCCCCAAATCGTGAGGGTTTCAGACATACGCGGGCCAGACGGATTTCACCGTGCGCTAGCGCGCATACGAGTCATCAATTTTTGTAAAAGACTTGTGCGTTTTTTGCACGGACACCTGCGACCAGGCCGTTACAGTTGGCACAGGCTTATTTTTTCGTTCGCTCGAATAATCCGTGTTGATACATATCGAGATCGGACTGATAACACGCACATGCTGCCGCTTCGAGACGATTGCGATCAAGTATCGTCATATTGCCACGACTGTATAGGATCAGTTCCGCCGATTGCAGCGTTCCCGCCGCCTTGGTCACACCGGCGCGACGTACGCCAAGCATGAAAGCGAGAAATGCCTGGGTGATGACAAACGAATCTGCATGCGCACGATCCCCGATCATCAGCAACCAGCGCGCAAGCCGCTTTTCTACTACGTGAAACCGTGTACAGGCCGCAGTCTGCGCGAGCTGTCGGATCTGCACATTCACGTACCGACCAAACAGTTGACGCAACACCGGCATGTTTTCAAGATGGCGGCGGAATACAGCGGTATCCATGCGCCAGGCCGCACCGGCGCCTTGCACCAGGGCACGCAGCGGCGCGACCGTGGCGCCGAGAATCGGCGCATGTCCGCACATGCCTTCGTTGCCAATCATGCCGACCTCGAGTCGGGAGTGGCCATCAACCGTTGCAAGCATCGAGATGAAACTCTCGGTCGGAAAATATACGTGGCGGATGCGCTCCCCTTCTTCATGCAGGATGCTGCCCAAATCCAGGTTGACCGGAGTGCAATCGGCGAGGAATCGATCACGTTGCTGGGCGGGCAAAGCCGCGAGCAAACGATTGGATGAACTGACACGTTGCTTGGCGGACATTCGATTCTCCAGCCGACGGGCGTGGCCCAGCAGCTGGCATACGAAGAAGTGTCAAGTTCGTCCGCTGTCGAATCCGATGAGATGAACACTGCCCGACGTAGGCACAGCATCAGCAGCATGCAGTGAAAGTGGGCTGGTGTCTGCCCGACAGCGCACATAGCGCCGCCGCGTTGGCAAAATCGACAGTCAGCGCATGGCTTTAGTGATCGACAAGCGCACTGTTTTTCGCGGACACTTTGGTGCTTGTAGCCGGCTGACCGTTATCCCACGGCAGCAGCCGTGCGAACTCCTTACTGACCACCGAATAACACTCGCACGCGCGGCCTTCCAGTTGTACCCGATCAAGTACGCGGATGCGCCCGCGGTTGTATTCGATCACACCGGCGCGCTGCAACTTACCGGCCGCTTCGGTGACGCCCTCGCGGCGCACGCCGAGCATGTTGGCGATCAGTTCCTGGGTCATCGACAGTTCGTTGGAAGAGAGTCTATCCAGACTCATCAATAACCAACGGCAAAGTTGCTGATCGACGCTGTGATGGCGGTTGCACACCGCCGTCTGCCCCATTTGCGTCAGTAGCGCCTGGGTGTAGCGCAGGAAAAGCTGCTGCACCGGCCCGGCCAGAAAAAACTCATCGCGAATGTACTGCGCTTTCATGCGAAACGCGTATCCGGCGCTTTGCACCACGGCACGGCTTGGTGTGGTACCGCCACCCATGAACAGCGAAATGCCGACCAGACCTTCGTTACCGACAATCGCGATTTCGGCCGAGGACCCATCCTGCATCACGTACAACAACGAGACGATCGAATCGGTCGGAAAATAGACGTAGGGCTGGTCACTGCCGGATTCGTAAATCACATCGCCGAGTGCCATCACCACGGGCATGAGATACGGCGCAAAACGCTGCCATTCTGCTTCCGGAATCGCACCGAGCAGGTGGTTTAGTTTGGGATTTTTTTGCGCAAGCGTCATAAGGGTGGCTCAACAGCGGTGGGTGTCAAATGCAGAGGGACGAATTCATCCCTCTGATATTAACGCCCGTTGCGCTGTCTGTATGTGCGACACCGTACAGACTAAAACCCCCGCTTTCCAGCTGTATCGTCGCTGATCACCGCCCACCCGTGCCACAAGCATGTCTGGCGCGGCGCTGCTAAGTGGTTCAGGCCATTGTATTTACTGCACAAAACACCTGAGCTCAGCGCCGATAATTCGGCAAATCCTGGTCGGAGCGCTCCGGTCTGCGTCCCTGTGGGGTCTTGATCAATCGCTGGAATAAATCGGACCGCGTCGATTCATCGTCGTAGCGAAAATTGCCTTCGACTTCGTTGTTCTCGTCGTTTGTATCGATCTCCGGCACGCGCTGTATGTAGCGCATGTAATTCGGATGATTGGCGGCGTGTTGAACGATTTGCATGGCGTGCTCCGGGTTGTGATTGCTGGTTGGCGAAGGTCAATTCGGCGGTCGCTTCATATTGCACTCGCGAGACGTCGCAATCTGTACGGTGCCGCACACTGCATCACGCACTTTGCAAGCTACGCAGGAAAATCGCGGTTTGCATCAACGATGGCAAATTTCCTACAAAACCTCGCGCCGATTGCCCGCTGCGTGCCGCGCCGATTGCGCGCAACCTGAACGTGTCTGCGCGGCCCAACGGAATGGTCGGGATGAACTGCAGGGAGAAGCAGCTATCGCGCAGTTTTGTCGCCCTTTATCGGTACGAATCCATGAAACCAGAAGCACAGCAAGCCCTACACGAAATCCATTCGCTCAAGCGCATGGCCGACTACATCCGCTGCGCGCGCGCCGAGCTCGCCAGCGATCCGGAAAATTCGCAACTCAGCACGTTCATCGCCTTGATGGAACGCCTGCTGGCGCAGGAACAAGCGCGCCTGTGCAGTATTTGCTCGGATCCGAACAGCGATCATGTGCATGCCGGAGCGGAGAAAAAATCTCGGCTGCAGCAACACCCTGGCGGCGGTTACGACGCGCGCCATTGAGCACGGGATTTCGGTTTTGCGTTGCAATGCGGCTAGAGCGCAGCAAGCATCGCACAAGATTCGCTGGCGCAGTTGTTGCGAAAAAAATCCGTCGCAAGAGCGCTGCGCGTGGGCGCGATATTTCAACTAGAGTAGCGGCAGCCGTTCCGTGCTTGCCCGACTCTTCCGTGTCCGAATTCATCCGAAAATTTCTGCACGTCGACATGGATGCTTTCTACGCATCGGTGGAACAGCGCGACGAACCATCATTGCGCGGGCGTCCGCTCGTGGTCGCGTGGCGCGGGGCGCGCTCGGTAGTCTGCGCGGCATCGTACGAGGCGCGAAAATTCGGTATCCGCTCGGCGATGCCGGCAATACGCGCAGAACGTCTGTGTCCCGACGCTGTGTTCGTGCCGCCGGATTTCGTGCGGTATCGCGCGGCATCGAAACTCGTGCGCGAAATCATGTTGCGCCACACGCCGCTGGTCGAACCGTTATCGCTCGATGAAGCGTATCTGGACGTGACGCAAAATCTCAGCGGCCACAGCAGCGCCACCGCGGTGGCCAAATCTATCCGCGCCGAAATTTTTGCCGAAACCGGATTGACCGCCTCGGCAGGTGTGGCCCCGGCGAAATTTCTCGCCAAGATCGCGTCGGACTGGCGCAAGCCGAACGGCTTGTTCGTGATCCGCCCGGAACATGTCATTGATTTTCTCACGCCGTTGCCGGTCGGCCGCCTGCATGGCGTCGGCAAGGTGATGGAAGCCAGACTCAAGGCGCTCGGTTTGAACACGGTAGGCGAATTGCGCGCAACTCCCGAGACGATGCTCGAAGCGCATTTCGGTCGCTGGGGCCGGCGTCTGCGCGAGCTGTCGCACGGCATCGATTACAACGAAGTGCATGTCGAACGCCCGACCCAATCGGTATCGGCCGAAGATACCTTCGAGCAGGATCAGCCGCTCGAAGCGCTGGAGCCGACGATCCGCCGCCTTGCCGAACGTACGTGGAAAGATGGCATCGAAAGTGGTCGTACCGCGCGCACGGTGGTGTTAAAACTCAAGACCTCCGACTTTCACCTGATCACGCGCAGTTTCACGCCAGCCACGCCGCCGAGAAGCGCGCTGGAAATTGCCGACATCGCGTGTGATTTGCGCCAGCGTGTGGATGATTCCGGCACCCGGCTGTTTCGTCTGGTCGGCGTGGGTTTGTCGAACTTTGTCGACCCCGATCAGACCCCGCCACAGCGCCAGCTTTTCCCGACCTGAATCGTCGACAAGAAAATCTCGGCACCGGTGGCAAGATCGTCTGATAGGTTTTCCGCGCGTTTCCCGTTTATGTATCCCTGAGCACGCCATCAAGCAAAAAAACCAGCGCTTGGCGGCATTCATTCACTGATTGGGGAGATTCTCATGTTGCATTTGCCGCGTTTGACTTCCGTCCTCGGCACCGTCGTTTTTGCGCTCGGCGCAAGCACTATTGCCAGTATCGCAATAGCCGCCAGCAGCATCGTTGTCGGTGCGACCACCGATAACGACAGCAATGATGCGATCTGCACTTTTCGCGAAGCGATCATCGCCACAAATGCTCAGGCGTCTTATCACGGCTGTGTTTTCAGCGGCAGCGGTGCACCGACTACGATCGGCTTCAATATCGCCGGGGTCGGACTTCAGGAGATCGACATCACGAGCCAGTTGCCAGCCTTTACCAAGCCGGTAATCGTCGACGGCCTGAGCCAACCCGGCGCCAGTTGCAGCGCATGGCCACCGACCTTGCGCGTGGAAATCCGCAGCGCAAGCAATGGCGCTTACAACGGCCTGGGCCTCGATTCTGGTTCCGGCGGCAGCACTATTCGCGGCCTGGTGATCAACGGTTTCAACAACCACACCGGCAACAATTTCAATTTCAACGCCGCGATCAATATTTACTAGAGCAACGGCAATCGCGTGGAATGCAATCTGATCGGCACCGATGCCAGCGGCACCTCGAACATGGCCAACTTGCGTGGCGTGGATATCAATAGTTCTTCGAACAACATCATCGGCTCGGACGGAACGGCCAAAAGCTATTTCGCGCGCAACCTGATTTCCGGCAACCAGTATGGCCAGGTCAACACGCGCGGCAACGCACTGAGCGGCAATCGCATCTCCGGCAATTTCATCGGCACGGATGTCACCGGCACGCTGGCGATGAGCGGCCAGGGCGCGGCGGACGGCGTGAACATCAGCGCCAGTCCCGGACCAGCCACGGGAAATTTCATCGGCTGGGACGGCATCGGCGATCCGCTGCTGATGCGCAATATCATTTCCGGATTTATCTTCAACGGCGCCGGTGCCATCACGATGGTGGTCGGTGCGCAAGGCAATCGTGTCGCCGGCAATTACATCGGCACCGACGTTACCGGCAGCGTGGCGATCCCGAATTTCTTCGGCGTGAACCTCGGTTCGAACAGCAGCGTTTTCGGCAATATCATCGGCAATGACGGCACGCAGAATGCAGCGTCGGCGCGCAACGTGATCTCGGGAAACACCTTTACCGGCGTCGATATCAACGGATCGAACGGCACCCATGACAACGCCGTGATCGGCAACTATATCGGTATGAATGCCGCAGGCACTGCGACTCTCGGCAACGGCTCGTACGGCGTATCGATGGATCTCGGATCGGCTAGTACCTTGGTGGCACGCAACTGGATCGCCGGATCGGGCCGCTCGATTCGGTTCTTCGGTTCGGGCAGCGGCAGCACCGCAAGTTTCATCAACAATAGCGGCGGCACCAACGCCAATTTGCCCGCGCTCGATTCGCGCGACAACTGCCTGCTCAATACCGGCGGCGGTGTATATATTCTGGCGCAAGGATCGAGCGTGCCGAACCCTAACCTGTTTGCGCATAACTGGTGGGGCGCGGCCGGTGGCCCGAACACCGTCGGCGCCACTACGGCCGATGCGAGTATCGCTGCGAGTCCCGCGCTTGTCGCACCGGCGCTAGTCTGCAGCGACGTGATTTTTGCGAACGGTTTCGAGGGTCAGTAATCGGCAGTTGTAATGATGATTCGTTCCGACCGACTGGCTATCGGTCGGAACACTTCCATCAGTATTGCGACGCAATTTTCATGCGTGGCGTCATGCAGCGACCGCCGCGCTCAGGGTTCCAACCCATCGGAAAATATTCGATCGGAATGTATCAGCACCGTGCCGATCGCAAAATTTTCCGGTTGCGATGCGGCGGCAGTGCCATCGATCACGATGCGGTGAATATTCGGGATATTGTTTGATACGCCCGCGAATACTTGCTTGTATTGCGCTTGCGCCGAGACCGAAAATGCAAAGCTGCCGAGCAGATTGGCGGCGGCATCGTATGCCGAAATCGTGCCGGAGAAACCGGCTGAAAAATAATCCGGATCGCAGACCAGACCAAAGCCGTCGATATTCTGTCGGAACACAAAAGTGATCGGGCCGCCGCTGAAACCGAAACCATTGTCGGTGAGGTACAAACGCTCGCCGGGCGCATACATCGGGCCGTAACCCACACCGGCGGTGGATGTAAAACCGGCACCGGTCGCCTGGCTCAGTGTTATGTTTTTCCCCGACACACTGCTGACGATTTTAGGATTCGATACCTGCCCACCACTCACACCCAGCTGCGCCCACGTGATGCTGTCGTTGGCATTGATCGCTGCCGCCGAGCCGACAAAACTGGTGGCAAATGTGCAGGCCGGCAATATCGCCACCGAGTTGGCCACTGCCACGATGATCTTGATCTTGTTCATTTCAGCCCCTTTTCATTCCCTTTCGGGTCGCACTATTCAATGCGGAAAAACGGGGCGGAAAGTCTCATCGCAAATTCAGCAGAGCATTTCGACAGGCAACATTGCCTAACGAATGGAGTAGCGCTGGCGCCAGGTCAGATGTAATCGTGAGTCGGCGTCGCATCGCCGGGCGGCCACATCGTGCTGATCGAATGATCGCGGTAGAACGTCACTGTCACGCTGCGCCGCGATTCGCGGCAGCGCGGATCGACACGCGAAACCGCGTGCCAGGATTTTTCCGAACGCACCAAAACTGCCGAGCTGCCGACGATCGGCGCGACCACGTGCGCAGCATCCTGCATGCTGGACGATCGCAGAATCTGCAGGCAGCCGCCGTCGGCAATATTCCATGCAGGATTGAAGTACAAAACGTGCGTGACGATCTTGTCGCGCAGATCCAGATGCGGCCCAAGCCATGCGCCGGGGCCGTAGTGAAATGCGTTCGCTTCCATCTGCAGATTCGACAGATCGATTCCGCTGAGTCGGCTCAACGCGGCGCGATAACGCGGCGACAGCAAATCGACGGCAAGTCGTTGCCAGCTCGTACTCACATCAGCGCCGTGCGAAATCGTCTTGCTGCCCATCGCGATCAGTTCACGCGCCTCGTAACCGTAATCTTTTTCACCGTCATACCCCTTGACCGCCTTGTAATGATCGCGCGGAAACGTGTCCGCCAAGGCATCGGCATTTTGCGCCGAATACAAACTTTCCACCGCCGCCCAGCCGTAAGGTTCGCTTCGCAGTACGCAGCTTTCGATCGCCTCGAATTGCATGATTCTGCCGGCAACGGCGATATCGGTTGCCGCGACAGATTGAACTACACGCGGTGCGGTAATCGTCGGCGTGTTAGGCCGATTGCGTGACCGCTGGGTAAACTTCATCAAGGCGCGCAGCGGCGTCGTTACGCGCCACGATAACGAGTTGCGCAGATCGGAAACTTCGATACGCAAATGTCGAATCGTGTGTTGCGCCGCGGTGAGTTTGGTCTGGAATACAAAATCGGTTTCCATCGCTTTCGGCACTTTTTGCCAAAGCTCGCGAATGCATGTGGGCACGCTTCGAGTGGTGTGTGTTTTCAGCGCAGCAGCAACTTTGTCCCAGTGGTTTTTCAACTCTGCATTTGCCTTCTGCACCGCGGGCGACGGTGCTGTCCGGCCGAGCTTTTGCAGCAGCAATTGCGGCAAGATTTCGCTGTTATTGTCGAATAGATGGATGGTGTCGAAGCCCGCCAGCAAACGGTATTTTCCGTGTGCCGATTCTTGCGGCCGGAACACCGGCACACCGTACGCCAGCGCGGTGATCGCGAGATGCAGGCTGACGCCGATCACAGCTTCGGCCCCGCCGATCAGCTCGGCCAGCAACAGCGGATTCGGCCAGTGCGGCAAACACAGCGCAGTCGGAAAATCGTGCGCGACATTTTTTTCCGCATCACCGAGCACCGGGCCGAGCGGCAGCAACAAGACCTGGTAGCCGGCAAAGATTGCGACATGTTTTTTCAGCAACCGCGCGATTGCATCGAGGCCGATCGTTGCCTGCACGACGAGGTAAGGTTTGCACAGACCAATGTCTTGCCGCAGCGCTGCGTACTCGCGCGAAATATTTTCATCCCGCAGCTTGGCGATGCCGAAAACGGTATCGGGCACGACACAGATTTCCGCATCGCGCGCAAACGGCGTTAGCGCGTCACGCGAAGCTGCATCACGCACTGCGATGTATTTGCTGCCGGTCAACGCGGCGGTCAGCAGCGGCGCGGCCCACGCTGGAATATCGCCGTACACCGCCGGCGCATTCCATATCACCGGCAGGCCTTGTTCGAGCGCAAGCAGTATCGGCGTCAGCCACAGACTCAGTGGGTGATGAAGATCGTTGCCCGGCGGCAGATAGCCGGGTGCAATGTCTGTATCGAAACGGACAATGTGGCCGCCGCCGACGATCAAACCGTCGAGACTTTCGACCGTTGCGGCAAATTCGGTGAGAGATACGACATCGAACGGCCATTCGGGAGCGCGCTTGGAAAAGTACGAAAACCTCTGCAAATCCAGCGCCGGCAACCGCTGACGCAATTCGTGTGCGGCAATCACCGGGAACAGCAGGTCGCCATAATTCTTAAGGTCAAATGTGCCACACATTGCAATTACTGCCATTCGTCGCCTCGTTAGGGTTTACGCCACTGGCTAGTATCGCACCTTGAACCTTGCGCAACGCTGCCTGCGCCCCTGCGGCAATCAAAAAGCAACGTCGTCATGCCTGCACGAAGGCTGCAGAAAATTGCCGGCATACCAACTAACGGTGCTGCCGCTGCGAGAGGATTATCCCGACATTGTTCAACGCTGACGCGCCCTTAGCCAAGTCAGGGAACGGATGGATTCGCGCGGTGTTGTTTGATCGAGAATGAGGGTTCGCTGTGCGCGCGCTCGGGCGGCCCGAACAATTGCTTCAGGCGTGATGTGAGGGTTTGCGGTCGCGCGAAATCGCGGAACATCGCGCCCCACTCGTGAAACGTCAGGCGCAACGGATTATGCGAATGGATCGGCCGCACGATGCCGTATTCGCACGGCACATCAGGATCTTCGGCGACGAAGCTGCCGAACAGTTTATCCCAGACGATCAGCACGCCGGCATAGTTGCGATCGATGTATTTCGGGTTGCGCGCGTGATGCACGCGGTGGTGCGATGGCGTATTGAAAACATATTCCAGCCAGCCGAGTTTGCGCACCGCTTCGGTGTGCACGAAAAACTGGAAAGCGAGATTGATCGCGACCACGACGACGATGTTTTTCGGCGTGAACCCGATCAGCGCGAGCGGCAACCAGAACAGCCACATGCCGGAAATCGGATAGGTGAGACTTTGCCGAAACGCGGTCGACAGGTTCAGCCGTTCGGACGAATGATGGGTGACATGCGATGCCCACATCCAGCGGATGCGATGACTGGCGCGATGAAAAAAGTAGTAGAAAAAATCCTGCGTCACGAACAGCGCCGCGATACTCCAGACCGACGCCGGCAGATCGAACAGTCGATACTGATAAACCCATGCATAGATGCCGATCACGGCGAGCCACGCCAGCGCATCGGCGGCCTGATGCATCAACGCGAGCGCGGCGTTGGACGCCGTATCCTTGAGGCTGTAAACCGGACGCCGGTCTTTCCAGTACCACGCTTCCCACGCGATGAAACCGAAAAACACCGGCCCCAGCGCAAGCAGAATCCAGCTTTCCATTTACGCCGTCTCCGCCGGATTGCTGGTCGAGCTCGCGAGCAGATTCGCCATGTTGTCGAGGCAACGTTGCATCGCGCGCTGCATGAAAACCCGCAACAGCAAAGTCGCCAGCGGATAGATCCAACCACTGGTCAAAGTGAAGGTGTAAGACCAGCGCACATTGCAGCCGGAATCCGCCGCGGACACCAACCAATCGGCCTCGCCCTTGTTCACCAGCCACGCGAACGGCGCGCGAAATCCGCTCAGCACATACGCATGTCGAGTCGGTGCATCAAGCACCGTGACATGTTCGGTCAACACGCTGCCATCGCTATTGTGGATGCGCCGAGTAGCCTCGACCGCGAGCGGCGTTTCCAGCACAATAGCGCGGATCGACGGGATCAATCCGTAACCGACGAACATGCCAGGAAAGCGCTGCGAATCGACGATCAAATCGAAGGCGGCCTGTGCATTGCCGGGGAATATTTTTTCGGCGTGACATTCGATCTGCATGTGGCGAAGTCTCGCCGATTCGGTTTTGCGCGTCCAGCCTGGTGTGTATTGAGGTCTGCGCCAAGCCACCGGTTGATACGGAGCGACCAACAACCGGACCCGCTTTGCTCGATATTTGACGCGCAGTGACCGCGCGCTACGGCTGATATTTCTCGACGACTTCTGCGGGACGAAGCGTGGCGTCGTGCACATCGCCACCGAACTCGCGGCGCGCACGGCGCTGACGCAGCAGATCCCAGCTTTGATCGAGTTGCACGCCGATATAAGCGAGACGTTGACGAACGGCATCGGACATTTCGCCGCTCGAATGCAGACGGTCTTCCTCGGCCACGAGCTTGCCGACGTGCGCGAGCATGTAAGAATCGGGATCCTGCTTGTCCATGATATTTCCTCGTTGATTGATCGTTGCAGCTTACGCCAAAGTACGCACCGATTTTTCGCGTTCCCACTGCCTTGTTTTCGCCGCGGCGATAAATTCTTTGGGCTGGGTGATATCGAATACACCGGCGCCCGGTTTGATATCGGCTTTTTTGAGCAGTACCAGCGCACCCGCATCGGCAGCGATGGCTTTCAGATGGCCAAATGCATCGCGCACAAAATCCACCGCGCACGCTTCCTTGCACAACAATTTGGCAGCGTCTTCGGCGAGCACAATCACAATCGCATCGAACAATACCGACGGCGTACCGGCAAGCTGTCCATCCACAGCCAACGCCGAACCATCCTGCAGCTTGATGTTGCCGATCTTCGGCGCAACGATCGTGACTCGCGCGCCGACCGCGCTGACGGCACGTCTGAAGACCTTGATGTGTTTTCCATCAGAGCCATCCGCGACGAGGATCGCGATCGATCGCCCCTGCAGCGTGTCTCTCATTTTTCCGATGATCTGCAGCGCGGCAGACCTCGGCAAATCCTGCATCGACGCACTGCTGCGCGGTGCAGCTGGCATCTTGTCCATGGCGAGTCCTGCGGCTACACGAGTAGCGAGGTTTTCATCGATATGGTGCAGATGGGCTACTACCGCTTCGCGAATATGCGGGTGTTCGACCTTCGACAACTCGAATACCAGCGCCGAGGCAATATGCGCTTGTTCGTATTTTGTCTGGCTCGAATAAAACTGCCGCGCCTGACTGTAATGATCGGCAAAACGTGGTGACCGAACGCGAGCTTTTTCGCCGCTTTCGATCGCCGCCGCGCTGTGAAATCCAGCGGCGGATTCGCGCGGCGAATTTTTCGATAGCGAATTCGGCTCATACGCAACGCGACCTTTCGGTTGCGACATCTGCATATGCGCATCGCGCTGATGATTGGCGAACGGACACTTCGGCGCGTTGATCGGCAGCTGATGAAAATTCGGCGAACCGAGCCGCGAAAGCTGCGTATCGAGATACGAAAACAGCCGACCTTGCAGCAGCGGATCATTCGAAAAATCGATACCCGGCACGATATGCGACGGACAAAATGCGACCTGCTCCGTTTCGGCAAAAAAATTGTCTGGCCAGCGGTCAAGCACCATGCGACCGATGACTTGCAGCGGTACGAGCTCTTCGGGAATCAGCTTGGTCGGATCGAGATGATCGAATGGAAAAGCATCGGCCTGTTCCTGCGTGAACAGCTGCACCGCAAATTCCCACTCGGGAAAGTCACCGCGCTGAATTGCCTCGAACAGATCGCGGCGATGAAAATCGGGGTCGGCGCCGGCAATTTTTACGGTTTCGTCCCAGATCGTCGATTGCAGTCCCAATTTGGGACGCCAGTGAAATTTGACGAAGGTAGATTCGCCGGCCGCGTTGATCAATCGAAAACTGTGCACGCCGAATCCTTCGATCATGCGCAGTGATCGTGGCAAGGTGCGATCCGACATGATCCACATCACCATGTGCATCGACTCTGGCGTTAGCGAGATGAAATCCCAGAACGTATCGTGCGCGGTAGCCGCTTGCGGAAACCCGCGATCAGGCTCCATTTTCACTGCATGAATCAGGTCCGGAAACTTGATCGCGTCCTGGATGAAAAATACCGGGATGTTGTTCCCGACCAGATCCCAATTACCTTCCTTGGTATAGAACTTGGTCGCGAATCCGCGCACATCGCGTGGCGTATCCGATGAACCAGATCCGCCGGCAACCGTGGAAATTCGCGTGAACAACGGCGTGCGCTCGCCGACTTCGGTGAGGATTTTTGCGGTGGTGTATTTCTGCAGCGATTTGGTCAGCTCGAAATATCCATGCGCTGCGGTTCCGCGTGCATGCACCACGCGTTCGGGAACACGTTCGTGATCGAAATGCGTAATTTTTTCACGCAGCAAAAAATCTTCGAGCAAGGTTGGGCCTAGCGGATTCGCCTTCAGCGAATTCTGATTGTCCGAAATCGGCAAACCCTGGTTGGACGTCAATACGCCGGATTGTGATGTCGCTTGCTGATGCAATTCACCAGCCGCGCCAATGATCGTCTTCGGCAATTCTTTGGAATGGGTCGCGACGATTTCACGATCGGTATCGCGTGATTTGAAGGCGGCATGATCCGACTTTTTTGCGACGGCAGGTTTTGTCGCAGCGCCGATCCGGCTTTTGCTGGCCATGCTGATATTCCTTTGGTGAAAATTAAAGCAAAAAAATCGTGCGCCACACTCAGTCAAAGCGCGAAAAAAGAGACCGGGCAAGGCCCGGTCTCCGTTATATTTACGACTGATTACGCCGCAGCGGCAGGCGCCTTGGCTTCGGATCCGGTCGAGATATCGTCAGCGTGATTGCGCTTGAAAATATCCTTGGCGACATCGCGCTGTTTGCTGTCTTCGGTGTGCACCGAAATCAGGATGTTGCCGGTCTTGATCTTCTCGTCGTAGCGCTTGGCTTCGAATTCAGGAATGCCCATACCGACCAGCGCACCGATCACGCCGCCAGCGGCCGTACCGACGGCAGCGCCACCGAGCGCGGCCATGATCGGGCCGGCCGCGATAAACGGCCCGACGCCCGGAATGGCGAGCGATCCGATACCCGCAAGCCAGCCGAGCGCGGCACCCACGCCCAATCCGGCAACACCGCCTGCGGTCGCGCCTTCGGGCGCCTTGGTGTTGTGCTCATGCGCAAAATCCTTGGTGCCGCGCTTGTCGGGCAACAACGCCGAAATGTCGTTGTTGGTGAATCCGGCAAGCTTGAGCTCATCGACGATACGCTCGGCCTGACCGATGGTTTTGGTGGTGCAATACACAGATGCTTTCATGGAAGTTCTCCTGTTGATTATTGTTTGATGTCCAACTCGTTATTCACCTGCGATACGCCAGAGACGCTCGCAGCCAATTTGCCAACCTTGATCTTTTCGTCCGCGCTGGCGACAGGGCCACGCAGCGTGACCACACCAGCCGCAGCGACCAACTTGACGTTGTGCGCGAGCATCGACAGCGATTTTTCGTCGACGATCGATTTACGTACAGCGGCGGCCACCTTGATGTCCGCGCTGTTATTCGGCTGATCGGTCGGCTTCATCGTGTCAGCGGATTTGTCACGTGCATTCAGGCGTGTGTTGTCCGCAGCAGTCGAGGTCACGGGAGCCGCGGCGGGCGGCGTTTGTTGTGCGATGGCGGCCGTGCCGGACATCGCCAGCATCGCGAGCGATGCGGCCAGATGGATGGAATTGAATTTTTTACGCATGGGAATTCTCTCGTCGATAATGGCAAGGTGAATAAGTAAAAATTGCAGGCCGATCAGTGTTGCTTGGCGCCGTGCTTCTTCGAAAAATGCATGTTCGCTTCATACGCGTGCTGCTTCGCCAGCAAGCCGTGTCCGCTCGCGACATGGGCATGATGTGCACCCTTGGCATCGTCGCCCGCACCGTAATGCTTGGCGGCCTCCTTGTGATGATCCGCGGCGTGCTGATGATGTTCGCCGGCCCTTTCATGATGCTGCGAATGCGACAACTCACTCGATGCCGCCTGCGTACCACGAGACGCATCGTCCTGCTCGGGCTTGGTCGCCGCCTTGATCTGCGGCGCACTGCTGTTTTTCTGATTCATGACTACTCCTTCAAGAAATGTCGCTCACGAAATAGCGACGCAAGAGTTGGTGAGCATGGGGCGTGCCAATCAGAAAATCATTGTGGGGCTTGTGTCGCAGCGTTTGTACGCCGGGTAAAGTGCCAAGAGCCGCAGCTTGGTTCCGTGCAAATTGAAAGAATTATTTCCGCCTCGACAACCGATCATATCGATGCGGGAGGGGCTGATTCAGTTTCCGATGTGGCGTGGGGTTAGGCTTTATCCGTGAGTTGCTTGCCATGCGACATGGAAAGATCCTGCAGGCGACCCAGCAAGGCTCCTATCAGATAGTCATACGTATGAATTCTAATGTTCAGATCAGAAACCATCTGACGACGCAGGGCAGTCGTGCGTGCATTGAGTTTGGATCTTCGCCCAATGAAGACGATTCCCTGCAGGCTCGGGCTGATGTCTGTAAGACCCAAGCCACTTTTGCTACGAAGCCGAGATGCATAGTTCTGGTTCTGGATAAGCCACGATCTCCAGTCCTGAATTTGACGAATCGCGTGCGCCAAATATTGGGACGGGTCTCCACTCTTGTTGAACATTGGCTTCAACGAACTTTCCAGTTCAATAGCCTGCCACTCGTGGCCGAAGGAATGTTTTTCAGCTATCAGAAAGTCCGTGACGTGTTCGGTCCCTAATCTTTGTTTAGGAGTGACCCATCTACCTTGCCCCCCACCGAGGTGTTGAATTAGGAGCTTTGGGTTGTCTTGAAGGAACTGCTGAATATCTTCTTCTCGCCGAGCGGCGTCTAGCGCTTGAGTAAGTTGGTCGACGTCTGCTGCAGCGATTCGGTCCCAGTACGTGAAATACTCGTTTAGTGGGTCGTTGCGGCGGGCTTCCGCAAGGGCTTCTTCAGCGGAGAGGATGCGCATGTGAGGTTTCGATGAGGCCTAACGAGGTTATATAAAAAGTAGTGCTCCATCTTGCCTAGGCCGAACGGCTTCAGCACCAGCTGCAACACAACATCGTAAGGAATGTTGAGTCCATGATGAGCCACAAACAAAAACGGCCTGCATCGCTGCAAGCCGTTGTTGTACATGGTGGCCAAGGACGGAATCGAACCGCCGACACGGGGATTTTCAATCCCCTGCTCTACCAACTGAGCTACTTGGCCTTGTGTTCTGGTTGCGGGCTGCACTGATGGCGCCGTCGCGAAGCCGCGTATTAAAGCGGCTTGGGCGGGTCCAGTCAAGCGCGGCTTGCGACGATCTGCATCGGGCGCGATTTTCGCCGCGGTTCAATCCGACGGGGGCACATAACCCGCGGGCTTTTCCGCCGTGCCGTCGAAGAGGAATTTCTGCATTTCGGCTTCGAGGAAAACGCGTGTTTTCGGCTCCAGCGGCGACAGCCGATTTTCGTTGATCAGCATGGTCTGATGCGCGAGCCACTGGCCCCAGGCTTCTTTCGAAATTTCGTCGTAGACCCTTTTGCCGAGCGCGCCGGGCCATGGCGCGAAGTTCAGCCCTTCGGCTTCGTGTTGCAGTTTGACGCAGAAAACGGTGCGCGACATTTTTTACTCCCAGATCGATAACAGCAGTTTGCGCACTGGCGCGGGCAATCCCAGCGCGGCGATGTCGGCGAGACCGCACCAGCGTACGTCATCGCCATCGTTCACGCGCGATGGTGATGTTTCCAGTTGCAGCAGCAGCGGCGAAATGGCGAGCTGGAAATGGCTGAAGGTATGCATGAATTGCGGCAGTATTTGCCAATCGGATGATTTGCCACGCGCGATGCCGAGTTCGTTGCGCAGCCATGCCGACGCAGCGTCGGCATCATCCACTTGCGGCAGGCTCCATAGCACCGCCCACACGCCACTCGGCGGTCGACGCTGCAGCAGGATGCGATCTTGCGCATCGCGAATAATCAGCATCGTCGTTGCGCGCTGTGGGTTAATGCGGCTTGCCTTGCGCTGCGGCAGTTGCGCGGTGAGGTCGTCGCGCAAGGCGATGCAATCTGCTGACAGTGGACATTCACCGCAGCGCGGTTTGCTGCGTGTACAAACGGTCGCGCCGAGATCCATGATCGCCTGGGTGTAATCGGCGACTCGCTGCGCCGGCGTGTATTTTTCCGCAAGCTCCCACAACGATTTTTCCACGACGGTCGCGCCCGGCCAGCCATGCACTCCGGCATAACGGCTCAGCACACGCTTGACGTTGCCATCGAGGATCGCCACGCGTTGGCCGTGCGCTTGTGCGAGGATCGCACCCGCGGTCGAACGACCTATACCAGGCAATGCAACGAGCTCATCGAGCGTCTGTGGCAACTCGCCACCGTGTTGTTGCACGCAGATTTGCGCGGCACGATGCAGGCAACGCGCACGGCTGTAATAACCAAGACCGGACCACAACGCGAGCACCTGATCTTGCGACGCATTTGCCAGCGCTGGCAGATCCGGCAGCTCGCGTATGAAGCGCGCGAAATAGCCGCTCACCGTAATCACCTGTGTTTGTTGCAGCATGATTTCCGACAGCCACACGCGGTACGGCGTGCGCGGATGCTGCCACGGCAGATCGTGGCGACCGTGCTGGTCGAACCAACGCAGCAGGCGTGGGGCGATCGGTTTCACGGTTTGCGCGTCGATGGACTTTTATTCGACGCCGAGATTGGCCGGCAGCAATCCGGTGACGAATGCGCCGGGATCGAACTCGCGCAAATCATCCAGCCCTTCGCCAAGGCCGACGTAACGAATCGGCAAACCGAATTCGGTCGCGAGCGCAAACACCACGCCACCCTTGGCAGTGCCATCGAGCTTGGTCACAACCAAGCCGGTGACGCCCGCAGCAAGACTGAACTGGCGCACCTGATTGACCGCGTTCTGGCCGGTGGTGCCATCAATCACGAGCAGCACTTCATGCGGCGCGGCGGGATCGAGTTTGGCCAACACGCGCTTGATCTTGCTGAGCTCGTCCATCAGGCCGGATTGCGTATGCAGGCGTCCGGCCGTGTCGGCGATCAGCAGATCGACATTGCGCGATGCCGCCGCCTGCAATGCATCGAAAATTACCGACGCGGAATCCGCACCGCTGCCCTGCGAAATTACCACCACCTGATTGCGCATGCCCCAGGCCTTGAGCTGCTCGACCGCAGCCGCGCGAAACGTATCGCCGGCCGCGAGCAAAACGTGACGACCTTCCTGCTGGTGACGCCGCGCGAGCTTGCCGATCGTCGTGGTCTTGCCGACGCCGTTGACGCCGACGACGAGCACCACGAAGGGTTTGAGATCGGCCGGAATACGCAGCGGCACGGCGATTGGCGCGAGCATGCCGAGCAGCGCTTCGCGCAATGCCGCGAGCAAGCCATCGGCATCGGCAAACTCGCGTTTGCGCATGCGCTGACGCAGGTTATCGAGCAGCAGCTCGGTTGCACTCACACCGACATCGGCGGTGAGCAAGGCGGTTTCGAGATCGTCGAGCAGAGTTTCATCGAGCTTGGGTTTGCGTGCGAACAACGAGCCGAGGCTGCGCGACAGCGCGCTACCGGAAAGGCGTTCGCGCCAACTGCGTTTGCCCGAATTATCGATCTCGAATTCGTCGACTTTTTCAAGCGTGACCGAATCGGAAACGATCGTCGAATCCACTTCCGGGTGGTTCGACGGAACAGATGCCAAAGGCGATTGCGCGAGTGCGCTCGGCGGAATCTGCGCAGCGTCTTCTGCCATGTCAGACGCCGGATCCGCAACAGGCGTTTTTTCCGGCGCGCGATCTTTTTTCCAGAACTTGAACATCGGGATGACAAATCGTTGAGAATGCGGCGCATTCTATCACCCCGCATTTATCACACACGGATCAGGCCCATGCGCACACCCGCGGCATCAGGAAAATTGCGCATCATCGGCGGCTCGTTGCGCGGCTCGCGTATCGACGTGCCGGACTCACCCGGCCTGCGCCCGACGCCGGATCGCGTGCGCGAAACGCTTTTCAACTGGTTGGCGCCGGTGATCGACGGCGCGCGTTGCCTCGACCTTTTCGCCGGCACCGGCGCGTTGGGTATCGAAGCGTGGTCACGCGGCAGCGGAGCGGTGGATTTTATCGAACGCGATGCGCGCCTGGTAACCGCGTTGCGCAACGATCTGATACGGCTGCGCGTAACCGATGCGACGGTGCATGCCACCGACGCGCTGGCCTTCCTGCACAACACTGCGCACGCTTGCGACATCGTTTTTATCGATCCGCCATTTGCCGCCGATCTGTGGACAACTACCGCGCAGGCGCTGGATGCGCGCGGCTGGCTCAAACCCGACGCCTGGATTTATGTCGAAGCGCCAAGCGAGGCGCGACCGATCCTGCCCGAACATTGGCGATTGCATCGCGAGGCTCGCGCGGGCGATGTTGGATTCGCGTTGTATCAAAACGGCAATTCGTGATCGCACTATTGCGGCCTGCCAGCTTCCGGTAAGCTGTGCGTGATGAATTCCCGACAGCGGTAGCGACCATGCCAGTCAGTCCAAACCGATCAAGAGTGGCGGTCTACCCCGGCACCTTCGATCCGATCACGAATGGTCATGTCGATCTGGTCACGCGCGCGGTGCCGCTGTTTGCACGCATCATCGTCGGCGTGGCCGAAAGTCCGAACAAGGGCACCGGTTTCAGTCTGGATGAACGCATTGAACTCGCACGGATCGCACTCGCGGACATGCCCAACGTCGAGGTGCGCGGATTCGATACATTGCTCGCGCATTTTGTCGAGGAAATCGGTGCCGGCGTGATCCTGCGCGGCTTGCGCGCGGTGTCGGATTTCGAATACGAATTCCAGCTCGCGAGCATGAACCGACATCTGATTCCAAGCGCGGAAACCTTGTTCCTCACTCCGGCTGAGCAATACGGCTTTATTTCATCCTCGCTGGTGCGCGAAATCGCGCGTCTGGGGGGAGACGTTTCCGGGTTCGTACATCCGGCCGTGCAGCAGGCGCTGAAACAGCGCTGGCAGCATAAATTGTAGTAGCAGTTCAGAGTTTCCATACAACGCAAACCTACAGAGGATCTGCCATGAAACATTCCATCCGAATCCTGATTCTGGCCTTGTGCACCACGCTGAGCATCAGCGCTTGCAGCGGTGATGATGATGCCGCCAAGAAAGCCGCCGCGAAAGCCGCCCAGCCGACCGCGCCGGTCGCGATGCCGACCGACGCGAAAAATGTCGATGCATGGAAGGCTTATTTGAAAGACGTCGTGATCCGCAATATGGATGGCGTGCAGACGCGTTCGCCATACATGTATTTTGTGCCGAGCGGCGAAGATGCCGATATAAAAAGTGCGCGCGAGAACCAGCTCGGCAATGTCCAGACCGTGGTTGCGCGCGGCGTTTTGCCGGGCAACATGATGGCGTTTGGTGGTCCGGATTCAAAAGCAACCGCGGATCTCATCCTCAGCGCGTTCCAGGGTGCAAAAGCCGGCTCGATGAAGAACGTGCGTTTTCTGTTTATCGGCACGACCGACGACAGCGCACGGGTCAAGGCCGTGGTTGATCCTACCGGTGTGGATTTCCGCAACGTCGAAATGAAATAACCGAGCGCGGCACGCGAAGTCGATTCGCGCGCCGTTGCTTGTAATTGATCGCGCATTACCCCACGACGAGCAGATCGCTTGTTCCTGGGCGTATTTTCGCGCGGCACGCATTGCGCACTGCGCAACTATTCTCTGTACCGATTACGACCGGAAAACGTTACGCCCGCCATGGCTTTGCTGATTACCGACCAATGCGTCAACTGCGATGTGTGCGAACCGGTGTGTCCCAACAAGGCCATCGCGCAGGGCGAAGTAGTGTATGAAATCGAACCGTCGCGCTGCACGGAATGTGTCGGTCACTTCGACACGCCGCAGTGTGTCGAAGTGTGTCCGGTAGAGTGCATTTTCATCGACCCCGAGCACAGCGAATCGCGTGACGCGCTGCAGAGCAAATATCGCGCACTGACTGGAGCTATCAAATGACAATGTCCCTGCGTTTACGCGGTATGAGTGGCGCGCTGCTGCTCCTGCTTGCGGGTTTCAGCCATGCCACCGACAAACCGCTGCACGCGGCAATCGCAAGCGCCCACACGCTCGCAACCCAGGCCGGATTCGACGTGCTCGCTCACGGTGGCAACGCGTTCGATGCGGCGGTTGCGGTTGCGTCCACATTGTCCGTGGTCGAACCGCAGAGCTCCGGCATCGGCGGCGGCGGTTTGTTTCTCCTGCATCGCGCGAGTGATGCGAAAGACATCATGCTGGATGCGCGCGAAACCGCGCCGGGCGCGAGCAATCCGGCGCTGTATCTCGATGCCAAGGGTGATCTCGATCGCGACAAGTCGGTGAACGGTCCGCTGTCGGCAGGCATCCCCGGCGAACCTGCAGCGCTGGTCTGGCTGGCTGCGCATTACGGCAAGTTGCCTCTGAAAAAATCACTCGCATCGGCGATCCGCATTGCACGCGATGGCTTTCAGCCGGACTCGCGTTTTCTCAAGGAACTCGCTCAGCGCCAGCCGGTAATCCTGCGTTATCCCGCATCGGTGGCATTGCTGCTCGATCAAGGTGTCGCGCCGAAAGAAGGCTGGACCTTCAAAAATTCCGACCTCGCGCACACGCTCGAACTGATTGCCGAGAAAGGCAACGACGGATTTTACCAAGGCGAATTCGCGCAAAAACTCGTCGATGGCGTGCACGCGACCGGCGGCAACTGGACGCTCGCCGATCTCGCGCAATACCAGGCCAGGGAACGCGAGACTATCGGCATCGATTACCACGAATGGCATATCGTGACAGCTACACCACCATCCTCCGGCGGCATTGCGCTGGCCGAGATGCTGAACATCCTCAGCGGCTACGATCTGGGTAAACTTGATCACGTGCATCGCACGCATGTGATCGTCGAGGCGATGCGCCGCGCCTATCGTGATCGCGCCGAATATCTGGGCGATCCGGATTTCGTGAAAATGCCGCTGGCCGAACTCGCAAGCCCGTTGTATGCGGCGGGTTTGCGCGCGTCGATCCATCCCGAAAAAGCCACGCCGAGCGACCTTTTGCCGGGTTACATGGCCGCGCCGCAAGGCACGCATACCACGCATTTTTCGATCATTGACGGCGACGGCAATATGGTCGGTGCGACGCAGACCGTGAACCTGCCGTTCGGCAGCGGACTGGTGATCGCCGGCACCGGTTTTGTACTCAACAACGAGATGGACGATTTTGCGCTCAAAGCGGGCACGGCGAACGCATTCGGCCTGGTCGGCAACGACAAGAATGCGCCGATGCCCGGTCGTCGCCCGTTGTCGTCGATGACACCGAGTTTCGTCATCGGCGCGGATCGTATCGGTGTGATCGGCACGCCCGGCGGCAGCCGCATCATCACTATGGTGCTCGAAGGAATCCTGAATTTCATCGACGGCCAAACGCCGGAACAGATCGTCGCGGCCAAACGTTTTCATCACCAATATATGCCCGACGTGATCTCCAGCGAACCCGGCACCTTCACGCGCGAAGAACTCAAGGCACTCGAAGCGATGGGTTACACGATGGACGACGGCTCGCGCACTTGGGGTTTCATGAATGTGGTGAGCTGGAACAAAAAAACCGGCGCGTATGCCGCGGGCAGCGATCCGCGCGGCGTGAGCGGCAGCGCGGTTGTCAAATAAGCACAAGGAAAACGCATGCGGCTTTGGTCACTGCTCGGAAATTCGCAGCGTCTCGATGGCGGCGCGATGTTCGGCAATGTGCCGAAAACGATGTGGTCGAAATGGATCCGGCCGGATGACGAAAATCGCACTCCGCTAGCGTGCCGTTGTTTGCTGGTTGAAGGACTGAACGGCAAGAACGTGTTGTTCGAAACTGGTATCGGCGTGTTTTTCGAACCGAAGTTGCGCGAGCGCTTTGGCGTGCTCGAAGAAAGCCACGTGCTGCTGGATTCACTCGCGCGCGCCGGCTTTCGCCATGAAGATATCGACGCCGTGGTGCTGTCGCATCTGCATTTCGATCATGCCGGTGGTTTGCTCGGCGCATGGCGAAAAGACACGCCCGCAGCGTTGTTGTTTCCGAACGCGCGCTACATCATCGGCGCGGAATGCTGGCAGCGCGCGTCGCATCCGCACGCGCGTGATCGCGCTTCGTTCATCGCGGAATTGCAGCCGTTGTTGTTGCAGTCCGGGCGCCTTGAGCTGGTTGACGGCGCTTACTGCGAAACCCTTGGCGAATCTGTGCGTTTCAGTTTCAGCGATGGTCACACGCCAGGCCTGATGCTCGCCGAAATCGTCGCCGAGCATGGTCTGGTGTTTTGCGCCGACCTGATTCCAGGCCGCGCGTGGGTGCATCTGCCGATCACGATGGGCTACGACCGCAACGCAGAGTTGCTGATCGACGAGAAGCGCGCGTTTCTCGATGACAAACTGCAGCGCAATGTGCGCCTGTTTTTCACGCACGACAGCGAATGCGCGATGGCGAGCGTGACGCGCGACGACAAGAGCCGTTTCGGAACCACCGATGCGCTGAAGGAAATCACCGCGCTGCAAATCTGTGCGCGGTACGTCTATTCAAGCGACGTGTCTCAAGATGTCGCGTTATTGGCCAGCAGCGCCGCCCCGTGATCGAGAAAATACAATCCGGCGTACAGTTTCGGATCAATCGAATAACCTTGCTGCATCTTCTGCCACAACCAATGCGGCGCATCGCGGCGCGGCACTTCGTGCACGATGATGTTTTCGGTTTCATCGCCGCCACCGGCATGCAAACGCGTGAGATCGTAGGCGCGCACGAAGGCGATCACCTCAGTGCTCATGCCCGATGACGAGGGCCCCGCCATCAAATATTCGACGTGCGCGGCGGCATATCCGGTTTCTTCGAGCAGTTCGCGGCGTGCCGCTTCGAGCAGGTTTTCATTCTGCTGATCGGCGATGTCACCCACGAGGCCGGCCGGCATCTCGATCGTCTTGCAGGCTATCGCCATGCGGAACTGCTCGACAAACAACAACTTATCTCCAGGCGTCAGCGCGATAATGATCACCGCGCCGCCGGGATTGGTGCGTTCGACGTATTCCCACGTGCCTTTTCGCTTGAGGCGCAGATATTTTCCGTTGAAAAGCGTTTCTGTTTCGGTCATTGTGCGCGGCTCCCGTGGCCACCAGCCAGTCCGGTGGCGAAACTTATATCTTGCCGCGTGGTCGTAACGCGGTCTACTACCATGATCAAGGTTTTCCGATGAAAGCACTACCTACTTTATTCGCGGCACTGTTGCTGGCATTCGCGTTGAATCCCGCGCACGCGCAGGACAAGAAAAATCCCGCAGCATCCGCGCCCGCCTACCCTTCCGATCCGTCCGAGATGACGGAGCAACAGATCAAGAGCGGCGATGTGCCTGCGGGCCTCAACAAGCTGGCGCAGTTCTACAACGACAATGGCGATTACCAGCGTTTCATCTGGACGTTGCAGCGCTTGATTGAATTGTCGCCGAACAGCGGCACGCTGAAACTTCAGCTCGCGATTACTTACGCTCAGCTCGACAACAAATCCGGCGCCTACGATTTACTGGTGCGCATGCAGTCGCAAGGCTATGGTTACGATCTGACGGACGACAAGCGCTTCGACAAAATCCGCGGCACCAAGGTCTGGGACTACATCGTCGCAAACCTGAAAGCCAACCTGAAACCGTTCGGCGAAGGTAAGCGCGCTTTCGATATCGATGCTAAAGACAGCTTGATCGAAAACCTCGTCTACGATCCCAAGCGCAAGCAGTTTATCGCCGGCAGCATGCGCGAAGGTGTTATTTCGCTGGCGACGATGGACGGCAAACTCACGCCGTTCATAACTCCCAATGCAAACAACGGCTTGTGGAGCGTCTACGATCTGGGGATCGACAGCGCCCATGATGCGCTGTATGTCACCAGCTCGAGCGTGGTGCAATTCAAGAACTACAAAGCCGAAGATGCCGGCAAGGCGGGCGTATTCAAATTCCAGCTTTCGACCGGCAAATTTGTCGGCAAATACCTGGTGCCCGGCGAAGGTCGACATATTCTCTCGACCCTGGTGGTCGGCAAGGACGGTCAGGTATTCGCCGCCGATGGCGTGGCCAACGAAATCTACAAGCTTGACGCCGCCGGTCTCAAGCTGGTCATGCGCAATCCGAAACTCGAAAGCGTGCGCGGAATGGCCTTGTCGCCGGATGGAAAAATTCTCTACTTCGCGGATTATTCACTGGGCATTTTTGGTATCGACCTGGCCAAGGGCAGCGGTTTTGAAGTCAAGCACAATGCCGAGAAACTCGCCCTCGGCGGCATCGATGGGTTGTATTATTACGACGGTAATCTCATCATGATTTCCAATGGCATGTCGCCCGCGCGCGTGATGCGCCTGAAGCTTTCTCCCGATGGTCGCGGAATCACCGGTGCATTGCCACTGGATGCCGCACAACCGGCTTTCACCGCACCGACCTACGGCGCGATCGTCGATGACCATTTATTCTTCATCGCCAACAGTCAAAAAAGCCAGTACGACCAATACGGCTTGCCGCTGGATGCGACAAAACTGCAACCGGTGCATGTGTTCAAGAGCGATTTGCGTTTCGCCTGGGGGCAAAGCGGTGTCGGCGCCGATATGAATGCCATTCCGGTAGCATCACCGACTGAGGCCAGCAAGTATCTCAAGGCACCGCCCAAACCAGGCCTCAGCAAGCCTGCCGAACAGCCAGGCAAGCCTGCGGAGCAACACTGAAACCGATTGATC
>JAYVLO010000230.1:0-5892 GCA_043759455.1 Pseudolysobacter sp.
CGCAGGATACGGTCATCGACTCAGCCGGCATGGTCGGAGCCGATGGCAGCGAGGCGGTCTACGACCGCGCGCACAAGCGCGCGGCATTCGTGCGTAACGGCGATATCTTCGTGCGCGATCTCGGCACCGGTCGGTTGATCCAGGTTACGCGCACGGCGCAGGAAGAATCCGCGCCGCAGTTTTCCGCCGATGACCGCGCCGTGCAATTCCGCAGCGGCAGCGACTGGTACAGCTACGATTTCGCCGCTGGCGTGACGAGCCAGGTCGCGATCGTCAAACTCGAGAAAGATCCGCACGACAAGAAAAAAGACGACCTGCAGGAATTGCAGTTGCGCCTGTTCAGCACCTTGAAACAGAGCCACGACGACAAGGAGGCCGCGCGCCTCCATACGGAAGAATTCCAGCGCGGCGACAGCTCGCGCGCACCGTTGCCGTTTTATCTCGGCGAGGACATTCGCATCGCCAGCGGCGACGCACCCGACGATGCGCAGATCGCCGACGGCAGCCTGTCGCCGAACGGCCGCTGGCTGTTGCTCGTGGCCGCACCAAAAAGCAGCGCCGAGGCTGGCAAGATCGGCAAGCTCACGCGGTATGTGACCGAATCGGGTTACGAGGAATTCGAGAACGAGCATACGCGCGTCGGGCGGAACGATCCGGCGCCGCAATCGCTGATCCTGCTCGACCTGGACAGCCATGAGAAATTCACCTTGTCCTCGGCGAGCCTGCCGGGCATCCACGATGATCCGCTGGCGAGCGTTCGCGCGCTGAATGGCAAGGCGAATGCCGGCAATGACGCCGACAAAAAGGCATCGGCAAAAAAAGACGACAAGACCAAATCCGAACCGAAAGAACGCGCACTGCAGATTCCGGGCATCGTCTGGTCGCGCGACGGCAGCAATGTCGCGGTCGCGCTGCGTTCGGTCGACAACAAGGATCGCTGGATCGCCAGCATCGACTTCGCCAGTCATGCGCTGGTCCCGCAACATCGTCTCACCGATGCGGCATGGATCAACTGGAGCTTCAACGAAATGGGTTGGGAAAACGACAACCGCACGTTGTGGTATCAGTCCGAGGAGTCCGGCTACGCGCAACTGTATGCGCGCACGCTCGGCGACGACCGAGCGCATGCGCTGACCCACGGCAAGTTCGAGGTCGGACAGCCGGTGCTTGATGACGACGGCAAATTTTTCTACGTGCGCGCGAATGTGCAGGCGCCGTATGCCTACGACGTCTATCGTGTGCCGGTGGCCGGCGGCGAATTGCAGCGCCTGAGCGAGCTCAAGGGTGTCGAGCGTTTTGTATTGTCGGGCGATGGCAAGCAGGTGCTGATCACGCATTCGTCGTCGTATATACCCGCACAGATTTCCGTGATAACGGCAGATGGCAGCGGCGGCGCGCGCCCGCTTACCGACACGCGCACTGCGGCGTACAAACAGCTGCAGTGGATCCTGCCGCAGATCGTCGAGGTGCCATCGAGTCATACCAAACAGCCGATCTATGCGAAGTTCTACAAGCCCGCCGATTTCGATATCAGCAAGAAATATCCGGCCGTGTTTTTTGTGCACGGCGCCGGTTACACGCAGAACGTGCATTCGGCATTTCCGTATTATTTCCGCGAGCAGATGTTCCACAACCTGCTGACGCAACACGGTTATGTCGTGCTTGACATGGACTATCGCGCCTCCGAAGGTTATGGCCGCGACTGGCGCACCGCGATCTACCGGCAAATGGGCCATCCCGAGCTTGAGGATCTGCTCGATGGCAAGGCGTGGCTTGTAAAAAATCAATCGGTCGATCCGAATCGCATCGGTTTGTATGGCGGATCGTACGGCGGCTTCATGACGTTGATGGCGCTGTTTCGCGCACCCGATGATTTCGCCGCGGGCGCCGCATTGCGCCCGGTTACCGACTGGACGCAATACAACCACGGTTACACTTCGGACATTCTCAACACGCCGCAGGTCGATCCCGCGGCATACGCGGCCAGCTCGCCGATCGAGTTCGCGGCCAATCTAAAACATGCCCTGCTAATCGCGCATGGTGTGACCGACGACAATGTCTTGTTCGAGGATTCGGCGCGCCTGTACCAGCGCCTGATCGAACTGCACAAGGACAATTTCGAGATCGCGATGTATCCGCTCGAGCGTCATGGTTTTGTCCATGCCGATTCGTGGCTGGATGAATACAAGCGCATTTACAAATTGTTCGAGACCAATCTGAAATAGTCGTTCTCGAAACCGTACAAGATAAAATTATCTACTCGCCGATCGCAACCGGACTTTTATCGTTAAATGCTCAATTTGCGCAAATTGAACGCGCGGCCAGTACTCACGCCCTCGCAACGCTCAAAATGGGGCAAAAGCTACGCGGCGCGCAGTGTGAGATGCCTCCCAATTAATTTCTGTTAACCCCATTAGCCAATGCTTCTAAAACACTAGCATTCCAGATAGGCTAGCTGACTGCCAACCTTTATCCCCATACGATGTGACTTAGTCGTGGCGTGGCTGCATGTCATATATCCAAAGGCATGCGTATCGGCTGTCGAATCCAGTCACCAGAAGGATCTGTTATGCGAACCTGTTGTCGAACATTGGTGCACATCGCATTACTTTTTGTTGTTGCATTCGCCATCGTCGACGTGGCCGAAGCAACGGCTCCCAACACATGGGGCAAAGCAGCTCCGCTCACGGTTGCCCGCAGAGATCACAGCTCCACGCTGCTCCCCTCGGGCAAGTTGCTGGTGGCCGGCGGTATGGGTGCCAATGGCACTCTTGCCAGCGCAGAACTGTATGATCCGGCGACAAATACATGGAGCGCGGCCGGCTCGCTCACGACCGGGCGCATACGTCACACCGCCACGCTGCTATCTTCTGGCAAACTGTTGGTCGTCGGCGGCATTGACGACAGCACCAACCCTCTCGTTAGCGCCGAGCTGTACGATCCGGCGACGGACACATGGAGCGCAGCCGGATCGCTCACCAACCCCCGCTTTGCGCATGCCGCCACGTTGCTGCCTTCGGGCAAGGTGCTGGTAGTCGGCGGCCAAAACAGGGGCGGAAATCTCGCTAGCGACGAGGTGTACGATCCCGCATTGAACACGTGGAGCGCGGCCGGATCGCTCTCGACTGCGCGCTACAACCACACCGCCACGCTGCTGCCTTCGGGCAAGGTGCTGGTAGTCGGCGGTATCCGTAACAACCCTGTCCTCGGCGCCGAACTGTACGATCCGGCGACGAACACGTGGAGCGCGGCCGGCTCGCTCACGACTGCTCGGTTTTCCCATACCTCCACCATGCTGGCCTCGGGCAAGGTGCTGGTGGTCGGCGGCGCCGCCAACATCGGCGATCTTGCCAGCGTAGAGTTGTACGATCCGGCGACGAACACGTGGAGCGTCGCCGGCTCCCTGACAGCCGCGCGCGAATCACACACCGCCACAGTGCTGCCCTCGGGCCAGTTGCTGGTGGCCGGCGGTCAAAGCGCCGGTGACGCGCTCGCCAGCGTCGAGCTGTACGACCCGGCGACGAACACATGGAGTGCGGCCGGCTCGCTCACCACTGCTCGCTATACCCAAACGGCCACCCTGCTGCCCTCGGGCGAACTGCTGGTGGTCGGTGGCTTCGACGGCAGCAGCACTCTTGCGAGCGCCGAACTGAACTACCTGGCAGTGAACACGTGGAGCGCGGCCAGCTCGCTCACGACATCGCGCGCTGGACACACGGCCACGCTACTGCCGTCGGGCAAGCTGCTAGTGGTGGGGGGCGAAGGCTACTACAACAACGGTACCGGCCCTCTTGCCACCACCGAGCTACTCGATCCCGCTGTGAACACGTGGAGTGCGGCCGGCACGCTTTCGATCGCGCGCTGTTTCCACACCGCTACGCTGCTGCCCTCTGGCAAACTGCTTGTCGTCGGGGGCTTTAACTACAGTGGTTATCTCGCTAGCGCTGAGTTGTACGACCCGGTCATGGACACGTGGAGTCCGGCTGGAATGCTCTCGAGCGAGCGCAGATTTCACACCGCCACGCTGCTGTCCTCGGGCAAGGTACTCGTGGTGGGCGGCGACAACGGAAGCGGCTATCTCGCCAGCGCAGAGCTGTACGATCCAACGTTGAACACGTGGAGCGCGGCCGGCGCGCTCACGACCGCGCGCAATAACCACACCGCCACGCTGCTGCCCTCGGGACAACTTCTGGTAGTTGGTGGCGCCAACGGCAGGGCCATTTTTAGCGCCGAACTCTACGATCCGGTGGCGGGCACATGGAGCGCGGTCGCTACGCTTATGACCGCGCGCGCGGAACACACCGGCACGCTGCTGCCCTCGGGCAAGGTGCTCGTGGCTGGTGGCGAAGACAAACGCGGGGCTCTCGCGAGCGCCGAGTTGTACGATCCGGCGACGAACACATGGAGCGCGGCCGCTACACTTACGTACCCTCGCAATTCCCACACCGTCACGCTGCTGCCCTCAGGCAAAGTGCTGATGGCCGGGGGCACAAGCAGCGGGAATTCCGCCCGCGCAGAGCTGTACGATCCGGCGATGAACACATGGAGCCCGGCCGGCTCGCTCACGACTGCGCGGAGTTACCACAGCGCCACGCTGCTGCCGTCGGGCAAGGTACTCGTGGTTGGCGGCGACAACGCCTACTTCAGCAACGGCGGCACTCTCGCTAGCGTAGAACTCGCCGATCCAGGGCTAGTACCCGATACTACCCGTCAGCCGATATTGAGCGAGATCAACGCATCTTTGTTTCAGGTCAACGCGCTGTTTGCGACCGGAAGCGGGTTTTGGCCCAATCTGGAAGGCAGTGGCGGAGGAACGAATAGTTCACCCACGAATATGCCGGTGTTTCAAGTGCAGCGCCTCGACAACGAACAGATGCGCTTCATAGCCAACGATGAAACGATCAATTTTTCCAATACCCACTTCACCAGCAGTGCCACCGCTTTGGCCGGATTCCCAGCCGGCCCCTTGCTGGTGCGGGCGTGGGTGAACGGTATACCGAGTTCGGCCACGTTTACGCAGTTGCGCAACGATGTGATATTCCGCAACGGGTTTGAATCTGGTCAGTAGTGTTTGACGAAGGCGGCCGCGGCGGCGGCGCTCAATATCTGTCGAACGCACGCGACCGTTCGGATCACGACGGAAACGCGTGATCCGAACAACCGACGCAGAAGAAATTTCCTCACCGCTTGTGAGCGTGGCACCGGCTCTGGCACGATCAGCGCATTCGTTGAGTAGGGGCCATGATGCGCAAGACACATTTCACGTTGATCCGCAGCTTTCATCTGGCCGACTGGTTCACCATGGGCAACGCGTTCTGCGGCATGGGCGCGGTATTGCTGACGATGGCATACCTGCAAACACACGAGCTGCATCTGTTGCTGCTCGCCGCCGCCGGCATCGTGCTCGCGCTGATTTTCGATGCGCTCGACGGACGCATCGCGCGTTGGCGCCAGCGCCAGTCGAGCTTCGGTCGCGAGCTCGATTCGCTGGCCGATGTGATTTCATTCGGTGTCGCACCGGCCGCACTCGCCTACGGCGCCGGCATGCAGGGCCTGTGGGATTGCCTGGTGCTTTTGTACTTCGTCGGCTGCGGCGTGAGTCGGCTCGCGCGTTACAACATCACCGCCGAAGCACTTTCCGAAGAAGCCGGCAAGGTCACGTATTTCGAAGGTACGCCAATTCCCAGCAGCGTATTGCTCGTGGTGTTTCTCGCGGTGGCGGCATGGCTCGGACACATCGGCACAGCGCTGTATTTCGGCAGCATGACGCTCGGCCCGTGGCAGTGGCATCCGCCGGTCTTGCTGTTTGCATTGTCCGGGTCGCTGATGATCAGCAAAACGATTCGTATTCCGAAGCTCTGAAACAAACCAGCGCGCGAGCGTTCCGCTTGC
>JAYVLO010000231.1:0-4394 GCA_043759455.1 Pseudolysobacter sp.
TGGCAACTATCACCTGGCGTTCAACTCGCCGGCGGTGAATTCCGGCACGCTGATCGTGCCGGGCGGCTCACCCGCTACCGATATTGAAGGCGTGGCGCGCATTGTTGGCAGCGCGCCGGATCGTGGTGCATCCGAATCGACCTTTACCGATCTGACATCGTTCACCGTGACCAACAACAGTGATTGCACCGCCACCAATTGCGGCAGCCTGCGTGATGCGATCACGCAGTCCAACTCGAACGGCAACGCCAGCACGATCAGCTTCAATATTCCCAACACCGTCGGTAGTCCGTGCCCGCATGTGATCGGCCTGGGCTCGCCGTTGCCACCGATCACCTCGCCGATCACGATCGATGGCTACAGCCAGCCCGGCTCGGCGCAGAACAGCGATGCTGACGCGTTCAACGCCAGCCTGTGCGTGCTGGTCAAGCCGGCATCTGGCACGCTTTCCACCGCGCTGCGTGTATCGACCGGCAGCACCAACGCATCCTTGGTGGTGCGTGGTCTTGGCATGGGCGGGTTCAGCCAGCCGGTATTGTTGCTGGATGGTATCAATCATGTCATCGCCGGCAACCAGTTCGGTGGCAGCGTGGCCGGGATCAGCCTGCCGGGTGCTGGCTTTTACGCTATTGCCGTTGGTGGCAATGCCACAGCGAGCATCATCATCGGTGGCACAAGCCTGATTGACCGCAACGTCATCGTGGGCGCGGCCACCGGTGTCAACATTGAGAACGGTGTGAGTTCGGCGGACGGCTGCCAGATCGTCAACAATTTGGTCGGACTCGGTGCCGATGGTACGACGGTGATTGCAAACACCACCGGCATCGACGTCTCCGGCAACGGCTGCGAAATCGTCGGCAATCGGATCGCAGGTGGCAACCGCGGGATCTGGATCAACGGTGGCAACAACAACATCGTGCAGCGCAATCAGGTCGGCATCGACGTAAATGGCAATAACGTTGAAAACACTCAGTCGATTCTGGTCAGCGGCAACAACAATGCGATCGGTACGCTTGCCGGCGGTGGTGTGTTCGGTGGTTACCTCGGCAACGTTATCCATTACATCGGTACCGATGGCGCCGGCATCCGGATGCTCAGCGGCACGGGCAACGCTATTCGCACCAACCTGATGGTTACCACCGGTTTGTTCAGCGGCATGGGTACGGATATCGATCTCGGCACGGCGGGTGCCACGCCGAACGATAACGGTGATGGCGATAGTGGTGCGAACAACCTGCAGAATTTCCCGCTAGTGACGGGGCTGGTATTCAACACCGCACCGCTGGCAGGCGCGTTGTCCGTGCCGGTCACGATCAAGGGCACGCTGAATTCGCAGTCCGGCAACAACATCCGCATCGATGCGTATTATTCCGACAGCTGCAACAGCTCCGGTCGTGGCAGTGCGGGCGCTTACCTCGGTAACGTTACGACCGGCATCAGCATTTACGCCAGCGACGTGAATTTCACGATGACATCGCTCCTGCCGACCGTCGCGGGCGGTGCGGTGGTCAGCCTGACTGCCACTGATTATGCCGGCAACACCTCGGAAATCGGCACGTGTTTCCCGGTCGATCGGATCTTCAAGGATGGCATCGAACTTCCGGCCATCAATTGACACCAGGGCGGCGCGGCGGCAGCTCCGTCGCGCCGTTTGCGGTAATCCATGTCGGTGCGAGGGAGGCACAGATAAATTTACCAATGCGCCGAATAGTGGCGCTGCATAGCGCCGGGTTTGCGCTATGCATGCGGTGCATGTCCCCTTCTGCGAGGAATCCCGTAATCCCGTACAGGGCATTTGCTCATGTGACTTTCCGGGAGAAACGTCGATGTACACCCAAGCCTTTTTCATCCTGCGGCACTTGCTGCCGACCTGCGCCTTGCTGGCGCTGTTGTGTTGTGTCGCGCCCGCACGAGCCGCGACGACATGCGTGAATTCGGATGCGCTGTTGCACAACACGTTGTCGTTCGCCACGATTCTGGCGAACGGACCCAACACGATTCGTCTAGTGCAGCGCTTCAGCGCCGGGGATCACTACACCCTCCCGGCAATGACCATGAATTTCCTGCAGCCGATGACGATCGAAGGTGGCTACACGACCAATTGCGCCAGCCGAACTATTAATGCGGCTAACACGATTATCGATTTCGGTGGAGCGAACAACGATGTATTTTTTTCGCAAACAACTGGAAGCCCCACGGCCTTGATCAAGTTTGAGGGCCTCACTCTGAGAAACGGCGGCCAGCTCAATCTATCGGCCGGCGATTACGGAAAAATCAGCGACGATGCAGGAGCAATCCGCATGTCGCATGTGCGCATCACCAATTTCAATTTCTCGGGTACCGGAATCTTGGGCCCGGTCAGGCTGGATTCCTACGCCGCAGAAACGTCGCTGGAAGATGTGCAGTTCGACCACCTCACGCAAAACTCAACCGATACCAATTGCTCCATCCTACTTTACCTCGATGAAGACAGTCTGGCGTCCTTTCGCTACGTTACGGCGGATTTGTCCAGCGCCAACAATCTGTGTTTTTACTCTGGTCGGTCGACCGGCAATTACAACATCGAGATAATCAACAGCATCATCTGGTCTTCCGATGGCAGTGCTGCCGGCATCAAGACTGGAAACCAGTTCGCGCAAAGCAACGCCATCAGCCTCAAATTCGTTAACAGTCTATATCGCAATATTGTCAGCGGTATTGCGTCTGTCAGCGCGAGTGGATCGTTATTTACCGATCCGCAATGGGCATTGCCGAGCAACGGCAACTACCATCTGAGTTTCAATTCGCCGGCGGTCAATTCCGCCACCATCATCGTGCCTGGCGGCTCGCCTGAGACCGATATCGAAGGTGTTTCTCGCATCATCGGCGGTACGCCGGATCGTGGTGCATCCGAATCGACATTCACCAATCTGCCGGTGTTCACCGTGATCAACAACAGCGATTGCAGCGCTACCAACTGCGGCAGTCTGCGCGACGCGATCACGCAGTCGAATACCAATGGCAATATAAGCACGATCAATTTTGCGATTCCGAATACTGTAGGCAGCGGGTGTCCGCATGTCATCGCTCTCGGCGCACTGCTGCCGCCAATTACATCGCCGATCATCATCAACGGATACACCCAGCCGGGATCTGCGCAGAACCAGGATCAGGATGCCTTCGCCGCCACGTTGTGCGTGTTGATCAAACCGGTATCCGGCACATTGGGAACGGGATTTCGTGTGTCTTCCGGCAGCGCCGGCGCATCGCTGAACCTGCGTGGTATCGGTATGGGTGGATTCAGCCAGGCGGTGCTTTTGCTCGACGGCAAGAACCACCTGATCGCCGGTAACCAGTTCGGCGGCAGCGTCGCGGGCGTGAGTTTGCCCGGTGCAAGCCTGAATGCGATCTCCATCGGCGTAAATGCCGGTGGCAGCCTCGTCGTCGGCGGCAGCAGCGTGGCGGATCGCAATGTCATCGTCGGTGCAGGATCGGGCATCAATGTGAATAGCACGGTGATCAGCACGCCGGACCAATGCCAGTTCATCAACAACCTGATCGGCCTCGGCCCCGATGGCATCAGCATCATTGCGAATGACTTCGGCATCAACCTGGCGGGCAGCGGCTGCTCGGCGATTGCTAATCGCGTTGCCGGCAATACCATCTACGGCATCTGGGTCAACGGCAGCAGCAATAATGTCGTCCAGCGCAACCAGGTCGGCATCGATGCGGCCGGCAACGATGCCGAGAACGGTAGCGCCATTGTTGTCACCGGTTCCAATAACGCGATCGGCACGACCGCAAGCGGCGCGGTGTTCGGCGCCTATCTCGGCAACACCATCCACTACATCGGCAGTAGTGGCGTGCTAGTCAGCAGCGGTAGCGGCAATGTCGTGCGCAGCAATCAGATATTCAATACCGGCTTGTTCAATGGCAGCGGACTGGATATCGATCTGGGCGCCACAGGCCCGACCGCGAACGATACCAACGACGTCGATAGCGGTGCCAATCTGCTGCAAAATTTCCCGCTGGTGCGCGGGCTCGCATTCACTATGGCGCCGGTGCCGGGCGCGACCTTCGTCCCCGCCACAATCGCGGCAAAATTCAATGGCGGGCCAGGAAATATCCGCGTTGACGCGTATTTTTCCAACGGCTGCAACAGCGCCGGACGCGGCGGTGCGCAGGTGTATTTGGGCAGCGTGACGACCGGCATTCTGCTGGTGGATAACGACGTGAGTTTCACCATGCCGGCGACCTTGCCAAACGTGCAACTGGATGCGGCGGTCAGCCTTACGGCGACCGACTACAACGGCAACACCTCCGAGATCGGTACGTGTTATCCGATCGATCGCATCTTCAAGGATGGCGTGGAAATTCCCACAGGCAATTGATCGTTCGGCGGCGTGGCGGCAACA
>JAYVLO010000232.1:0-4290 GCA_043759455.1 Pseudolysobacter sp.
GGCTTTTCGTAATACTCGCGCTTGCGTGTTTCGGCCAGTACACCGGCTTTTTCGCAGGTGCGCTTGAAACGACGCAGGGCGAACTCAAAAGGTTCGTTCTCGCGAACTTTAACGTTTGGCATGATCTCTCCGCTGGTACAATCAAGCCCGTTCTTGGGCCGAGCCGTATATTTTAGCGTGTCAAAGCAGTCAATTGCAAAGCCTGGCCCCGTGCTCGGCATAGAGACCTCGTGTGACGAGACCGGCGTGGCGGTTTATGACTGCCAGCGCGGCCTGCTCGCGCACGAGCTTTACAGCCAGATTCGCATGCATGCCGACTACGGTGGCGTGGTGCCGGAACTGGCTTCGCGCGACCATGTACGCAAACTGCTGCCGCTGATCCGGCAGACGCTGGGCAGTGCGAAGCTGCGCATGGACGAGCTGGCCGGTATCGCTTATACCGCCGGCCCGGGCTTGGTCGGCGCGCTGCTGGTCGGCGCGGCGTGTGCGCGCAGCCTCGCGTTTGCGCTCGATATTCCGGCGATCGGCGTACATCATATGGAAGGCCATCTGCTCGCGCCATTGCTCGATCCCGATCCACCGGCGCCGCCGTTTGTGGCGCTGCTGGTATCCGGCGGACATTCGATGCTGATCGAAGTCGCGGCGATCGGTAAGTACCATTTGCTCGGCGATACGCTCGATGATGCCGCTGGCGAAGCGTTCGACAAGACCGCCAAGATGATGGGTTTGCCTTATCCGGGTGGGCCGCTGCTGGCGAAGCTCGCAGAACACGGTGAGGCGGGGCGGTTCAAGTTTTCGCGGCCGATGACCGATCGGCCCGGTCTCGATTTCAGTTTCAGCGGGCTGAAAACCCAGGTGCTGCTCGCATGGCAGGCGCATGGCAGCACGCCGAATGCGCAGGCGGATATCGCGCGCGGCTTTCAGGAAGCCGTGGTCGATACGCTGCTGATCAAGTGTCGCCGCGCGCTCGCCCAAACCGGCGCGAAGTCGCTCGTGATTGCCGGCGGTGTCGGCGCCAACAAGCAACTGCGCGAGCAACTGCATGCCGCCGGTAAAAAGGAAGGATTCCGCGTGTATTTTCCGCGCCCGGAATTCTGCACTGACAACGGCGCGATGATCGCGCTGGCCGGTGCGTTGCGTTTGCAGGTCGGACAAACCGAGGGGCCGGAAATCAGCGTGCGACCGCGTTGGGATTTGCAAACCTTGTCGGCGGTTGAATAAATCCCCGGCAGCGGCGTCACCGGATAAAAATAATCCATACGAATGGTCGGCCGTCTCGCAGCCGAACGCGACATTGACTCCACATTGACTCCACGATTTATGGAAACCGCATCATGGACATCGTATTCATCGAAGACCTGCGCATCGAAACGGTTATCGGCATCTATGACTGGGAGCGCAAGATTCGCCAGGTCGTGGCGCTCGATCTGGAAATGGCGTTCGACAACACGCGGCCCGCGGCCAGCGATCACATCGAGGATACGCTCGACTACAAGGCCGTCAGCAAGCGCCTGATCGCATTTGTGGAATCTTCCACATGTGAACTTGTGGAAACTCTGGCCGAACGTTGCGCGGCGATCGTGCGCAACGAATTCGACGTGAGCTGGTTGCGCCTGAAATTGTCCAAACCCGGCGCGGTGCGCGGTGCGCGCGCGGTCGGCGTTTGTATCGAACGCGGTGACAAGCCCGGCTGATGGCACGCGCGTACCTTAGCCTCGGTTCGAACATCGACCCGGAAAAAAACCTGCGCGCAGCGATTCTCGATTTGCGCGTGCAGTTCGGCACGATCGCGTTGTCATCGCTGTATCGCTGCCCGGCGATCGGGTTCGACGGCCCGGATTTTCTCAACATGGCGACGATCATCGAAACGACGATATCGCCTGTCGAGTTGAACGACTGGCTGCATGCGCTCGAAGACCGGCACGGTCGGCGCCGCGATCAACCGCGTTTCGCCAGCCGCACTCTGGATATCGATATCGTGTTGTACGACGATCTGATCTTGCGCGGCGCGGGCAATCTCGAACTGCCGCGCAAGGAGCTCGAGCACGCGTTTGTGCTGTGTCCGCTGGCGGAAATTGCGCCGCTGGTCTTGCATCCGCAGTCACGTAAGACGCTTGCGCAACTCTGGGAAGAATTTCCGCAGGCGAGTGAGCCATTGGAGATGCTGGGGCGTATCGATTCCGTCGTCGCCTGAAACTGCATTGCCGAATGTCGTGCCGATAACGCTGAAGTGCATCTCGCACTTTACGCGATCATCGCGCAATGCTAGAACGCATCAAGCCTTTTCCTCTTTGCCAAGGAACAAATCATGTTCGAGAAATTTTCACGCAGCTGGGCGCTGGTCAAGGCGAGTGCCGGCGTATTGCGCGCGCAGAAAACACTGCTGGTATTTCCGGCGCTGTCGGCAATCTGCACAATCATCGTCACCGCCAGTTTCTTTCTGCCGATGGCGTTCACGGGTGAGTTGCAGCAAGCCGCGCATACACATGTGACTCCCGGCAGCGCGGTGTTGATGTTCCTGTTCTACCTCGTGCAATATTTCGTCATCATCTTTTTCAACACGGCGCTGATTGGTGCGGTGACGATTCACTTGCGCGGCGGCACGCCGACCGCTGCCGATGGGTTTCGCATCGCCATGTCGAAGCTGCCGACGATTTTCGGCTACGCGGTAATTTCCGCCACGGTCGGCATGGTATTGCGCGCGTTGCAGGATCGCGCCGGATTCATCGGCCAGTGGGTCATTAGCCTGATCGGCATGGGCTGGTCGCTCGCGACTTTCCTGGTCGTGCCGGTGCTCGTGAACAGCGATGTCGGTCCGTTCAATGCAGTCAAGCGCAGCGCCGAATTGCTCAAGCGCACGTGGGGCGAAAGCCTGATCGGCAACGCCGGCATCGGCCTGATCTTCGGCCTGCTTATTTTCGGATTGATCCTGGCCGCCGCCGGACTCATCACGCTTGCCGCGGTATCGCGCTCCGCGATCCTGATCGGTGTCGTGATCATGCTGTGCGTGATCGCCGCGCTGATGCTCGCGCTCGTGCAAGCCGCGCTGCAGGGCATCTACGCCGCCGCGGTATATCGCTACGCCGAGGAAGGTGTCGTCGGCGGTGGATTTGATAATGCGCTGGTGGCTAATGCGTTCAAGCAAAAATAATTGGACTCTGAATTCCAGTTACTGTGACTGATGCAACGAATCGAGCCAACATTCGGCAGTGCGGGGGCCGAGACAGATCAGGTTGCCCTGACGCGTGCGCGCGAGATCACCAAGTCGCGACGCATGCGCAAGGCAATATTTGACTGGGTGGTCACTCTCTTGATCGCGTTCGCCACAATCGCACTCTGTATCACCTGTGCGTGGTACGCCGGCGTGATTCCGGATCAATATAAATTCGGCATGCCGAAACTTTTTGAGCGATCACTCATAGTGATCGGATTCATTGTTGTTGTCGGTTCGCAGCTTGTCGGCAGCATTCTCATGTTCAATGTGAGCTTCGTGCAAGGCGGTTTGTCGTTATTCGTGCCGGGTTACATCTACATCGCGCTGCGGCGAAATAAACTGTATATGCCCGTTATGGGAGCTTGGTTTATTGGACTTCTTGCGATTGTCGCCGGCACCATCTTGCTCGCGTAAAAGTTCCGCATGGAAAGCCGTGAGACATAGGTTTGTTGCATAGTCGCGCAGTTCCTGCGTTTGCAGGAGCAAGCCACAACCGCAATACCGAGCGAAGGCCGAGCTGGACGACATGGCCGAACCAATCCGCCGTATACCAATCTTGCGTTGGTCTGAAATCTGGCAGCGCGTGAACGGTGGCGTGTCTGATCGCCCTGTCCAGCCAGAAGGTCGGCAATAGAGATATCTTCGTCCAACGCTTCCCAATGCAATCCGCGTGCGCTGATGCGCACCTGCTCGCGCTGCTCGGCAGTGCTGCGCAGAAGCCGGGGAAACCATGTCAGCGGCACGCCCAATGTGCGTCCATCACTCAACTCAACCCACATGCTATCCGGGTCGAAGTGCACATACGTCGCCTTGATTGAAGAACTCATTCCAGTCTCCTCGATTTCACGCATCAAATCACCAGCGTCCTCCCCCCATCCACGCGCAAAATCTGCCCCGTAACAAACCCCGCGTCGCGCAGCAGATAAAGCACCGCGCCCGCAACATCGTCCGGTGAACCCGCACGCTTCAACGCGGTGCGTTTGACCAGCTCCTCGCGATCCGCGTATTCCTTGCCTTGTTCCGGCCACATCACCGCGCCGGGGGCGACGCCGTTGACGCGCACTTCGGGGCCGAGT
>JAYVLO010000233.1:0-9761 GCA_043759455.1 Pseudolysobacter sp.
ATTCGAGCGTGTAGCGCGCCCGTGTTGTCTTCGTCATGTCGTTCTCCTTGCGTGGATTGAATCACATAGCAAGGGGTACGTTTCTCGGGGGCAAGGTCATTTGTCCAATAACTTGCAACGCGGGACTACTGTAGCTCCAACCGCCAGCGATATGGCTCATTGTGCCGAGTAGGGTGTAGGAGACGCCGTCCGGCGAAAAAAACAACTGCGGCGGTAGTGACAATTCCGGTGCTGTACCCGAGCGCAGCCAGGTAGCGGTGTTGCCGCTCAAGCTCAACGATTGCAGCGCGGCTTCGGGCTGGCTGAGCCTAGCCCGATGAACGCGAGCAGCTCCCGCAACTAACTCGAAATCGCCGATCATCGCAATCTTGCCATCAGACTGTAGCGCCAATGTGTCGACCTCATAGTCCGCGTCTGCCAGGAATCCGCTGTCTATGCTGCCATCGTCATTGAGTCTGGCAATTTCCCTGCGCGCCGAACCGCCTACGGTCGCGAACTCGCCGCCGATCAGCCGTTGCGAAAAGTCGTGATCGTGTGTGTCGGTCTGGTGGCTGCGGGCATGCTGCTGCGCGGTTATTTCTGGCTGTATGAACTTGCGCCGTTGCGCGATCTCGACGATGGTCGTTTTGGGCGGCGTTTCATCGAGGATATTTATTACCCAACGTATATGCGGCTCGACGGTTTGCTCGCGGGTGTGGTGCTGGCGATGATCAAAATTTACCGGCTAGCGTGGTGGCAACGTATGCAGCAAAATGCGAATGCGCTGCTGCTGTTTGGTATCGCCGTGGTACTTGCTTCGATCGTCGTTTTTCAGGATCGATCCGGTTTGCTGGCAACCGTGATCGGTTATCCGTTGCTGTCGTTCGGCCTGATGTTGCTGGTCGCTTCGGGCGCGGGCACGCAGGGCTGGCTCGGCAGGATTCGTATGCCCGGTGCGGGCTGGCTGGCGATGGTTTCGTACAGCCTGTATCTCACGCACAAGGCCGTGTACAAACTCGTCGAGAACACGTTCGGCGCTGTGTTGCAGGATCATGTCTTGCTCGCATTCGCCACTTATGCAGCAGCATCGTTGCTGGTCGCGGCTGTGCTGCATTACGCGGTAGAGCGGCCTTTTCTGCGCTTGCGCGAAAAGCTGTTCGCACGACCTCGGCGCGAGTTGCTGGCCGAAAACGCAGTAACCTGATTCGCACCACGACAATCAGAAATTTGCATATTCCCGCAAGTTACTTCTGCGACCTTGGTCGATGCGAGATAGTGGTGTATGCGATATTCGCGCGATTGTCGGGTGGTATGTGGCGCTCGCATTTTTTCAGCAAGAGGGGTTCCAAATGTCTGACGTCCGATCATCCGATTCCAGCGCGATTCCGCCCACCGCCGTGCGCGGTTGGCGCGCGCTTTTCGCCAAGGAAGACTGGTGGGCGATCTGGATAGGTCTCGGCCTCGTGATCGCCGCGGCGATTTTGTTCCAGACCCGTACCAGCCTTGTGATCTCCGCGACGATTGCGTTCGATACCGGCACTATCCTGAAGTGGTTGGCGGTGACGCCGCAGAAATGGTCGACGCTGAGCGAGGCAGTGATCCAGCTTGGTACCAATTCCACTCGCTATCTTTCGTTGCTGGTGTTGTGGCTTGTGCTGTTCGGCATCGGTGTCAAATCACTCGGTCTGCGTCTCGCCGAATTCGTGCCGGCGTTCGCCATCGTGTTCGTGATCTCGGCCTTGATCTACACGCTCGGCGCGTGGGATCAGGCCTCGCGCTACAACCTCGAACCACCGCTCGTAGCGTTGTTGCTCGGGTTGCTGATCGCCAATACAGTGCGTCTGCCGAACTGGTTCGTCACCGGCTTGCGCGTCGAGTTTTATATCAAGACCGGCATCGTTCTGCTCGGCGCGGGATTGCCGTTCACGCTGATTCTCTGGGCCGGCCCGGTCGCCATCGCGCAGGCCGCGATCGTCTCGCTGGTGACGTTCGGTGTGATCTTTTTTGCGGCGGTAAAGTTCGGCCTGGATCGCCGCCTCGCAGCCACACTCGGAGCGGGCGGCGCGATCTGCGGCGTGTCGGGCGCGATCGCGATTGCCGGTGCGGTCGGCGCAAAAAAAGAAGACGCACCAATCGCGATCACGCTGGTAATTTTCTGGGCGATCGTGATGATTTTTGTGTTGCCGCTGATATCGAAACAGCTTGGCCTTTCGACCGGTGTCGCCGGTGCGTGGATCGGCACCTCGGAGTTCGCCGACGCGGCGGGTTTTGCCGCCGCGCAAACCTACGGCGGTTACGCCGGACAACCCGGCATCGCTGGTACGCCGGAAGCATCGGTACAGGCATTCACTCTCATGAAAGTGATCGGGCGCGATGTCTGGATCGGCGTGTGGGCGTTGATACTTTCGATCGTCGCGACGACACGCTGGGAATCGACCGGCGTACGTTCCGGCGTGAACGGCGGCGAAGTCTGGCGACGTTTTCCGAAGTTCGTCCTCGGTTTTTTTGTCGCCTCGCTGATCATCACGCTGATCGCAAAAGGCTACAGCTACGATCAATACAAGAAAGCGCTCACGCCGGATCTGGTCGGCCCGCTGGTCGGCTTGCGCACGTGGGCTTTCACGTTCTGTTTTTTGAGCATCGGGCTCAGCACGCGCTTGCGTGATCTTGCGCGCGCCGGTGCAAAGCCGTTCTACGCATTCACGATCGGCGTCGCGGTCAACCTGATTCTCGGCTACATCCTGTCGGCGATCGTGTTCGCCGATTTCTGGACGAAACTCGGAGATCCGGCGCCGTGAGTTGGACGCATTTCACGGTGAAAAATATGACGACGAATGTATCGCCGCGAATCGCCGAATGCGCCGGCTGCATTCATTTCCAGAATCACTCGCAGCATCTCGAAGCGAATATTCCCGGCCTGCGCACCATGGGTTCAGGCTTCAGCTCGGTGCGCGCGCAGGATGGATTGTGCGCGCTGCATCAGCGATATCTTTCAGCGCAGAGTTCGTGTCCGCAGTTCTCTTCGCACGATGCGGCGCGCAGATAAAACGAAAAACCAGATCGAGACTATTTGTGTCTCGATGTTTCACGCCTTGACCAAAAATTTCACGAGCATGAAACCGAGAAAGGTCATGCTCAGCGATCCGATCAAATGCGTCGAAATCAGCGCGGCGGCCCAGCCGTATTGCTGACGCATCAGCAGTAAAGCCGTTTCGCCGGAGAACGCCGAGAACGTGGTCAGTCCGCCGCAAAATCCGGTAATCACGAACAGCCGCAGCTCGGATGGCAACGATGGAAATTGCGTGAAATATCCGAGTGCGATGCCGATGATCAGGCCGCCGATCAGATTCACTGCCAAGGTGCCGAGCGGCAGGTTCGGCAATAACGGGTTTAGCACGATCGCGAGCAACCAGCGCAACAAGGTGCCGATCGCGCCGCCGGCTGCTACCGCAAAAAATGCGAGAAATCCCATGTCGTTTCCGTCGAGTGCGGCGCGTTACGATGGTCTGTCCGCGACAAAGCGCGCGAGATCGTGCAGATGTTTTCCGGCCTTGCCGAGCGGTGCGATCGCGGCCAGCGCCTGATCGGTGAGTTGCTGCAAGCGCAGGCGCGATTGCTCAAGGCCGAGCAGGGCCGGGTAGGTCGGTTTGTCGCGTGCCTGATCGGCGCCCTGACGTTTGCCGATGACCGCGGTATCGCCTTCGACATCGAGAATATCGTCGCGAATCTGGAACGCGAGGCCGATGCAATAACCGTAATGTTCGAGCGCATTGCGGATGGCTTCGTCGCGATTGCCGGCCGCGAGTGCGCCGAGCTGCACTGCGGCGCGAATCAGTGCGCCGGTCTTGTGCGTGTGCATGCGTTCGAGTTCGCCCAGCGAAAGGTTTTTGCCGACTGCTTCGAGATCGAACGCCTGGCCGCCGGCCATGCCATGCGAACCGCACGCCGCCGCGAGCACACGCAACATCTCGATATGCGCGTGCGGCTCGTGGCCGTTGCTATCGTGCGCGAGCACTTCGAACGCCAGCGCTTGCAACGCGTCACCGGCGAGAATCGCGGTGGCCTCGCCGAATGCGATATGACAGGTCGGTCGGCCACGCCGCAGATCGTCGTCGTCCATCGCCGGAAGGTCGTCGTGCACGAGCGAATACGCGTGGATGATTTCCACCGCGGCGGCAGCGGCGTCGAGTTTTTCCAACGTCGCACCGAGCGCGAGGCCGGATGCATACACGAGCAGTGGACGCAGGCGTTTGCCGCCGCCGAGCAAGGCATAACGCATCGCGCGGTGCAGTGCCTCGGGCGGTTGGGTGTCGGCCGGCAGCAGGCGCGCGAGAACGGCGTCGGCTTGCGCGCTCAGGCGCAACAGGTGCGGCGTGAGATCAGGGCGTGTCGGGTTCAAAAGGCTGCGCGTTTTCGGGAGCGGCGGGATCGAGCAGCAGCTTCACCCGCAGCTCTGCCTGCTCAAGTGCGCTCTGGCAATTGCGATACAGGCCGATGCCGCGCTCGAACGCCTTGAGCGAATCATCGAGGCTCAGATCACCTTGCTCCATGCGTCCGACAAGCTGTTCGAGCTCGTCCAGCGAGTGCTCGAATTCGGCGATCTGGTTAGGTGGCGTGACAGCGGCTTTAGGCATGCCGCGAAAATTAACGCGTGTACGCGGCGCGGTCAATCGGAATCAACGCGGAGCGATCAAATTTTTCGATCCGGCGCTGAGTCGACGCTCACGCAAAATCTGCGGATTGCCAGACGAGTCGCCGCTGATGCGCAGCAAAAAATTCCGCGCCCGAATCGCTGAGCCACAAATCGCCGACGGCGAGTAAAGACTTGTCGTGATACACGAGCGGAATGCGTTCGCGCTGCCACGGCGTTATGCCGGACTCCTGAAACAGCAATCGCAGCTCACGAGTGTGGAGGTTGCCGACCGGCTTGAGCGATTCGCCACCGCGTCGAAAACGCACCAGCATCAGCGGCAATTCTGTCGCGGTTTGATCGATATTTTCCAAGGCGAGTTCACCGCAACGCGCAGGTAATCGCAGACGTTCGCCGCGCCAGTCGGTTTGCCATTCCTCATGCGGCACCTGCAGCGGCGGCATCGCGTACAACAGGTCACGATAACGACGCATCTCGACCCCGCTCCAGCGCACGCACGGCAAACTTTGTGCCGCGGCGTCGCGCAGTTGCCGCTGCAACTCGATCGCCTGCGCGTGGGTTGGTTCGGGCAGACGCAGACCGCGCAACCACAGGCGCAGCACGGGATCGCGCAGCGCGTCCGGCAAGTCTAGCCACTCGTTCCAGCGTAGCGTGGTCGGATCGAGGCCTTGCAGTTTTGCAAGCGCACGGCGAGCGTGATCGAGGATGAAATCCGCCGCGCTGCGATTCCATTGTGCGGTATGGCTCAGCGCAGTATCGCATTCGCGCCAGTGCTGGCGCAGCCGCGGCAGAATTTGCCGGCGCAGAAAATTGCGGCTCAGCGTTTCGTCGGTATTGCTCGGATCGTCCAGCCAGTTTATGGCGTGCGTGTCGGCGTAATTTTTCAATACCGAGCGTGGCAACGACAGCAATGGTCGCCATAACAGACCGCGCGCGAACGTCCGCAACTCGCGCATACCGCCGAGACCTTCCGGCCCGGCGCCGCGCAAGAGTTTGAGCAGCACGGTTTCGCTTTGATCGTCGCGATGCTGCGCGACCGCGAGCAGCTCGCCCTCGTGGAGATGGTGCGCGAGTGCTGCATAACGCGCACCGCGTGCGGCAGCTTCGAGGCCGTTGCCGCTGGTCCGCGGCACCGCAACTGCCACGGATTCGAAAGGCACCGCCAGTGATTGCGCCAGCGCGCGACAGTGCTCCACCCAGCGCGAACTATCCGCATGCAGGCCGTGATCGACATGCACCGTGCGCAGGCCGCGCACGCGCGCTTCGGGCAAGCTCGCAAGCGCGTGCAGCAACACGCTGGAATCGTGTCCGCCACTCAGGGCGACCACGATGGCATGGCCCGGCGCATCGGCCAGCGTTTGTTGCAGGGTCACGATTAGCTTGGTCTCTTTCATGTGGCGATCGTGCCAGAGACGCGGGTAATCGGCACGTTTGGATGTAACTTCGTCTCCGGAAAATTGCGCATACAGGCGATCATCCGCGCCATTCATGTGACACGGCCCGACATCATGCAAACGCGATTGACGCACGCCTGGATCCATGCTCGCCGCCGCTTTACCGATTTGTTACAGGCGGAAAATGCGCGGTTTTCTTGACACTGTAAGGTTATTGTAATAATCAGTTCATACCATCTTCGGCCGGAGCGACCTGTGCGCCGCGACGTCCGCTCGCCGCAGCAAGGTCGAGACTCGTTTTTGTTAGCCAATTCGACGGGGAAAAAACCATGAGCTACTGCCAGAACCAACCGCTGTTATCCAGCCGCAACATCAAGAAAACCCTGCTTGCCGTCATGATCGCCAGCGCCGCCACGGCCGGCGCTGCGCAGGCCGCCGACGACGGTTCGCTTACGTGGAACGGCGTCACCCTTTACGGCACCGTCGATATCGGCGTGGCTTACCAGACCCACGGTACGCCGCTCAGCGACGATTTCTATACCGGACTGGGTTACCTGATTTCGAAGAACAGCAACAAGTCGATCACCTCGATTGCACCGAACGCAATGAGCCAGTCGAAAGTCGGACTGAAGGGCACCGAAGCGATTACCGACGGCTTGTCGGTCGTATTCAAGCTGGAAACCGGCTTCAATCCGCAGTCTGGAAAAATCTCCGATGCGCTGCAGTCGCTGGTCAACAACAATGGTCGCGCGCTGAATGCGCAAACCACCAACGCCGACGGCGGTCGCGCCGGGCAGCTGTTCAACGGCGCGGCATACGCCGGGCTTAGCTCGAAGGACTGGGGTACGGTGACACTGGGTCGCCAAACCGGTCTGCTGACCGATGCGATCGGCAAATACGATCCGCAGGGCGGTTCGTATGCGTTCTCGGTGATCGGTTATTCCGGTGCCACTGCTGGCGGCGGCAACACCGAAAACACGCGTCTGGATCGCTCGATCAAATACATCTATAGCAACGGCCCGTTCCGCGCTTCAGGTTTGTATCAGTTTGGTGATACCGGCGATAGCGGCGGCACCGGCGGCAACGCGATGCAGTTCGATATCGGTGGCGACTATGCCGGTTTCTCGGCCGATGTCCTGTACAGCAAAAAGAAAGATGCAATCTCCGCGTCACCGTTGAGTGCAGCGCAGTTCGTCACCCTGCCGCATGACTCGCTCGCCGCGACGATTTCCGACAACACCGCGTACACCCTGGTCGCCAACTACACCACCGGTCCGCTCAAGTTCTCCGGCGGTTACGAGCACATCACCTACAAGAATCCATCCAACCCGCTCGTAGCCGGTTTCAACGGTCTGGGCGGTTACGAAATCAGCGTCGTTAATAACGCCGCGTTCAACGTTCACAAAGTGCTGCAGGTTTCCTGGGTGGGCGCGAAATACAAGATTAGCGATACGCTCGATCTGACCGGTGCGTGGTATCACCTGAGCCAGAACAGCTACAAGGGCAGCGCCACCAATCCGTTCGTCTCCAGCCATTGCTCCGATGCCAGCTTCGGCCAGTGCAGTGGTAGCGAAGATGCATTTTCGCTGGTCGCCGACTACAAGTTCACCAAGCGTTTCGACGTCTACGCCGGTGCGATGTTCTCGAAGGTTCAGAACGGTTTTGCTTCCGGCTTCCTGCACACCTCGACCATCGATCCGACCATTGGCGGTCGCTTCAACTTCTAAGCTTCACGATCGTTTGATGCAGTCGCAAATTGCACTGCATCGATGAAACAACAAGCCGGAGAGCGCAGGTTCTCCGGCTTTTTCGTGCGCGCAGATTCGTGACATGCGAATTGAAATCGCGATGCGATCAACGAGTTTCAGCGCAATACCGCTTGAACGAAAAGTTTGATCAGACCACCGTCGACGATCACCGACACAAACCGCAACGTGCCACGCAGCAGCGGCTAGAATCCGGCGCGCCCTTTCTTTATTGATCTCTGGAACACGCTGACGCTGCCGCTGGATGATCGAAATGCGCTGCTCGACCGTCTCGCTTTCCGCCACGTTTTTCGATATGTTTCGATAAACATATCGCTACCGTCGGCTGCGGATTTGCGCTCGCGGAATATGGTTACAACGATGTTTCATTTCCCCGCCAGCGGCGCGGCAATGGAATATTCATGCACTTTTGCAATGGGGCTATCACCATGTTGCGTTATTCGAAATTCGCCGCCGCGTTCGTGTTCGGCGCCACTGCATTATCGGCGCAGGCCTACGACATCAATGACTGGCCAACGCATTACACTTTCAGCGATGGCACCGATATCGGCCTGACCGGCACTTATCGTTTCGATGTCAACGATTTCAGTAACGATACGCTGGCCGACGGCACGCATCGCTTCGAGGATTCCGCGACCAACCGGCGCAAGGAACTCGGCATCACGCTGAAAAAGAAAGGTATCTACGACGCTATCGTCGACTTCGAATATCAGGGCAGAACCTGGCTCGACGTGTTCCTGCGCGTGCAATCGAAAGCGTTTCTCGGCGCGGATTACGGCGCCTTCCGCGTCGGTTATTCGAAGACGCCGGTATCGTTCGAAGGCAACACCGGCACCAGGGCCGATACGTCTCTGGAACTCGCGTTGCCAGCGCAGGCGATCTATGAAAGTCGCCGCACCGGTATCGACTGGGCGTTCGAGCGCCAGAGTTACATCCTCAACCTCGGTTATTACTTCGGCCAGGATCTGCTCGGCGACAACGACGGCACCACGCTCGGTGGGCGCGCCGCGTGGACTCCCCACAAGCAGGATGGCGATGTCATCCATCTCGGCATTTCCGGCTCACGCGAGGACCGCGATACCACCACCGATGGCCGCGGCAGGATCAATCCCGCTACGGGCCGTGTCGTCTCGCCGCCGGAAACCGGACTCACGCCTATTCGCCTGATCGATAGCGGCACACTGGCGAAGGTCGATCACATCAATCGCGGCGGACTCGAAGGCCTGTGGATTGGCGGACCGCTATCGGTGCAGGGCGAAGTGCTGCGCGAAAACATCACGCGTTACGGTGGCAATCCGAACTACAGCGCCGATGGGTTCTACGTCTTTGGCAGCTGGGTGGTCACCGGCGAATCACGCCCGTACAGCAACGGCAACGTCGGCAACATCAAGCCGAATGGCACGTGGGGCGCACTGGAGTTGCTGTTGCGATACAGCGAACTCGACCTCAACGACGGCAAGATCCTCGGCGGCAAGGAACACGACTGGACGCTGGGCGCCAACTGGTACCTGACCCAGCATTTCAAGTTCCAGGCCAACTACATTCGCGCCACCAGCGAGAAAGGCAACCTGTCGCTCGACCCGCGGATTTTCGAGTTGCGTGCGCAGATTTATTTCTAGGCCACAGAAAATGGTGCGGCGGTGACAGCTATGTCACTGCAGCGCATGCACCGAATCCGCGAAGGTGCCAAGCATCAGCTAAGAGCACAGATTTATCTACAACGACAGTGGGCCATGTCGATATCCCGATAGCATGCCATCCGTGTCCCCTTGTTCGCTTCGATTTCTTGGAAGCTTGTGCCCAAAGTGCAAGCAACGATATCACTCGATAAAATCCATATTTAGCTCAAGCAGCAATCCAGCGCCTTACAAAAATCTGATTCCGTGACGCGCTGCGAGCATAGCGCGCCGACCACCATCGCGCGTCCGATTCGCGCCGGACTTGGCGATGTGCACGACACGTTGAGCCGTA
>JAYVLO010000234.1:0-6640 GCA_043759455.1 Pseudolysobacter sp.
GCCAGCGGTCCGCCGATCAGGGCAAAAATAAACCACACCAGACCGCTGCGATTCTTGCCTTGGGCCAATGCCGCGATGATCAGCGCCAGCGTGCCCCAGCCTACGAAAAATTCGGGTCGGGCGGATTGGAACAGGCTCAAGCCATCCATCATTATCCTCACGCATACAGCAGATTGGTAAACGTTACCGCAGTAACGATGTCGAGCGACGCATGCTAACGCGTTACCGTGCGAAGAAACTACCTGCTGACGCGTTAAATTTTCCTGCGATGGTGTGATGACGTGAATAGTTCGGTGCTGGCGGCGTTCGGTTTCATTCTGGTGATGCTCGCGATCGGTCGGCTGATCGCGTGGCGCCGCTGGATGCCGCAGCACGCCCCCGACGTGTTGAATCAGGTCGTGCTGTACGTGTGTTTGCCGGCCTCGATCCTGCTATACGCGCCGAGCCTGCATTTTCATCGCGAGCTGATCGCACTCGCGTTGATGCCGTGGCTGATCCTGGCGGCCAGCGTGTTGCTGGTGTTGCTGCTGCAGCGACTCGAGCGCGTGCGTCGCGACGCCACTGGCGCGCTGATGCTGACCATGCCGCTGGGCAATACCTCGTTTCTCGGTTACCCGCTGATCGTCGCACTACTCGGCGAAGCGGCGTTGCCGTATGCGGTGATCTACGATCAGTTCGGCTCGTTCCTGATCCTGTCGAGCTTCGGTCTCGTCGTGCTCGCGATGTATGGCGATACCACGCGCCCGACGCCACTCGGCATGCTCAAACGTATCCTCGGTTTTCCACCGATGCTGGCCCTGATCGTGGCGTTGACGATCATGCCGGAGCATCCGCCGCAAGCGATCAGCGATGGTTTGCAGCGTTTGTCCGGCGCGCTGTTGCCGCTGGTGACGCTGGCGATCGGCATGCAGATCCGCTTCAAACTGCCGCGCCGCGATCTGCTGCCGCTGGGCGCCGGACTGCTGTTCAAGCTGCTATTGCTACCTCTGCTGGCGCTGGCCCTGTGTGTACCGCTTGGACTCGATGGCGACATGCGCAAGGTCGCCGTACTGCAAACCGCGATGCCGTCGATGATTACCGCCGGCGCACTCGCCGCCGCCGCCGGACTCGCGCCCGAACTCGCCGCCGCGCTGGTCGGTTACGGCATCGTGTTGTCGCTCGCGACCTTGCCGTTGTGGCTGTGGCTGCTGGGGTGAGCCGCGTTATCGGTCGGATCAAATAGCGCAGATCAAAGGCTTCGCAACTGACTCGTGATGCTGACAGACTATTTCTCACGCCATGCATGAGCGTGCCACTGCAACTATTTTCATGATGGCAACTCATAGAATGCCAGTGCGACCTAGCCAGGCATCTTGTTGCTTTTTTACTTGAAAGGAGTCAAACCATGCGCCACGAAATGCTGATTGCGGCGGCGTTTTTGCTGCTCGCGGCATCACCTGCATTTGCCGTGAGTGTGTGTGGCGACGGGCTTACGCCCGCCATGATTCAGTATAAAAACGATGTCGTCGCGCAACTCGCGCAGGCCAGCGATGATGAGTCGATTTTTGCCGCTGCGGCGATGGCAGACTATTTTTCGGCGCCGCCTTCGTTGATTTCGCGTGACGTCTTGCTACCGCGCGCACAAGCTGCCGTGCCGCGCGATCCCCATATCTGGTGGTCGAGCGCTCTGGTGAGAGCGGACAGGAGTCCTTCCGCCGATTCTGCTATCGCCCATTTGCTCGACATCGCAGCGCAGAACGGCTCGGTCTGGTTACTTGACGTGGACCGCGCACAAAAAGCTGGAGACATGAGCCGTCCCGCCGATTCCGCTATCGCCCACTTGCTCGATATCGCACCGCAGAACGCTGCGGTCTGGTTGCTTGAACTGGACCGCGCGCAAAAAACAGGGGACACCATCGCAGAGCAGGTGGCTATCGCTCATGCCGCCCATGCTGAGTATTTCGACGATTACACCGCCGCGATCAATTCGCGAATTCTACGTGCGGTTGAGCGCACCGAACTGTCAGTGCCGGTGCCTGAAGACCCTTATGCACCCGATCTCGCAACCTATCCAAAAACGCTGAGGCAGTGGGTTGGTTCGTTCGGTGGCTCGGCATTTCTGCCTTACGCAGCGCTGCAATCCGCTTGTGCGCCGGAGCGTTCGCTGCCTGCTACGCTGGCGCATGCGGACTGCAGCGCGATCGGCAGGCTGCTGGTCGAACATTCGACCACATGGGTCTCCGCAGACGAAGGTTTGAGCTTGCTAAAAAGCCTCGCCGTGAGTCCGCAGGATATTGCCGAAGTGCAGCGCCAACGCCGCAATCTCGAATGGCAGCAAAACAATTCTTTCCGGCGCCGCTACGACGCAGATCGCGAGTATCAATGGGTGCATGAGGGCCGCACCGATCAGGAGCGGGCACGCATCGTACTAAGTGAAGCCGGTCTGCCGCTGGAGCCACCGGCAGAGTGGAAATCTGCGCGTTAGTTGTGGCGGCGACAGCGGTTATGGTCATCGCTTTCAGACCAAGCCATGACCAAGTTTTTTTACGCGCGCCGGCGACCGTGTGTCACGGATTTTGTGCCGTTTGATTGATATGATCGCACTGAAAAGTTCGCTCATTCGGTAAGGGAAGCAATATGTCGCGCTGGATTTTGCTCATCGTATTTTTCGCAATGTCATCGGCTTGGTCGCAGCCAGCAACTGATGCCCCTGGAACAACTCCGGCGACACCTGCCCCCGCTGACGGTGCATGCGCCAATAGTTCGTCAAACTCAACTGAAGAACCCGACTCCGCAGAAAGCACTGAAGCGCAAGCTGCATGGCTACGCGGTCAGAATGACATCATCAAGAGTTTGGCAAACAGCCACGACCCGCGCATGTTGTTGGCTGCGGCTCTGCACGCTGTCCCGTTGCAGCTGGTTGCGCCAACTGAGCTTACCACAGGGTCAAGTCCTGCGGTTTTGCTGTCGCGCGCCCAAAAAGCGGGGCCAAACGATCCACAGATCTGGTGGATCAGCGCCGTGCAAAACGGCGGTGACGAGTTGATTCATGCACGTGAGCAAGCCATCCGGCGGCTGATCGAAATCGTGCCGCAGAATGCAGCGATCTGGTTGCTCGAACTCGACCGTGCAAACGCGGCCGACGATGTGATTGCCGGTCGTCTCGCTATCGAACACGCAGCGAAAGCGAAATATTTCGACGACTATTTCATGGCGCTCACCGCAACGCTGTTGCGCGCCTCCGAAAATATGCCGGCGTCCGTCTTGGCATTGTATGCAGACGAGGCCGGTTCGAACGACGTCACTACGCAAAAGAACCAGCGCTTGATCATGAGTTTTAGTCTCAGCCTTGCATCCGCCATGCCTGGATATCAAGCATTGACGCGTGCCTGCGATCCGAAACTTGCGGTATCCAGCGACACCCAATTACACATGGATTGCTTGGCCATCAGCAAACTCATGAGCGATACCTCGACCAGCCTGATCTCGCAAATGATCGGCTTGCACTTGCAACGGAAACTCGCTTCAGACTCGGTCCAATTAGCCGACGTCGAACGCCAACTTCGCAATATGGAATGGTTGCGGCTCAACGAATCCCGGCTCGACTACAGCACCAACGATGCGTCTATTGATCGCCGCTACCAACAGATTCTGGATGGTCAAAGTGAGCAGGACAATATCCGGGCTCACCTCAGCGACGCGGGGGTTTCACTTGAGCCGCCCGAAGACTGGAAATCATCGCGTCAGGCCGCGCCGTCCACGGAAGCCAACGCGCAATAGAACTCCCGATCGTTTATCCGCATCAAACGCCTATTGTGCTGGCGGATAAACGGTTAACGCCCGGCACAGCCAGCAGTCGATAGAATCGCGGTTTCTGCTCCTCGCAATCATCGCTCAAGGAATCGCCATGCTGCGTCGTTGCCTTTTTGTTTGTTTGCTGTTTCTGCTGCCATTGCTGGCGGTTGCGCAAGATGGTTCGAGTGCTGTCGCGCCGCCGGAAACTCCGCCGCCAGCTGCGCCGACTGAAACTCCGCCGACCGCGGAAAATCCTGCCGCTGCTGCGACTGCGACAACGGAAGTGGCGACTGCGACTGATACTTCAGCTGCGGCGTCCGCTGCAGCCGCAGCACCGGCCAAGCCCAGCGCGTCTGGCAAGAATCCCAGGAAAAATCCTGGCGCGAACAAACCCGCGGCGCCGGTAGCGGCCCCTCCCGCGACGCCCGTGGCCGACGATGGTTTTTCGCCAAGCGAACGTTATCGCCGCGACCTGATCAATTTCCTGACCTTGCGCACCGATGCGCCGCTGTTGCTGGCGGCGTCGATCATGGCGCGCCCCGACGATAACGATCCCGATCGACCGCATGCGTTCCACTCCGCGACGCTGCTGACACGCGCGCAGACCGCTGGGCCGAAAGATGCGCTGACGTGGTGGATCACGGCATTCGCCTGCGGCAACGCGATCCAGATCTGCCCGCGTCCGGACGCGCTGCAAAAGCTCGACCAGATCGCGCCGAACAACGCTGCGGTTTGGCTGCTGGATGCGCAACACGCGCAGAAGGCGGGTGATCGCACGGCGGCGAATATTGCGCTCACACGGGCCGGTGCGGCGCGCGAGTACAACGATTATTCGACCGAACTTGCGCGCACGCTGTTGCAGGCGATCAACGATTTGCCGGTGCCGCCGGCCTTGCTGGAAAAACCACCGCAAGGCGTGGCCGCGACCCGCGAAGGCATCCAGCTGACGATCGCCTACAACCTTGCGAGCCGCCTCGGGCCGGGCGCGCAGCCGGTCATCGCGGCCGCGCTGGAGTTGTGCGATCCGACCATCAATGCCGCGCAATTCGATGATCGGCGCAAGGATTGTCTGGCGCTCGCGGGCAAGCTCGAATGGGGTTCCAGCCTGCTCGCGCAACGCGCCGGCCTGGCGCTGCGCGCGCGCTTGCAGGGCGGCGACAAGCCGAATGCGGAGATCGCCGGAAAGCTACGCAATCTCGCGTGGCAGGAACAACGCTCGGGCGAAATCATGCAAAGTATGCTGACCAGCGCCGATGGCACGCGGCAATTGCTGCGTTTGTCGTTGCAGAGCCATACCGAGTCCGGGCTGGTGTATGCGTTGTTGCGCGAGGCCAATGTGCCGCTGGAGGCGCCGCTGGAATCGGCACCGGAAACCGCACCCGCCGCGGATGCTGCAGAGAAGAATTAGCTTTCCGATTCAATGGACGCGTTGGCGCGGGGGCTTCCAGAGCACGCCTCGCGCAGTGTAGAGTCGGGCGGTCTTTGCACACGGAGCACGTCGATGCTGAAGATTCTGCTGGCAAGTTCCAAGGGCGGTTGTGGCAAAACCACGATCGCGACCAATCTTGCGGCGCATTACGCGCAGGATGGCAAAAATACCGTGTTGGTCGATGCCGACCGTCTCGGCTCGAGTTATCGCTGGTGCGAAAAACGCGCCGGACTCGCCAGCGCGGTGCTACCGCTGAGCGGCCTGAAGCGCGGCTGGCAGGACAAGATTCCCGAAGATGCGCAACGCGTGATTATCGACACGCCAGCGGGCCTGCGCGCCAGCGACGTGGAAGAATATCTGGAGTTTGTCGATGCGGTGATCGTGCCGTTGTTGCCTTCCAGCATCGATTTCGAAGCGACCGCGCCGTTTCTCGCCGAACTTGCCGAATTGTCGCGCATCAAACGTGGCAAGGTGCCGGTCGCGCTGGTCGCGAACCGCATGAAACCGTGGACCAACGCCTCGCAACAGGCGCTCGAAGAAATGAAACATCTGCCCTTCGCAACCTTTGCGACGTTACGCGACACACAGGGATATGTGTTGGCGGCGGCGTTGGGGAAAAGTATTTTCGATTACCACTCGGAAATCGTGCGTTCACATCAGCAGGACTGGGACAAATTGTTCCGCTGGCTGAAAAAACTCACCTGAGATATCGCCGCTCCCGACCATCGATTCGGAACATCCGCACCGGCATGGTGCCGCGGATTTCGTCCGGCTCGTCACACATTAATTGGGAGCAAGAAATGCACGAAATTCTTTCCGCTGTTTTGCCCTTCAACTCCTCCGCAGCGGCACGTGGCCGTGGTCTGCGGCGGTTCGCAGCGATGCTGGTCGGATCATGCCTTTGCATGTCGGCATCGGCGAACGATTTCCTGATTTCGGCAGATACCTCGCAACCGTTCCCGCACTGGAAATGGGCGGTGCAAACCGATGCCGGCCCGAGCGCCAGCAATCCCGATTTGACGTTGCGTGTCGGCCTCACCTATACCTTCGGCTTCGGCGCTATCAGCTCCGCGCATCCGTTCTACATCAAGACCGTGCAGGGCACGGGCAGCGCCAATGCGTATCCGACAGGTGTTGCCTCCGGCCTCGATCACAACGGCGCCACCTCCGCCGCGACCGTCATGACTTTCAAGGTACCGGCGAGCGCAATCGGCACGCTGTATTACAACTGCAGCAACCACGTCGAAATGACCGGTGTGATCAACGTGATCGATTCGGTCTTCAAGGGTAATTTTGAAATCGCGACGCCTTGAGGCATTGCCTGCAGCCGCATGGATTCGTGCCGGTCTGATTGCGTTCAGGCCGGTGTTTCGTCCTCGCCCGCGGCACCATCGAAAGCAGCGCGCGCAAGCTGGCGAATATAACCACGAATATCGA
>JAYVLO010000235.1:0-23429 GCA_043759455.1 Pseudolysobacter sp.
GCGGTGCAACGCGGTCAGCTTGCCGTGCTCGACACCGGCGACTCGGTAACTTTGACCGCGGGCAAGAGCGGCGCGCGGATGATTCTGGTCGCGGGCCAACCGTTGCGCGAACCGGTCGCGAAGTACGGTCCGTTTGTGATGAATACGCAGCGGGAAATCGTGCAGGCGGTCGAGGATTTCCGCGCCGGCAAGTTCTGATCGTGGCAGCGTGATACAAGCGCATTCCGCGTGAATCGCCATGCGCAACTCGTGTCGTTGTCGACCGGTTGCACGCGGCGATTTCGCTTTTTTGCCCAGTCGCGATTACGGCTTGAGTTTCTCGTCGAAGAATTTCGCGATCAAGCTGAATACGTGTTTGCGCATCGCCGGTGTCGACAGCCCATGCTTGCCGCCCGGGTAGGTCATAAGCTCGAATTGCGTGCCGCGATTCTGCAGCTCGGCCATGAGTTTAGTCGAATTGGTGAACAGCACGTTGTCGTCGGCCATGCCGTGTACGAGCAGCAACGGTGACTTCAAACCGTCCAGATACGGCCACACCGAACTGGCCGTATAGCCGTCCAAATTGCTTTTCGGCGAATCCAGATAACGTTCGGTGTAATGGCTGTCGTACAGGCGCCAATCGGTGACCGGCGCCACCGCCACACCGGCGGCGATCTGGTCGGAGGCCTTGGCCAGCATCATCAGCGCCATGTAGCCACCGTAGCTCCAGCCAAATACGCCGATGTGCTTGCCATCGACGTAGGGCAGGGATTTCAGATAAGCGATGCCGGCGAGTTGATCATGCACCTCGGCATTGCCCATCTGCTTGAAGATCGCATCCTCGAACTGGCGTCCGCGCCGCGGCGTGCCGCGATTGTCGAGCGAGAATACGACATAGCCGTGTTGCGCCATGTACTGATCGAAATGATCGCCCCAGGCGCGATTGACGAGTTGTCTTCCCGGCCCGCCGTAGAAACGGAAAAATACCGGATATTTTTTCGAGGCATCGAAATCGGCAGGTTTGTACAGCCGGTAATACAAGGCTTGGCCATCCTCGGCCTTGACCGTGCCGAACTCCGGCGCGCTGAGTGCATCGCGGTATGGCGCATATGGGTGCGCGTTGTCCAGTGTGTTCGCTTCGATGATCGCGAGTTGCGCGCCATCGGGCGCATGGATCGTGACGCGCGGCGGCGTGAGCGGATCCGACCACGTATCGACATACAAACTCGTGTTGTCCGCGAACACCGCATCGTGCCAGCCGTCTTCACGCGAGATGCGCTCGGGCGCAGCACTGCCATCACCTGCGAGCGGTAGCGCATAGATTTGTGCATCGAGCGCATTGTCGCGATTGCCAACCACATACATCTTGCCGGCGGCCTCGTCGATGCCGAGCACCTTGTCGATATCCCACTCACCGTTACTCAACGCGTGACGCAAGACACCATCCGTGCCGTACAGGTAAAGTTGTTTGTAGCCGCTGCGTTCGGACGCCCAGATAAACGCGTCCTGCTTGTGCAGGAAGGTCAGGTCGTCATGCAGGTTGATCCACGTCTTGCTGGTTTCAGTCAGCACTATTTTTGGCGCGCCGTAACGCGCATCCGCGAGCACGAGATCGAGCGTGCGCTGGTCGCGGCTTTGACGCTGCACGGCGAGGCGCTGCGCATCCGGCAACCAGTTCACGCGGGCGAGATAGATGTCTTCATTCTTGCCGAGATCGATCCAGTGCGGCTTGCCGCCCTTCGGCGAAACCACACCGAGGCGCACGCGCACATTGATATCGCCCGCCGCCGGATAACGTTGCTCGACCACCTCGGTATGATCGGCGAACAATTCCGAACGTTTGACCAGCGGCACCCTGGCTTCGTCGAAGCGCTCGAACGCGACGGCGGAATCGTCCGGCGCCCACCAATAGCCACTGGCGCGCGCCATTTCTTCCTGCGCGACAAATTCCGCTTCGGCGTTATGGATGACGCCGCCGCCATCGTGCGTGAGTTGTTGCAACGTGCCTTTTTGCAGGTCAATCGCCCATAGATTCTGCTGACTCACGAACGAGGCATACCGACCACGTGGCGAGATCTGTGCGTCGAGAAATTCGAGGCCCGCACGCGTCAGCGGACGCACCGCTTTTTCCGGTGCGACGGTCAAATCGTAAAGGTATAAAACGCCGCCTAGTGGAAAAAGCAACTTTTTGCTATCCGGCGCCCAACGATAACTGACGATGCCCTTGAAGCTGGCGGTACGCTGGCGTTCGCGGCGCGCCTTTTCGGCTTCCGAGACAGCTTCATTGCCGTCCGCTACCAGAGCACGCGAATCCACCAGCAGCCGCGTGTTCTTGTCGGCGAGGTTGTATTCCCACAGGTCGAGCTGGTTCTGGTCTTCCGCCTTGCCGCGCAGAAAAGTCACGCGCGAACCATCCGGCGCGATATGCAAACTGCGCGGACTGGCACCGTTGAGATTCGGATCGGAAAAGATTCGCTCGATGCTGAGCTTTTCGGCAGCGGCGGTCGTGCCCACGGTCATGGAGATCATTCCGGCTAGCCAACGTACTCGATTCATAGGCCTTTGCCCTGTCCGAACAAGACCTTTTTCGCTGCATCGCTCATCGGTGCGGAGGCATCGCGAAACGCGCCTTGCGCATACGCACGTCCGGTGCCCGGACGGATCGCGATCGCATCGAACCAGCGCTGCAGATTCGGATGATCGGCGAGATTCATACCCTGCCGTTGCCACGGCACGATCCACGGATAACACGCCATGTCGGCGATGCTGTATTCATCGCCCCCGATGAACGCGCGACCATCCAGTTGCTTGTCGAGCACGCCGTACAAACGTTTGCTTTCGCGCAGATACCGCTCGATCGCATATGGGATTTTTTCTGGCGCATAAATATTGAAATGATGGTTCTGGCCGAGCATCGGCCCGAGCCCGCCCATCTGCCAGAACAGCCATTCGAGCACGGTTTTGCGGCCGCGCAAATCGGCCGGAATGAACGTGCCGGATTTCTCGGCGAGATACAGCAGGATCGCGCCCGACTCGAACAACGACAGCGGCGCGCCACCATCCGCGGGCGCGTGATCGACGATCGCGGGCATGCGATTGTTCGGCGAAATTTTCAGGAAATCCGGCTGGAACTGCTCGCCCGATCCGATATCGACACGCTTGATCGTATATGGCAATCCGGCCTCTTCCAGCAACATCGTGATCTTGTGGCCGTTCGGCGTGGGCCAATAATGCAGGTCGATCATGCGGCAATCCTCGGGTAGGCAAAGCGCAAGCTTAAAACAGAAGTGGCACGTTTGCGTGTGCCTTTTTACTGATGGTTTTTCAGCGACGGCGGACGGCCGCCAATCTACTTGCCGATGCAAAAACTGCTGAAGATCGCGCCGAGCAGTTCTTCGCTGCCAAATTCGCCGGTGATACTGGCCAGTGCAATTTGCGCAGTATGCAGTTCCTCAGCCGCGAGTTCGCCGGCGCGCAATTCGAGTAGTGCGTGTGTCGCATCTCGCAGATGAAGTTCTACCTGCTCGAGCGCAGCGACATGACGTGTGCGTGCGCTGAAACTTCCGGCTGCGGCATCGCCATGACCGGCCAGACGTTTGAGTTCGCTGCGCAATAATTCGACGCCTTCACCGGTGTGAGCGGCGAGCCAGATTTGCGTTTCGTTGTCGCCGGATTCGTGTCGTGCGGATTCGCCGCTCAGGTCGATCTTGTTGTGTACGACGATCCGTGCCGCGTTGGTCGCACCGGTTTGCAGCAAACTGCGATCGGCGCTTGCGTGCGCGCTGTCGGTGACCAGCAGCAGCACATCGGCGCGCGTGAGTTCGCTGCGTGCGCGACGCATGCCTTCCTGTTCGATCAGGTCACCAGACTCGTGCAAGCCTGCGGTGTCGACCAGAATCAGGGCAATGCCATCGAGGTTGATGGTTTCGCGCAATACATCACGTGTGGTGCCGGCAACCGGCGTGACGATGGCGCGATCGATCTCGGCCAGCGCATTCAGCAGACTGGATTTGCCAGCGTTCGGCCGGCCGACGATGACGACATGCAAACCGTCGCGCAACACCACGCCGCGGCGCGTTTGCGCGAGCAGATCGCGCGCCTGCGCACCTAGCGCGAGCAAGTCCTGGCGCAACTGCGGTGCGCTGAGGAAATCGACCTCTTCCTCCGGGAAATCGATCGCCGCCTCGATGTAGACACGCAAGCGCACGAGTGTATCGAGCAGACGTTGCACGTGCCGCGAAAATTCTCCGTCGAGGCTGCGCATCGCGGCGCGCGCGGCCAGTTCGGATTGGCTTGCGATCAAATCGGCAATCGCTTCGGCCTGAGCCAGATCAAGCTTGCCGTTGAGATAAGCGCGTTCAGAAAATTCGCCGGCGCGTGCCGGACGCGCGCCGAGTTCAAACAAACGTTGCAGCAACAGATTCAGCACTACCGGACTGCCATGCGCATGCAGTTCCAGCACATGCTCACCGGTGAACGAATGCGGCGCCGGGAAATACAGGGCGAGACCACGATCGAGAACGGCGCCGGCGTGATCGCGAAACTTCGCGTAATGCGCATGGCGTGGTGCCGGGATGGTGCCAAGCAACGCTGCGGCAATGAGCGGAACCGCCGGCCCGGAAACACGCACCACGCCGATGCCGCCGGCACCTGACGGTGTGGCGATGGCGGCGATGGTATCGGTGTGCTCGATCATGTCTGACAGTGTATCGGCATCATGCTACCGCGCCGCCGGTGATTCGCGGCGCGGCATATTTCAGCCAAGGATTACGCGACTGCGATCGCGCCGCTCTCGATGCGCTTGGTGATGACGTATTGCTGCAGCAGCGACAGGCCGCCGTTCACCGTCCAGTACAACACCAAACCGGCCGGGAAAAACGCGAACATCACCGCCATCATCACCGGCATTGCCTTCATCATCTTGGCCTGGGTCGGATCCATGCCGACGGTCGGCGTGAGGAATTGCGTGGCGAGCATCACGCCGGCATTCAAGATCGGCAACACAAAATACGGATCGGGCGCGGACAGATTCTGGATCCACAGCATGAACGGCGCCTGGCGCAACTCGACGCTTTCCAGCAATACCCAATACAGCGCGAGGAACACCGGAAACTGCACCAGCATCGGCAGACAGCCGCTGACCGGATTGATCTTTTCTTTCTGATACAACTCGAGCATGGCGGCGTTGAGTTTCTGTTTGTCGTCGCCGTAACGCTCTTTCAATGCAGCCAGGCGCGGCTGCACTTTTTTCATCTTCGCCGACGATTTGAACTGCGCTTCGGACAGCTTGAAGAACGCGAGCTTGATCAATACAACGAGCAGGATGATCGAAAAGCCCCAGTTGCCGACGAAGCGGTGGATCTCGCTGAGGATCCAGTGCAAAGGATCTGAGATCACGGTGAACATGCCGTAGTCGACGGTCAGCTCCAGCCCCGGCGCGACGGTGGCGAGCGTGCTCTGCAGCTTCGGTCCGATATACAAGCGTGCATCGAAACTTTTGCTCTCGCCCGGCGCTACCGTGATCGCCGGCGACATGCTGCGGATCAAGTAACGCGGCGCGCCGGCATTGGTCACGACCGCGGTGGAATACTGATCGGCCTCGTCGGCCTTCGGTACCCACGCGGCAAAGAAATAATGCTGCAGCATGCCGACCCAGCCGCCGGTGATGGTCTTGTTCAGCGGCGTGGCGGCGTATTTGTCGAAGCCGAGTTTCTGGAACTTGTCCTGCGGGCTATACCAGGCCGCACCGGCGAACGCGAATTTTTCGGGGTTGCTGAACGAGAATCCGCTGCTGACGATGACCACCGGCAAACGCTGCAGTTGGCGGTACTCGCTGCCGCTCCACGGCGTGGCACTGGCATTGTTGATTTCCTCGCGCTGCTCGATCGCATAACTGGCGCGCGTGAATTTGTATACTTTGCGCACCTTGATACCGGACGCATCGGTCCATGTCAGCGGCACTTCGAGCGTGTCGCTGCCATCCGCGAGTGTGTATTCGGTTTTATCGGCGCTGAACTGTGCCTGGTGATCCGGTGCGGGGCTTGCTGCGCTGACCAGCCCGGATTGGGCGATAAAAAAATTCGTTGCATCGTCGCTGAGTAGCCGCACTGGATGATCGGTTTCTTTCGGCGCGATCGGATACGCACGCAGATCGGCACGCACGATCGCACCGCCACGCGTATCGATACTGATATTGAATACGTCGGTGGTGATGTTGATGAGTTGCGCCGGCGCGGTGGTTGCCGGGCTTGTCGTCGTGACCGCATCGAGCGCTGGCTTCGGAATTTCACCGGGTGCCGCCGGCACGTCGTTCGGCACTGCTTTAGCGGTATCGCCACCTGCCGTGTTCGCCATTGCGGCCGGGGTGTTCACCGACAGCGGCGCGGCATAGTCGGTCTGCCATTGCTGCCAGAGCAAGTACCCGACAAACAATACGGCGAGCAGGAGAAACGGGCGGGTATTCGGCATATTCGTCAAATCCAGGTTCCGGGTTGTCCGGATGAGATGAGGTGTGTGCTCTGCAACCACGATCGTCGCGAGCGGCTCACCGTTATTGGGACTGCGTTATTGTGTGGGTGCGGGCAAGACCAAATGCAACGCGGCAACGGCGGGTGATGCACGCACTTGTTTGGGGGAGCAAAAACATCAGGAATCGGCGCGCATTGTGCCGGCTGCGGGGTTACGGTTCAATGCCGCCGTATTCAACGCCGTGAGTTTGCGCCACAGGATAGCCAGATCGGCTCGCAGATCCTCAAGGCTTTGTTGCGCGGCAGTAGTGCGCGCAATGACGAGAATATCTATCGCAGGCAGATCCGCTCTCGATAGCCGAAAACTCTCGCGAACCTGGCGTTTGATTTTATTGCGCACGACCGCGCGTTTGGAAACGCGACGAGATACCGCGAGCCCAAGGCGTGCAATAGCAAATTCGGTCGGTCGATATTCGATGTGAAAAAAGCGACAAGGCAGTCGCTTGCCACTGCGCCGTAGCTCGAGAAAATCCCCAGGCGCTAGCAGCCGCGCGGCGCGTGGGAAGCGCAGGGCTTCCATGGCGCCGCCAGTCGCGATCAGGGAGTCAGGCGCTTGCGACCCTTGGCACGACGTGCGTTGATCACAGCACGGCCACCGCGGGTTTTCATGCGGGCACGGAAACCGTGGGTACGGGCGCGTTTGAGATTACTAGGTTGGAAAGTGCGCTTCATGGCGAAGGCTCTGCTGGAAGTCGAAAAAGGAGCGGGAGCATAAGCGGCGCCGGCGGCGTGTGTCAAGGAATACGCACTTGCGCCATGTTGGAGATTCTGGATTAGCTGGGCCGCCGATGATTATCTCACGGCGTTTCGTGTGGCGATGTTGCTGCATCGCGCGCCATTTATCTGTCGCATTTGTACCTGATGGTTGTGCACGACAAATGCCGGTCGTGCAACATAGCGCTGGCAGCACATGCGCGGTAGACTGCAGCGTCCGCCTGCATTAAACATCACGCGCCCTCAGGCCTGCGTGACGCACACGAAATGGAACAAGCATGATCGAGTTGTGGCGGCGCTGTCTGGAGCGCCTGGAAGGCGAGCTCAGCGTCGAGGATTTGCACACCTATCTGCGGCCGCTGCAAGTCAGCGAAGACGGTGACGGATTGCATCTGCTGGCGCCGAATGCGTATACCCTGGAAACGGTACGCGCCGATTTTCTGCCACGCATTCAAACAGTATTGGCGCATTTGAAAGGTGCGCCGGTGCCATTGCGTCTGGACGTAGGCGCCGTTTCAAGTCGCAAGGCCACGGTGAGACCGGTTTCTTTGTCGGTCGAAACGCCGGTCAGGAATACCGCGAGTGCGCCGGAACCCAGTCTCGATCGCCACTACACCTTCGATAATTTCATCGAAGGCAAAACCAACCAGCTCGGCAAGGCTGCCGCGATGCAGGTGGCGCTCAATCCAGGCCGCGCCTACAACCCGCTGTTGTTGTACGGCGGAACGGGTCTCGGCAAGACCCACCTGATGCATGCGGCAGGCAACCTTATGCGCGCCAACAATCCGGCAATGCGTGTGACTTATCTGCGGTCCGAGCAGTTTGTCGGCGCGATGATCGATGCGCTGCGCACCAAGAATATGGATGATTTCAAACGCCGCTGCCGTTCGGTGGACGCGCTGCTGATTGACGATATCCAGTTTTTCGCCGGCAAGAACACCACGCAGGAAGAATTTTTCCATACTTTTAATGCGCTGTTCGAAGGCAAGCAACAAATCATCCTGACCTGCGATCGTTATCCGAAGGAAGTTGAAAATCTTGAGCCGCGGCTGAAGTCGCGCCTTGGCTGGGGTTTGAGCGTCGCGATCGAGCCTCCGGATTTCGAGACACGCGCTGCGATTTTGCTAAGCAAGGCGGCGGAAAAGCACATCGACCTGCCAGAAGAGGTGGCCTTCCTGGTCGCACGGCGCATGCGCTCGAATGTACGCGATCTCGAAGGCGCGCTGAACACATTGGCGGCACGCGCCAATTTTCTCGGCAGACCCGTCACCGAAGAGTTTGCCCAGGAAACCCTGCGTGACTTGCTTACAGTCCATGCGCAAGCGATTACTATCCCCAACATCCAGAAAACCGTCGGAGATTATTATCAGTTGCGCCTGAGTGATTTGTTGTCGAAGAATCGCAGCCGTTCCCTGGCGCGGCCACGACAGATGGCAATGACGTTGGCAAAAGAGCTGACCGAACACAGCTTGCCTGAAATTGGCGATGCGTTTGGCGGGCGCGACCACACCACGGTATTGCACGCCTGCCGCACCATCCGCGAGCTCTGCAAAACCGATGGGAAGTTACGTCAGGACTGGGATAAATTGTTGCGTACATTGACCGCATAAACAGCTGTGGATAAGGTGGGGATAGCTGGTTGGTGAAAAGTTATCCACAATCCACCCACAGTGTAGACAGATAGATGTACAGCGCGAAAATGCAATGTAACTATATGAATAATATATAGTAAAGTTACTTTTTTTTGTTATGCACAAGCCCTACAGCTACTACTTATACCTATTATCAATATCTTTATTGGTCACCAACCGGGAAATACTGCGCCATGCGATTCAGCATTCAACGCGAGGTTTTACTCAAGCCCCTGCAACAGGTTGTTGGCGTTGTCGAACGTCGACAAACGCTACCTGTGTTGGCCAATCTGCTTGTCAACGTCAGTGCTGAACGTGTCTCGTTCACCGGCACCGATCTTGAGGTTGAGATGGTGGCAAGTACCGAAGCTCAAGATCTTGAATCTGGCGAAATCACGATACCCGCGCGCAAGCTGTTCGATATCTGTCGCGCGCTGCCTGATGGTTGCAAGGTCGATGTCAAACAGGTTGGCGATCGAGTGACGGTCAGCGCCGGGCGCAGCAAATTCACTCTGGCTACGCTTCCTGCCAGTGAATTTCCTGTGATCGAGAATATTGAATTGGTCGAGCGTGTAACGCTGCCCGAAGCAACGCTCAAGGAGTTGATGGATCGCACCAGCTTCGCTATGGCACAGCAAGACGTTCGTTATTATCTCAACGGTTTGCTACTGGATTTGCGTGACAAGGTTTTACGTTGCGTAGCTACCGACGGACATCGGTTGGCGCTGGCAGAAACAACACTGGAAGAAAGCGTTGCTACCCGTCGCCAGATCATCATTCCGCGAAAAGGCGTTCTCGAACTGCAGGGGTTATTCGAGACGGGCGACGGCACGGTTGAGCTGGAATTCGGACGCAACCATTTGCGCGTGCATCGTGGCGGTGTGACGTTTACCTCCAAGCTGATTGACGGTCGCTTCCCGGACTACGAGGCAGTGATCCCGATTGGCGCAGACAAGGAAGTTCGTGTCGGGCGCGAAGAGTTGCGTTCGGCGCTGCAGCGCGCGGCGATCCTGTCAAACGAGAAATATCGTGGCGTCAAACTGGAAGTGAACCCGAACCGCTTGCGTATTGTGGCGCACAACCCCGAGCAGGAAGAAGCTGTCGAAGATCTCGAAGCGCGCACCGGAGTCTCGGATCTCAGTGTTGGTTTCAACGTGAATTATCTGCAGGATGCGCTCAGCGCGCTGCGCGGCGAGGAAGTGCTGATCTGCTTGCGCGATGGCAACTCCAGTTGCTTGATTCGGGCGACGGACTCTGATCAGTCGCGCCATGTCGTGATGCCCTTGCGGCTGTAATCGCCCACCTGTTGTTCGTTTCAACCGAGGCCCGCGGTCGCTTGTTCTTTTGCATCGCGGGCTTCGCTGTTTTCGGAGTTTGTTGTGTTTTTAGCTGAGCTGCGACTCGAAAACTTTCGTGCGTTCCCGTCGCTGGAGATGGCGCTCAGCTCCGGAATCAATTTATTCACCGGCGCAAATGGCGCGGGCAAAACCAGCATTCTCGAAGCCGTGTACTTGCTTTCGCATGCTCGCTCATTCCGCGGCGCAAACCGTGATGTCCTGTTGCGAGAAGGGCAGAGCGAACTTTCTGTATTTGGCCGATTACTGGCTGGGGCAGAAGTTCAGCATCGACTCGGTCTTGTGCGCACCGCTTCGCGTTGGCAAGCACGCATCGATGGATCGCAACCACAAAGTCTGATGGAGCTTTTACGTCTTTGCGCTGTGGTTTGTTTTGAGCCGGGATCGCACGCGCTCATTTCCGGAGCCGCTGCTGAGAGACGATCATTTCTCGATTGGGGTTTGTTCCACGTGGAACAAGATTTCACGGCACAATGGCGGAGGCACCAGCGCGCGCTAAAGCAGCGCAACGCTTTGCTCAGACAATCACCGCGCGGTTCCGAGCTGGAACCGTGGGATATCGAGCTTGCTGGAGCCGCAGTAGTTTTGGCAGATCATCGAGCGCGGTATATCGATGCATTACGCCCTTATCTCGTTGCGCTCGCGGGTTTATTCCTGCATGAGCTTGGCGATGTTCAATTGAATTTCGAACAGGGCTGGAACACGGATATGCCGCTGCTTGAACGGCTCCGCAATAGTCACTCTCGCGACATTGCGCGCGGCTTCACCAGTGTGGGCGCACATCGCGCCGACTGGTCTTTGCGATTCGAGTTGGCATCCAGGCGCGAACATCTATCGCGAGGGCAGGAAAAACTCTGCGCGCTGGCATGCCTGCTGGCGCAAGCGCAGCACCTCGCTGACGCAAAAGGTGATTGGCCGATTATCTGCCTCGACGATCTAGCCTCTGAACTGGATGCCGAGCACCAATCCCTGGTGGTGAAATCTCTCGGGCAGGAGGCGCAAATACTCATCACCGGAACCGAGACACCTGCAGCGCTCGCTCCATTGATCGCAAGTGGCGCTGTGCGAAGGTTCCACGTGGAACGTGGTTCAATGACATCGCCTTAGCTAACCGGGGCCAGCCGTAAACTCCCTGGACGCGCGGCTGCTATAATTGACGTCTTGACCGGCTTCACGCTGGTCCCATGCCGCGAACCAACCCGTGGCCACGCCGGATGCCTGCTGCGCATGACTGAGCATAACGATCAAAACAACCATTACGATTCCAGCAACATCAAGGTCCTAAAAGGCCTGGAAGCAGTACGCAAGCGCCCGGGTATGTACATCGGTGATACCGATGACGGTACCGGCTTGCACCACATGGTGTTCGAGGTGGTGGACAACTCCATCGATGAGGCTTTGGCGGGATACTGCGATCGCGTCATCGTGACGATTCACAGCGATACCTCGGTCAGCGTCATCGATAACGGCCGCGGCATTCCGGTCGACATGCACGAAGAAGGTCGCTCGACGGCCGAAGTTGTCATGACCGTGCTTCACGCCGGCGGCAAGTTCGATGACAACTCGTACAAGGTTTCCGGTGGTCTGCACGGTGTAGGTGTATCCGTGGTCAATGCATTGTCGGAAGTGTTGTATCTGACGATTTATCGCGACGGTTTCGAGCATCAGCAGGAATATCGCCTCGGCGAGCCTGTCTATCCGCTCAAGGTTGTGGGGCCATCGACGGTGCGCGGCACGACCGTGCGTTTCATGCCGAGCCCGACCATTTTCACCAATATCGAATTTCACTACGACATTCTGGCGAAGCGCCTGCGTGAACTGTCGTTTTTGAACTCGGGCGTGCGTATCGAATTGCACGATGAACGTGTGGATCGCCATGATATTTTCGAATACGAAGGCGGCATCCGCTCGTTCGTGCAGTATCTGGCGCATCTGAAGACGCCGCTGCACCCGACCGTGATCAATTTCAGCTCGTACCAGAGCAATATCACCGTTGATCTCGCGATGCAGTGGACCGATGCGTATCAGGAAAACTGCTTCTGCTTCACCAATAACATTCCACAAAAAGACGGCGGCACCCACCTGGCCGGTTTTCGCGCCGCATTGACGCGCACGCTAAGCAACTACATCGAGGCGAGCGGCCTGCAGCGTACCGCCAAGGTAACGCTAGCGGGCGATGATATGCGCGAGGGGTTGATCGCCGTATTGTCGGTGAAAGTACCGGATCCGAAATTCTCGTCGCAGACCAAGGACAAACTGGTTTCCTCGGAAGTGAAGGGCGTGGTCGAGTCTGCGATCAATCAGAAGCTCGAAGAATTCCTCGCAGAAAATCCAGTGGAAGCGCGCGCAATCGCGGCCAAGGTGGTCGATGCTGCGCGCGCGCGCGAAGCTGCACGCAAGGCGCGTGAGCTGACGCGGCGCAAGAGCGCGCTGGATATCGCCGGCCTGCCGGGCAAGCTCGCCGACTGTCAGGAAAAAGATCCGGCGCTCAGCGAGTTGTTTCTGGTCGAGGGTGATTCCGCCGGTGGTTCAGCCAAACAGGGCCGCAATCGCAAGACTCAGGCGGTGTTGCCGCTCAAAGGCAAAATTCTCAACGTCGAGAAGGCGAGATTCGACAAAATGCTGTCGTCGCCGGAAGTCGGCACCCTGATCACCGCGCTCGGTTGCGGTATCGGCAAGGAAGAGTTCAACCCGGACAAACTGCGTTATCACCGCATCATCATCATGACCGATGCGGACGTCGACGGCTCGCATATCCGCACCTTGCTGCTGACGTTCTTTTACCGGCAGATGCCGGTTTTGATCGATCGCGGTTACATTTATATCGGCCTGCCGCCGCTGTACAAACTAAAGCAGGGCAAGCAGGAAATGTATCTCAAGGACGATGCGGCACTGAACGCGTATCTGATCAACAATGCGGTCGAGAATTCCGAGTTGAAGTACGATCCCGATGCACCGTCTTTGCGCGGCGAAGCGCTGGAAAAGCTGCTGCAGGATTATCAGCTAGCGAGCGATCAAATCGGTCGATTGAGCTTGCGTTTCGATAGCGCGATCCTGACTGCGATGCTGGACATGGTGCCGTTGCCAAGCGAGAGCTGGCAGCAAGCCGATAGCGCAGCCGCGTGGCTGGAAAGCTTGGCTCGCAAGGTCAATGCCAGTGGCCTTGGGCGCGCGTTCTATCAACTCAGCGTACGGCCGGCAACAGCCGAGCATCCGGCTGCGCTTGAAATCAAACGTGAGCATCATGGTCTCGCCACCACGCAGATTTTGCCCGCGAATTTCTTCACCAGCCCGGAATTCAAACCCATCGCTGATCTGGCGGCGCAGCTCGCCGACCTGATCCAGCCAGGTGCGGAGATTCGACGCGGCAATAACAGCCGTGCCATCGCCAATTTTGCGCAGGCACAGTCATGGCTGATGGATGAGGCGAAAAAAGGTCGGACTATCCAGCGCTTCAAGGGTCTGGGCGAAATGAACCCGGAACAACTGTGGGAAACCACGGTAAATCCGGAAACGCGTCGATTGCTGCAAGTCACCATCGAAGATGCGGTTGCTGCGGATCAGATTTTCTCAACGCTCATGGGTGATGTCGTTGAGCCACGGCGTGCTTTCATCGAGAAGAATGCGTTGCGGGTCAGCAATCTCGATATTTGACAAAGTACCTGACGTTTTTGAATCATCGCGGGACGCCCTGAGGTGTCTGGTAAATCTTTGTTCTTGAATTCTTTTTCGAAACACGTGCAGGCAAAGAATACTTTTGCAGAGCCCCAGTAGTGCGGTGGTAGGTGATGTAAACAAATATACTTTTTAGCATAGTATATTTATTGCATTGATCCGATTGCGGCGCGCGCCCTTGGAATTCTGCCGGTATGGCGTTACTCTCCGCACCCACAACTGCGCGGGTTTCGGGGCAGACAATTGTTACGGTTTGGAGAACACAGATCATGCAAAAGCAAAAGTTGTCGCCAACAAAATGGTGTGCGGGATTCGCACTTGTATTGGCTGTAAGCAGTTTCGGGCTGACTCCAGTGCATGCTGCGGGTTACGCCAGTGCCGATGGCTCGTCGTCGAAGAAAAAAGACGAAAAAAACGAATACCCGAACACGACGCGCAAAGATCCGAAAAACGACCTGTCCGAGAAGGCGAGTCGCGATTTGAACAAGGCATACGATCTGCTCGACAAGAACAAGTTCGACGAAGCGCAGGTTTTGTTCGAAAAGACCGCTGCAGATTCTCACTCGGGCAAATACGGCCAGGCAAAAGCGATCCAGGGCGAAGCTCAGATCAAGCAGGAAAAAGAAGATTACGATGGCGCGATCGTACTGGATCAGCAGGCCATCGAGCTTAATGCGATGCCGAATCGCGAGCAGTTCCAGGTCATGTATCAGGTCGCGCAACTGCAGCTGCAACAGGAAAAGTATCAGGATGTTCTGACCTCGCTTGATGCATGGCAAAAGGCTACCAACACCGAGAAAGCAGATGTCTACGCACTGCGCGGCAATGCCTACTACCGCCTTGAGAAATACCCGCAGGCCATTGAGGCCTTGAACAAGGCCAACTCGCTGGCTGACAAGCCGAGCGATTCATGGACCGAAATTCTCATGGCGAGTTATTTCGAAACCCAGCAATACGATGAAGCCGGCAAAATCGCTCAGGCGCAGCTTGCCAAGGATCCGAACAACCTCAAATTGATTCAGCGTCTTGCAGCGGTATACATCAATGCCAAGCAGGATCAGAAAGCGCTCGAATTGCTCTCGGGCGCAAAGTCCAAAGGCTTGATCACTACGGAAGACGACTACAAGCATCTGGCTCAGCTTTACGCCAACGCCGACAAACCCAAGGATGGCGCACCCGTGCTGGAAGAGGGGCTCAGCAAAGGCGTGGTCAAGCCGACCTACGACAACTATAAGTTGCTTGGCGACATGTACGCCCTAGGTGATGACGATACCCACGCGCTCGCGGCGTACAGCAAAGCGGCGCCGCTGGCCAAGGACGGCAATGTCGACTACCAGCGCGGCTACATCCTGTTTTACTCGGATCACAGCAAGGAGGCGAAGGAGGCCTTCACGCAGGCCATCAGCAAGGGCGGCCTGCGCCAGCCGGGCGAGGCGTACCTGTTGCGTGGTGATGCTGAGAACGATCTCAACGACAACGCCGCAGCGATTGCCGACTACGAAAAAGCGACGGGATTTCCAAGCTCAAAGCCGATGGCGGATCAACGCCTGAAAGCGTTGCGTGGCGGCGTCAAGATTCAGAAAAAGAAAAAGTGATCTGAAACGTTCTGCAGTTTTGCGTGCTACCCGAGTAACAAAAACCGGGCTTTCACACGATGTTCGAGATTATTTTCCGCGAACACCTTGTTTAGCGCGTTAAAGGTAGTGTACCGTCCACGGCTCCGCCGAAAGGCCATGACGTATCTGGATGTTCAACATCCACAACGTTGAGCATGCGTCGCGGGCTTCTTAAACAATCTAGCGTTGGTTCAAGTTGATGGCGTCAGACCCTACCCACTCTGGTAACGAGCGATTTAGCTGGGCCCGTACAACGGCCCTGACGGTCGCTTTTGCGTTACACACCTTTGCATTCATCGTAATGATTGCTCCGCTGGCCCCGCCCAAAGCGAAGGACAAAGAAAGCGAGCACATCGTGACCGTGGAGTTCATCGAACCACCACCACCACCACCACCACCGCCGCCACCGCCGCCGGAGCCGCCGAAAAAGCCGCCGCCGAAGATTGTGGAAAAAATCAAACCACCGCCAACGCCGCCGCCAACGCCACCACCACCGGTGGTACAGACGGAAGCGACGCCGATGTCAGTGGCCGCACCGCCACCGGCACCTCCGGCACCGCCTGCACCACCGTCGGATATCGCAGCGAGCGAGAATGTCAGCTATCGTAAGATGCGTCCGCCGAGGTATCCGCCCGCAGCGGTGCGCCAGCACATGGAAGGCAAATGTCTTCTCAAGGTATTGGTCGGCCCGGACGGTAGTCCACAAGAAGTGACGGTGGAAAAATCGAGTGGTCATCGTGAGCTCGATCAGGCAGCCATCGCCGCAGTGAAAACCTGGATGTTCAATCCGGGCTCGTCAGGTGGTAAGGCAAGTGCCAGTTACGCGTTGGTCCCAATCAATTTCAGCCTCTCAGAGTAGGTAACGTATATGCAACAAGATGCAGCTTCGAATCCCGCCGTTCAGCCCGGCACCGTTCCACATGCAGCCGGCGCCTTGGGTGGCAATGATGCCCAGGCCCTGTCGAATATGGGTTTTGACCACCTGATCCACAACTTCGATCCGCTTGGACTCGTGGTCTTCGTGGTACTGGTGGTCATGTCGGTACTGTCGATCTATTTCATCGTCGCCAATTTCCTGCGTAACCTGATGATCCGCGCCCGCGCCGACAAGGTTCGCAGCACGTTCTGGGAAACCGGCTCCACTCAGGATGCGGTGAACTTCCTCGAACAGCAGCCGAAGGCCGAGCCGTTCTCCAAGATCGCGCTGGATTGTGCTCTCGCCGCTGCGCATCATCAGCGCAACGAAGGCAGCCGTCTGGTTGAGGCCCTGAATCGCAGCGAGTTCATCGATCGCGCCCTGCGCCAGGCCGTCGCTCGCGAAAGTGCTCGTCTGGAAGGTGGTTTGTCGGTCCTTGCCACCGTGGGTTCGACCGCGCCGTTCGTGGGTTTGCTCGGTACCGTCTGGGGCATCTACCACGCACTGCTGCGCATCGGCGCTTCCGGCCAGGCATCAATAGATGCGGTTGCTGGTCCGGTCGGTGAAGCACTGATCATGACCGCTGTCGGTCTGGGCGTCGCAATTCCCGCCGTGCTCGGTTACAACTTCTTCGTTCGTGCGAACCGCGTCACGCTGTCGCAGTTCGACGAGTTCGCGCATGACCTGCACGATTTCTACGCCACCGGTTCACGCGTAGACACCGCTGCAGTGGTTGTTCCGACGAGGAAATAAGTCATGGCATTCAGTTCTGGCGGTGGCAGCGGCCCGATGGCCGATATGAACGTCACGCCCTTGGTCGACGTGATGTTGGTACTGCTGATCATTTTCATGATCACGGCGCCGGTCATGACGCACAAGATCAGTATCGATCTGCCGCAGCCTTCGCCAAATGTTATTGATCCTCCCAAGCCGATTGATCCGATCAATCTGATGATCCGCGAAACCGGTGGCATGGAGTGGAATAACAATCCGATCACCTTGCCAGAACTGCAGGCGCAGTTGGCGGTATTGGGTGTGAAGCCGGAAGCGGATCAGCCGGAACTGCGCATCAAGGCTGCCGACACGACCGAGTACGACAAGATCGCCTCGGTAATGGGCGAAGCCAAGCGCGTTGGTGTGAAAAAAATCGGCTTCGAGAAGTAAGGAACGATAATGGCTTTCAGTAGTGGTGGTAGCGGCGGTGTCATGGCGGAAATCAACGTCACGCCGCTTGTGGACGTAATGCTGGTGCTGCTGATCATCTTCATGATTACGGCGCCGCTGGCCGCGCACAAGATTCGTGTCGATCTGCCCAAGGCCGATCCAGGCATCGAGTCGGGCGTGAAAATTCCGCCGATCGATCTCGCCGTCAACAAGAACGGCGAGTTGTTCCTCAATGATGGTCCGGTCACCGACGCGCAATTCAAGGCGCGCATGGCAGTATTTGCCCAGCAGGTACCGCAGCCGGAACTCGAGATTCGCGCGGAAAAAACCACGCAGTACTCGACCATCTGGTCGATCATGTCGACGGCAAAAAATGCCGGCATGGTGCATGTGGGATTCGTCACTACTGGCAAGGCTGCCGAGTAAGAATCCGGCGCAGCAACAAACCTGCGGTCAGCATCCATCGCTGGCCGCCAGTCCAGGAAATGCCGAGCGGGTTTCGGGCAAACCAGATCGATCAAAAAGATCGAGGCGGACTTCTCAGTCGCGCAAAATCTGCAGATAAGCCTCCACTGTCGCCGCCAAGCCCGCATACAGCGCCTCGACGATCAGTGCGTGGCCGATCGACACTTCATCGAGAAACGGTATCGCTTGTTTTAGCGTGAGTAGATTGTGCTGACTCAGATCGTGGCCGGCGTTTACTCCTAATCCGGCTGCACGCGCCTCTTCTGCTGTGGCGACGCAAGCCGCCAATGCAACAGCATGATCGCCCAACGCAAACGCGTGTGCATAAGGCCCGGTATAAATCTCGATGCGCTCGGCGCCGAGCTCGGCGACCCGTGTTATATCGGGCGATCCAGCATCCATGAACAGGCTAACCCGACAGCCGTAACTCTGCAGTTCCTTTATCAACGGACGCAAACGCGCGCCGTCGCGGCGCAAATCAAAACCGTGATCGGAGGTGAGCTGAGCATCGCTGTCCGGCACGAGCGTGCATTGCGCCGGTCGTGTTGCGCGCGCCAACGCCAGCAGACCGGGATAACTGCCTTGCGCTGGCGCAAACGGATTGCCTTCGATATTCAGTTCGGCGCCGGCCAACAAGGGAGGCAAAGCCAAAACATCGTCGGCGCGGATGTGGCGCTGATCGGGCCGCGGATGCACGGTAATGCCGGCGCAGCCCGCCGCAATACATGCGCGCGCGGCCGTAGCCACATCCGGCTCGTTACCGCCGCGCGAATTGCGCAGCACGGCAATCTTGTTGATGTTTACACTTAACGCGGTCATGCGCGATCCGACGGAAGGATGAATCGCTGGCTCACGAAAATGAGCCACACGAGCCAGCGATTATAACGTCGGTACCTATGCCAGCCGCTAATTCTGGGCCCGCGGTTCACGGTCCGAATGCTGCCGTGCTAGTTGCACGTCTCGGCATTTTGCCTCCACATGGCCGGTTCCCAATACGCTTTCGGATCGTTACGTTTGTCCGGGATCAGGCGTGCCGCGATAAAATACGTTGTATTGGCCGCGACATCCACGCTCAGCTTTTGATAATGGCGATTCGAGGTGCGTGCAACATCGCTGAACGAGATATAACGACTCTCGATCGCTTCGGCGACCTCGACCGAATGCTGTCCAACCGGCACCCGAAATGTCTCTTGGCCGCGCGGCCCCGGCAGTTTGCCGTCGATGCTGATGATCACGGCGCGGTGCAGACTATCCTGGCGCGGGGCGACATCGAATTCGCTGATACGTCCGCAACCACCGCTCGCCTCCGTTGCGCCGCCAGCGCTCGCCGTCAACAACGCCGCCGCACCAAGCTGCAAGCGCATCGCCGGCAGATACAACGCATGCACCGGCGCATTCAGCGCGAGCGATTTGCCATCGCGTTGCACCGCTAGCTGGAGTGGCTCGCCATCCTTGAGTTGATCCACTGAATTCTTGAGCACACCCGGCGCAAGCGGCCGTTGTTCGCCATCGACACCCAGATTCTGCAGCGAATGGGCATTGACCGCTGTAACCAGGTCACCGCTGCGCACACCCATGCGTTCCGCGCTGCCACCCGGCGTGACGCCAAGCACATGTACGCCATCGGCCGTCGCCTTACTCGAATCGATCAGCAAGCCAAGATTATTGCTGCGCTGCGCGGGTTCGCTCACATCCAGCGCCAGCCGTTCGGGCGTATTGCCCAACGCGCCGGCCTCGGCCAGCCGCAGCAAAGTGCGGTGCATTTCTTCGTGCAAGGCACGTTCGGTATTCGCCGGAGCCTGCGCCGAAACCGTGTCCAATGCTGGCGCATTTGTCGTAGCGATATCTGCTGTGGCGAAGGCCACACCGCTCTGGCAGATCGCCAGAAGAAGCGTGGTACGCAATAACAGTCGATTTGTCGTCATCATCGTATCTCCATCAATTCGGATCGGTCAGATCCGGGTAACCACCAGAGGCTGACTGCGAACAGTCAGCAGCGTATTCAGCAGCGTGTAACGACGCTGCCACAACGGCATGATTTCGGCACTGCTGGCAGCATGGTCGTAGGCCGCTTGCAGGCTATGATCGAGCGCCTCCAGATCGGCTTGCTCGGGCAGCAGCGTTTGGGCGTGACTCATCTGCGTGTTATCCAGATCCTGCAGACGCAATTCGAGCTGCTGTGCCATCAATTTCCAGTCCGCCGACGGCGCCGTGTCCGGCGTGTGCTCGAGCACGCGCGGCAGCATCACCACGGCGATCAGAAGACACGCAGCCACGGTGAAACTTGTGGACCAGCGTCGGCGCTGGCGTTGCTGCAACTGCAATGCGTGTGCGGCAACGATGCGCGGCCACAGCGTCGCGGGCGGATCGACCTCGGCAGCACCGAGCAACGCGCGCAGTTGCGGGCTCGAAGTAACGAGACGTGTAGTCGAATCAGACATGATCGGTACTCGACGTCGGCGCGGGCGTATCCACCAACGCGTTCAAGCGCTGCAGGCTGCGTGCCAGCAGGGATTTGGAATAACTTTCGCTCTGGCCGAACAAGCTCGCCATCTCCTTGTGGGTATAACCTTCCAGCGCGTGCAAAACCAGCACAGCACGTGCACGCGGGCTGAGTTGCCGCAGCAGAACCTGCACATCGATCGATTGTTCCGCGCCCGGCTCGATGGCCGCTTGTTGCGCCAGAATACCTTCCGCATCGGCACCATCGAGGCGGCGTTCACGGCGTAGAAAATCAATGCTCGCATTGACCGTCAGGCGCTTCAGCCACGCGCCAAAAGGTGCCTCGCCACGAAAGCTGCGCAGCATGCTCATCAACTTGAGAAACACTTCCTGCACGATATCCTCCGCCGTTGCCGCGTTGCCGAGCAAGCGCAGCGCCAGGTTGTAACAAGCACGCCCATACAATCGATAAATGTCGGCAAACGCCGCCATGTCGCCGCGCAAGGCGCCCGCCAAAATATCCATGTCGAGAATCTGGGCGAAGCCAGTGTTTGAACTCATTGCGTCGCTCTGATCGGTCTTGCCATTCAGACGCAGCGCGGCGTCGCAGCGTCGCAAGCGCGGTCTTGATTGCCGCCGCCGCCGCTGTTGCGAAAGCCGAGAACCCGGCGATCGGCGCCGTGCCATGCGAGAGCACCGAGATAACCTGGTGCCGGTTGCAACGCCACCACATGCCAATCAGCGACATTGCCACCCTCGTCAGCGATCATGTGCAAATGTGTCGGTATGCCCAGAAGATCGAGGGCGAATTCCAACCGATGCAAACCAAACGCGATGCCGCGACCCAACGCCTTGAGCACGGCTTCCTTGCAGGTCCACAAGCGTAGAAATGCCAGTTGCTGCTGAGCCTCGGGCAATGCCGCAAGTGCGGCGAATTCGCTCGCGCAAAAAAAACGTTGCGCCAGCGCCAGTACCGAACGCTGGCGTCCGCTGCGTTCGAGATCGATACCGATCGATTGACTCGGCGCGAGCGCAACCACGGCGTGATCGCCGCTGTGCGAAAGATTGAAATCGATGCCGCGTGCAGGATCGAAGAAGGGTTTGCCATGCGTGGTGCGATCGAGCGCAACACCTATCAGGTGCGGATAGTGGATCAGCACCGGCGCCAGTAATATGCGCGCCGTTGCGTTCGGATCGTCCGACGACGAAGATGTCTTGTGCGCGTGATCACCAAACCAGACGTGGATCGTCTGGTCGTCGATGTTTGGCGCACGATCAACGATACGAAACGCGATGGAGTCGAGTATCAACATGCCGCCATGCTTGCGGCTGGCGCGGCGATGGTCAAGTCGAATCTACATTTCGCGGTTGACCACGCACTAACGTCGTGGCGGCACCAAGCGTGGGGGGCGATACAATGGTTTGCGTGAACGCCTTGGAAGGAAAATATCGTTGATCGCCGGCTGGGCTTTGCTGCTGGTTTCCGTGTGCTACGTCGGGCTGCTGTTCGGGCTGGCGTATTACGGCGACAAATATCCGCTGTATCCGTCGCGCCGCTGGTTGCGACCGATCGTCTACAGTCTTGCGCTCGCGGTGTATTGCTCGTCGTGGACGTTCTACGGCGCGGTCGGCAGCGCGATCAACGGCGGCCTGGCGTACCTGCCGATTTATCTCGGGCCGCTGCTGTTGTTCGTCTTCGGCATCGGCCTGATGCGCAAACTCGTGCTGGTCGGCAAGCAGCAGAACATCACCTCGATTGCTGATTTCATTGCCTCGCGCTACGGCAAGTCGCACGGCCTTGCCGCACTCGTCACCCTGATCGCGATCACCGCCGCAGTGCCGTATCTGGCGCTGCAATTCAAGGCTGTGGCGATGAGCATCAGCGTACTCAGCGAAGGCTCGTTGCAGATGGCGCGGGTGCCAGTATTTCGCGACAGCGCGTTTTATATCGCATTGCTGCTTGCCGCGTTTGCGATCCTGTTTGGCACGCGCCGGATCGATGCGACCGAACATCATCACGGCATGATGCTGGCGATCGCTGCGGAATCCGTGGTCAAGCTCATCGCGTTCGTCGCGGTCGGTATCTATGCACTCAGCAGCAGCGGTGTCGGCGCGGCGATCGCGTTGCCATTGGCCGAACTGCAGACGCGCGGCCTACCGTCAGGATTTTTCGCGCAGACCTTGCTCGCCTTCGCCGCGGCCTTCTGCCTGACGCGGCAATTCCAGGTCGGCGTGGTCGAATGCGAAAATCCAGACGATCTGCGCCACGCACGCTGGATCTTTCCGGCGTATTTATTGCTCGTAAGTCTGTTCGTTTTGCCGATCGTCGCGGCCGGTACTCAGGCCGCGCGTGGCGTCGCGCTGCCGGCTGATGTATCGGTGCTGTGGCTGCCGCTGGCGCAGGGAAAATTGTGGCTCGCGGTGCTTGCCTATGTCGGCGGATTTTCTGCGGCTACCGGCATGGTGATCGTCGCCAGCGTGGCGTTGTCGACGATGGTTAGCAACGACTTGATCATGCCTGCGCTGCTGCGCGTGCGCGCATTCCGCCTGGAGCATCGCGCCGATCTGAGTGGCGTCGTACTCGCGGTGCGGCGCATCACCATCTTCATGCTCGCGCTGCTCGCCTACGCCTATTACCGCGCGAGTACGCGTGATCAGAATCTCGCATCGATCGGTTTGTTGTCGTTCGCCGCGGTGGCGCAATTCGCGCCGGCGATCATCGGCGGATTGTATTGGCGCGGGGCGAGCCGAATCGGCGCGTTATCCGGTCTGCTCGCCGGTTTTGCGGTCTGGATCTACACCTTGCTGCTGCCCAATCTTTCCGGTGCGGGCTGGTTGCCGCTGGACTGGATCAGCGCCGGGCCGTTCGGTATCAGCTGGCTGCGGCCGCACGCGCTGTTTCAATTGCAGGGCTGGGATCCGCTCACGCACGGCACGTTCTGGTC
>JAYVLO010000236.1:0-22134 GCA_043759455.1 Pseudolysobacter sp.
ACAAGGTCTATATCAACCCGCCTCTCAAAAAGGATACCGACACCCAGAAAACTCACTAAATTCTGATCAACGGCTGTCTCACCTCATTGACACATTCCGATCCACGGTGGCGATGTATGCGTGATCACCGTCAATGTTATTCCTTTGGCCAAAAATCAGACCAACACGATCAACGCAACGGATCTTTCGGACAACGAGCAGGTACCGGCCATTGCCACGTCCCAGTCGGTCGCAGTAACGAGCAGCATCGGTGTAGTTAAAACCATTTCACCGGGAACGATCTTTGGCGGCCAAACGAGCACCATGAAACTCGAGTTGCTCAATTTCTTCGGCAATGCGACCGATCCGGGCTCCTTGAGTCTTACCGATTCTCTCGCCGCGATGACCGGCGTGACTGCGATCAGCGGAGCCGACGTTTCCGGTTGCGGGATTACCGTAACGGTGATCAATGCCGGCAAGGCGATCAGCATGACCGGCGGTTCGATTCCCAGCAACGGATCCTGTGAAATCGACGTTACGTTGCTCGGTTCCACTCCAGGAACGTATGTCAACACGATCGCCGTTGGAGATATGAAGGCTACAGTCGCCCAGCTTTCGTCGAGCAATACATCAGCGACATCTGCAACGTTGGATGTACTGGCTCCGCTAACGCTGCAAAAGGCAATCAGTGGTGGCCCGGCGGGCGGGGTGAGTGGAACGTTTGCCTTTATGGCAAGTTGCACCAATCCGACAGCGACCTATCCAGGCAGTGTCACGTTGAATGGAGCGACCTCAGGCACCTCGACGATCCCAAGTATTCCCGCTGGCAGCGTTTGCACGGTGAGTGAATCAGCCACGCTTCCCACGCCACCAGCGAACTACCAATGGGGCGCTGCACCGGCGCCGGTTAACGTAACGACGACTGCTGCTGGGCCGAACACAGCCAATTTCACTAATACATTGGTGCAACAGACGAGTTCACTGGTCATCAATAAAACCGTGTCAGGCGCACCCACAGGCGGAATAACGGGAATGTTCAGCTTCACGGCCTCGTGCACCAATCCATCGGCAAACTACAATGGGACCGTGGTTGTAACCGGTGGGACTACGGGCACGACATCCATTGCTTCCGTTCCAAACGGCAGTGTTTGCTCGGTGTCGGAGAATGCCACATTACCAACACCGCCTCCGGGTTATTTGTGGGGTACCTTGCCTTCCGCGCAGACAGTAGTGGTGAACACCAGCAACCTTAGCTTCGTCAACACGCTGAAAGCTTAATTAGTGCCCATAGCGCCCACGCCAGTGCCCGCGCTTTCAGGCTGGACGATTCTTATCATTACGTTCACATTGATAGGCATCGCCGCGGTACGTTTGCGGAAACAGAAATACTAACCGGCTCTCTGCAACAAGAGATACTGGTGCCTGCGGGCACCAGTATTTCCTGGCACGTCTGCAGACAGGATATTTTGATGGTGCCGCCGGCGCAGTAATTGGTAATAAAAAAGCCCCGCAATGCGGGGCTTTTTTATTCGGAGAACCGATCGACCTTAGTCGCCCATTTGTTTCTGGCGATGTTCCCAGCGCTCCTGCGCATCGAGACACAAGGTCGCAATCGGACGCGCATCGAGACGATCAACGCCGATGTCCTCATCGGTCTCTTCGCAGAAACCGTAACGACCGTCTTCGATACGTTTAAACGCCTTGTCGATCTTGGCAATCAGCTTGCGGTAACGATCACGTGTACGCAGTTCCAGCGAGTTCTCGGTTTCGCGCGTAGCGCGCTCCGCCTCGTCGCCGACATCGCGGACTTCTTCACGCAGGTTGTCGATGGTCTGCTTCGATTCCTCGACCAGCTCATCGCGCCACTTCTGCAGCTTGTTGCGAAAATATGCAAGCTGCAATGGACTCATGTACTCCTCATCCGCGAACGGCTTGTAGCCGACCGGTAATTCGATGATTGTGTTGACGGACAAAAGATAACGCCCACCTTCCTTCTTGATGCCGTTATCCGAAGCCGGCACTACTGGTTTTTTGACTGCTGCTGATTTCACTGCGTTTATATTCGTCGTAATCTTGGAGGGAATGGGATTCGCTATCGGCGCAAGGGCTACCGCTTGCGCGACAACCGGTTTGGCCGGTACAGGTTTTTTTGGCGCGGACTTCACCGCCGCAGGCTTGCTCTTGATGATGCTCGGCGCTGGTTTCACCAGCGTGACGGGCTTTTTTGCTACCGTTTTTGTTGCCACCTTGCTGCCTGTCGGCTTGCCGGCCTTGGCTGCTGGCTTGGCGGCGGGTTTCACGGATTTTTTCGCTGGCGATTTTTTCACTACCAGCGGTTTTTTCGCTACCGCGGTCGGCTTTTTTACTACCGGCTTCGGCTTGGTTACCTTGACTGCCTTGATCGGCTTTTTCGCTGACGCCGGCTTGATCGGTTTCTTGACGACCTTGGCAGGCGGCTTTGTCACCGCTTTCGCCGGTGATTTTTTCGCCGCTTGCGCAACGTGCTTCTTGACCGGTTTCACGGCCTTGCTCTTCGCTACGATTCTGGATCCTGGCGCAGCCGCTTTTGGCTTGACGACCTTCGTCGTAGACTTGGCTTTCAGCGCGGGCTTCTTCGCAGATTTACTGTTGGTTTTTGCCATATCCATCACACCATTGTAGCCGGGCGGCGGCGTGTTATACCCTAAGTCTCTTGCAGCGGCAACCATTAAGATGCCGATGTGTTCAGATTGGCGGCGACAATTCTACTTTTTGCTTCGCATTGGCTGCCGAGTTATCGCCACCAACTCCCTGCCCGAAAACGAATTGATGCCTTTTCAGATACACGTTCGGCGCCGCAAAAATCTCATCGGAAGACTTCGAAAAATATCGTGACTCGCACCCTGCTCTTCCTGCTTGCGCTGTACAAACGCCGGATCAGCCCGCTGCTGGGACGGCGCTGTCGCTTCGAGCCGAGCTGCTCGAATTACGCGCAAATCGCCATCGCGCGTTTCGGCGCCAGGCGCGGCAGTCTGCTCGCGGCGTGGCGACTGGCACGCTGCCAGCCGTTTGCGCGCGCGGGCGACGATCCGGTGCCCGATGAGTTTCCGAGCCTGTGGCGCCGTGCGCCAAGGCCATCGTCCCGCGCTTGCGGCGCTTGCAACTCGGTTGTTGCGGCGGCACATTGCAAGACTGAAACGATTGCCGAATCCCCCACCGAATCCGAGGAAAAATATCATGACTGACTGGCTGATCAGCAACGCCGACATCATCAACGAAGGTCGGCGTTTCCACGGCGACGTCCGGATAAAAAACGGCCGTATCGAAGCGATTGGCAGCGGCCTCGCCGCGCGCGCCGGCGAACAGGTTTTCGACGCCGCCGGGCGTCTGCTGATGCCCGGAATGATCGACGACCAAGTGCATTTCCGCGAACCCGGCTTGGAACACAAGGGCGATCTCGCCACCGAATCGCGCGCCGCCGTGACGGGTGGCATCACCAGTTTCATGGAAATGCCGAACACCAAGCCGCCAGCGATCACACTAGATGCACTGGAGGACAAATTCCTGCGAGCGTCCACGCGAGCAGTCGCGAATTATTCGTTTTATCTGGGCACGACCAACGACAATCTTGATGTATTGCGCAGCCTTGATCCGCGCGCGGCCGCCGGCATCAAGGTGTTCATGGGTGCCTCGACCGGCAATATGCTGGTCGACGATCCCGATACGCTCGATGCGATCTTCCGCGACGCGCCGACCATCCTGCTGACGCATTGCGAGGACACGCCGATGATCGAGGCGAATCTCGCGATCGAACGCGCGCGTTACGGCGATGCGATTCCGGTCGAGCGCCATCCGTATATCCGCAGTCGCGAGGCGTGTCTGAAATCCTCACGACTCGCGATCGAACTCGCACGCCGGCACAACTCGCGCCTGCACGTGCTGCACATTTCCACTGCAGAAGAGCTTTTGCAATTCGAGCCCGGCCCGATCGCCGGCAAGCGCATCACCGCGGAAACCTGCGTGCACTACATGCAGTTCGACGAAGCCGATTACGCCACGCGCGGCAATTTCATCAAATGCAATCCGGCAATCAAATCCGCCAGCGATCGTGTCGCGATCATCCAGGCCGTGCGCGAAGGTCGCATCGATGTACTCGCGACCGATCATGCGCCGCACACGCTCGCGGAAAAATCGCAGCCGTACGAAACCGCACCGGGCGGTTTGCCGCTAGTACAGTTCGCGTTGCAGTGCGCGCTCGAGCGCTGGTTCGATGGCCAGTTGCCGCTCGAACTCATCGTCGAAAAAACCACGCACGCACCGGCGACCTTGTTCAACGTGCGCGACCGCGGATTCCTGCGCGAGGGGTATTTCGCCGATCTCGCGCTGGTCGATTTGCACACGCCGCAAACGGTCACGCGCGAATCGGTGCTGTCGAAATGCGGCTGGTCGCCGTTCGAGGGAATGACCTTCCGTTCGAGCATCGCCGCAACCTGGGTCAACGGACATCTGGCCTGTCGCGATGGAAAATTCGATAGCAACATCCAGCCCGGCCAGCGCCTGGAATTCAATCGATGAGGTCGTCCGTGGCGCGCTCGATCGCGATGGGATTGTTGCTGACCGTTCCACTGCTCGCGAACAGCGCGGCGCATCGCCTGGATTTACCGATGAGTGTGCAACAAGGCGCGCTCGTGATCGGCCACGCCGAGGCGAACGCGAGCGTCCAGTTCGATGGGCGCGCGTTACACGTCGGCGACGACGGTACGTTTGTATTCGGAGTCGGTCGCGACGCGCCAGCGAAGGCGCAGATCAGTGTCGAATATGCGGATCACAGCAAACGCAGCGCGAGCCTCGGCGTGATCAAACGCGAATACCATATCGAGCGCGTCGACGGGCTGCCGCAGCATACGGTGACGCCCGATCCTGAACTGTCCGCGCGCATCGAGCGTGAGCAGGCAGCGATCGCCGAAGCGCGCAAACGCGACGACGAGCGTGAGGATTTCCTCGGCGGTTTCGAGCTGCCGATTCATGGTCGCATCAGTGGTGTGTACGGCAGCCAGCGCATCGACAACGGCACGCCGAAATCCGCGCACATGGGCTTGGATGTCGCCGCGATCGAAGGCACGCCGATCCACGCGCCGGCACCCGGTATCGTGATCTTCGCCGCTACCGATCTGGTGCTGACCGGCGGTACCGTACTGATCGATCACGGCTTCGGCTTGAGTTCGTCGTTCCTGCACATGAGCAAGCTCGACGTGAAAGCGGGCGACCGCATCGAGCGCGGCCAGCTCATCGGCAAGGTCGGCAAGACCGGACGCGCGAGCGGCCCGCACATGCACTGGGGTTTCAACTGGTTCGAGCAGCGGCTCGATCCGGCGTTGTTACCGGGCGTGCAGTTGAAATAGTCGCTGGCTTGGATTTTCGCGCTCGATTGCAGCGCGGATTTTCCTTTCTGCCATTCCAAGCTATCCTGCTGCGGTGAACGACGACCCGAACCTCGACAGAAAGACCGCATTCGAGCGCATCTACAGCGCGAACGAATGGGGTTCCAACGAATCACGATCCGGCCTCGGATCGAACCTCGACCTGACGCATCAGGTGCGTCGCGCGCTGCCGCCGTTGCTGCGCGGCCTCGCGGTGAAATCGATGCTCGACGCGCCGTGCGGCGATTACAACTGGATGCCGCATGTCGACCTGATTTTTTCGCGCGATTGCCTGCAACACCTGCCCGAAGCGGACATTTGGAGAGTGCTGCGCAACTTCAAGCGCAGCGGCGCGCGCTGGCTGCTGACGTCTTCGCACGCCACGCACGAGCAAAGCATGTCGTTTTATCCGGGCGGTTTCGGGTACCTCAATCTGCAACTGGCGCCGTTCAATTTTCCGCGGCCGTTACTGATCGTGCCCGAAGAACACTATGCCTCGAAGGCAATGGCGCTGTGGCCGATGGCCGAGGTGCGCGGATGACCGATCGCATCACGATAGCCATTCTCGCCAAGGACAAGGCACACACGCTACCGCTGTACCTGTGGTGCATCGAGCAGCTCGACTGGCCGAAGGATCGCCTGCTGCTGTACATCCGTACCAACAACAATAACGATACGACTGCTTCGATCCTCAAGGCGTGGGTCGAACATGTGGGCGCGCGCTATGCGGCCGTGCATTTCGACGACAGTGATGTCGCTACGCCGGTGCAGCAATACGGTCAGCACGAATGGAGCAGCGAGCGGTTTCGTGTGCTCGCCGAAATTCGCCAGGACTCCATGACCTGGGCGCACGCTCACAACTCGCATTACTTCGTGGCCGATTGCGACAACTTCGTCCGCAGCGAAACCCTGCGCGCAATCGAACACACCGGCCTGCCGATCGTCGCACCGCTGCTGCATTCGCAGACCGCCTACTCGAATTATCACGCCGCGATCGATACCAACGGTTATCTGGCCGAATGTGATCTCTACTACCAGTTGTTGCGTCAGGAGATTCGCGGACTGGTTGACGTGCCCGTGGTGCACTGCACGTATCTGGTGCGCCACGAAGCCATTCCCGCGCTTTCGTATTCCGATGGCAGCCATCGCTACGAATACGTGATATTCAGCGACTCTGCGCGCCGCGCCGGTATCCCGCAATATCTCGATACACGCCGTTCCTACGGACGAATCACGTTCGCCGAAAGTGAAGATCAATTGGCAGCCGAACCGTGGCGGCATGAACTTCCGCCGATGTGAGTCGAACGCACAACCACTGAGCGCTCTTACTTAGCATCGTCATCTGGCAGCGCCGGTTGAGACAAAGCGGAGAACATTAAGTCCTCTAACTGAACTCAGCATGTAGTCTTCTGCGTGGCTCCGAATACCAGAAGTGCTTGCATACATGCCGGCAGACTGTTTACCCCGTATGCCTTGCATTGCTGGTACAGCTGAGACTTTCCGTCTCGCATCCCCCAAGCTGCTATATATTTATCTAGATATAGATCGTAAAACTCTGCGAATAGAGTTTCAGTGTCCAACTTGCCAACATGTTGATTGACCAATCTTCTAATTTTCCCTTTATACAGTTCCAGAGTGAACTGCTCGACAAAAATCATCGCCTTTGCTCGATTTGAGAAATTGACAGTATGTGGCGAACACGCAATCTGGCTCGCCTTTTTTGCCGCCATCAAAATGTCATCGTGAAATAATCCGCTCGGCCTATTTACTATTTGCGTCGCCGCCTCCCTGAGTGATGCGGGAACACTACCTAACTCAGCCAAGTAGTTCTTTAGCGAGACAAGATAAGGCCCTGCCGGTGTCGCGGTTACCGATTCTTCAAGACGAGGCTCGCCCTGCGCCGACGACGAAGAGGTTATATCGAACGATAACAGCAGCGACGCTAGCAGGATGATTTTGTAAGACATCGAATAGCCTTTAAGGTAGTCAAAAGTCAGCATTGCTAACGAAATTCCACAGGATCAGGAAAATTCATCGAATTTCAGATTTCACCAATAATGCCCTCAGCACAACATTATCGTAAAAATTACGATAAATATTCTTCAAAAATTTTTCGCGGCCGCGGCCCCTGCCTGCACATTTTCCGCCACCAACGCGATCGAGACTGCTTCCTGCAAACAAAAACGGCGCAGAAAGCTGCGCCGTTTTTGGGTTACGCGGAGTGCCGATCAACCGTGGCCGAGATGCCCGAAACTTTCGCTGCCGGCCTGGAAGCCATTGAGCACGCCCTTGGTCGCGATGGCCACGGCGTTGTGCGGATGCAGGCTTTCGTAGTGCGATGCGCGCACCCAGAAATCGGTGATGCGTTCGTCGTGGTTCAAGGTCGATTGAATACGGCGCGCGGCGTCTTCACAAAACATCAGGTTGGCGCCGTTGAGCTTGGCGAAAGCCTGTTCGTCGACACGCTTCACCGCGGTCTGCACCGGCGTCTGCAAGGCATCTTCCACCGCGTCGATGATCTCGATAATCGGAAAGCCGAAGCTCGGCGCGAGTTTAACGCGTACTTCGGCGGAGCTACGCTGGCTGTGCGGCGTGGCGCAGATGCCTTCTTCGCTGCCGAGCCACGACATCATTTTTTCATAGTCGACCGGTTTGCCAGCGGCGAAGTCGAGCGCAAAACGCTCCTGGATCAGTTGCCGCGCAAGCGCCGCCGAGCACGGACATGTGCTCGAATACACCACCTCGGTGGCGATCTCCATGCAAAATTGGCCCTTGTCCATCACGCCGGTAATCGCGATTGGATAGGATTTCCAGCCGCTGTTGTCGCTCATCAGCGCCGGGCGACGCACGAGGTGATCGAACTGGATGCGCACCATCGCGCGATCCGACAAATCGCTGTGCGATTCGAGAAATTCACGCAGCAGACGACGCAACGAACAAGGCGTCAGCGGCTCATTGGTCAGCACGCTATCGACATGCAAATACAACCGCGACATGTGGATGCCGCGCACGTCCGGCTTGTTGAGGTTCACATACGCAGTGACGCGCGCGCCGGATTGCACGGTACGACCGGCCTGATCGGCGAGGCTGATCGGCACTTCGATCTCGCCCATGCCGACCCATTCCAGCGCACCGGCGACAAAGGGTTTTGCCTCTTTGGCGATATCCGGCAGCGTGCGCAAAGCATTTTCCACGGGGGGCATAACCGTATCCTTTTTAAGCTGGCATCAGGATCGAATGGAACAAGCCGCGAGCCAATCAGCGCGGATGTGGTGAGTTTGCCTCGTCAGGGTAACGAATTCTGCGCTCGGCTGCGTAAATTACTGGTGAGCGGACGATGCTCGGATGTTTGCAGTTATGGAGTCCAACTGGACGATTCTCAAGCTATATCGCATTGCTCGTAACGCCTTCATTATTTCGCGCCGAGAGTGAATTCAATGTCTGCGCCGGCGAATGGCGAGCGCTCGCGCCGCAGACCATCCGGACCACAGGCTGCGCCATGGCGACGTGCCGGGGTACCTGCTCAGCGCCTGCAGCGGATCGGCATCGCGCAAGGCGCGCTTGATCAAGGCCAGATCAAGCCGCGCACGTACACGCCGACCGAGATTCAAAATCGGATCGAACGCCAGCGCAGCGCGAATTTCTGCGGCCAAAGTGTTCAGATAATCGCGTATCGCCGCAGTTCGTTGCGCCGATGCGACCAACAGATTTTCGCGATGGAGCTGATGTCGAGCCAGCAAGCTCAGCGGTAGCGGCAAACGGCCTTGCTGCAGTTCTTGCGGCAACATGGCGAGCTGACGCAGCAACTGCGCGCACGCCGCGAGCGATGCGGCCGCGGTTATGTCGGAGTCGCGATCGACGCTATCGGCAAAAAACAGCTGATTCTCGATACGAGCCAACGGCAAACTGAATGACTGCGCCTGCGCAATCTGACTCGCAAAATCCGCATTGCTCTCGACGACCAATTGCGCCGCCGCACCGCGAACCAGCGCTTGCCAAAAATCCGGCGCGATGGCGCGGGCGCGGGCATCGGCGAACAGCGTTTGTATGATCGGATGACGGGCTTGCTGAGTGCTAGCGCGTTCGAGTTCCTCGCTCCACCAGCTCAACTTGGTCGCTGCAATTTGCGTCTCGGCGATATGCAGGACGGTCTGCTCGAGCTCGAAGACCAAAGAGCCAAACGCGGCGTTCAGCATTCGATCTGCGGGCGACAGGAATACCCGCAATACGTTGTTTTCAGGAAACGCCGCGAGCCACTTCTGCTCGAACGCCGCGAACGCGGTGACACCCTCGCTCATCGCAAATTCGATGCCGGAAAAACTGGCTCAGCCAGTCCGAGCGCACGTTGTAATTCCGGCGCGGATTCGACCACGATATCGGCGCCCCAGTCACGCGGATTTTCACCATTGAGGTAACCCCAGCTCACCGCGATCGTGCGCAAGCCGGCAGCGCGGCCCGCCTGTATGTCGCGCACATCGTCACCGACGTACACGCTGTAGTGCGGATCGACACCGGCAAGCTGGCAGGCGTGCAGAATCGGCGCGGGATCGGGCTTGCGCACGGCCAGCGTATCGCCTGCCACGAGCACCGCACAGCGTTGGCTGAGCTTTAATCCATCGAGCACGCCTTGCGCGAGCCAGCCGACCTTGTTGCTCACCACGCCCCAGCGCAGCTTGCTATTTTCGATTCGCTGCAACACATCATCCATGCCCGCGAACAGGCGTGAATGCACGGCAATATTGGTGGCGTAAATATCCAGGAAGCGCGGCAACAGGATTTCGATGCGATCCTCATCGGCATCGGCAAAACCCCGTCGCAAGATCGCGCGCGCGCCTTTCGATACCATTGGACGCAAGGCATCGAAATCCGCCGCCGTTCGACCTTCCTCGTGCAGCAGAAAATTTAACGCAGCGATCAGATCCGGCGCCGAATCGACCAGCGTGCCGTCGAGATCGAACAGCACACATTGCAACGCAAACTCGGTCATGCCGGCTTGCGCGCGCAGGCGATGTAATTGACGGCGGTATTGCTGACCAGGCGCGCGCTCCGCGAGAACGGGTTGTAGGCCAGACCACGCAAATCTTCGAGCTCGAAAGCACTCGCCCGCAGGCTGCGCGCGAGTTCCGACGGACGGATGAATTGGGCGTAATGATGCGTGCCGCGCGGCAACAGTTTCAGCACGTATTCGGCACCGGCAATCGCCAGTGCGAACGCGGCCGGGGTGCGATTGAGCGTCGAGAGGAAAAGTCGCCCGCCGGGTTTGAGCAGGCTCGCACAAGCCGCGATGATGCTGGCTGGATCGGGCACATGTTCGAGCATTTCCATGCAGGTAATTGCATCGAACGTAGCCGGCGATTCTTCGACCAACGCCTCGACGCTGATCTCGCGATAATCCACCGTGTGGCCGGATTCGAGAAGATGCAGGCGCGCGACTTCGAGCACACGCGGTGCCAGATCAATGCCGGTGACATTTGCGCCAGAGGCGGCCAGCGCCTCGCTCAGAATGCCGCCGCCGCAACCGACATCGAGCACACGCGCACCACGCAAATTCACGCGCTCGGCGACATACGCCAGCCGCACCGGATTCAGATCGTGCAACGGGCGCGATTCGCCCTCGTCATCCCACCAACGACTGGCGAGACGATCGAACTTGGCGGTTTCGGCGGGATTGACGTTGATTTGAGTCATTTCATTGATGTCGCGTTTGGCAGGAAATACGGCATTACGAGAAATAAATCTTCAGTGTTCCGGAATCGGACTCGGATCCCGACGATTTTCGGGTGGACCAATCCAGCGGCCGGTATCGAGAATGGTGTCGATCTGTTTACCCAACAAAGTGATTCTTGCGGTCGCCTCCGCCGCGCTACCGCCTTTGCAACCCATATTGAAGTTGGTCTGATAAGTTTTTTTCTCTGAACTGATCATGATGATCATCGAAGGATGGTCCGTCCAATATTCGCCGCAGCCGTCACTGCTTTCCCTGTAGCGCGGCTTCAGGGTATCAAAACGTGCATCACGCACCGCTTGCAGGAGCTGCTGATAAGCATCCTCACTGATCTGCGCAATACGATCTCCATCAAATTGTATCCAGCGCTCACCATGAAATCGGACGTTACGATCTGGCGACACGGTTACTGAATACATCGGGCATGGGCCAAAGCATTCGGTACGCTGGAGAGTTACCGTCAAGCGCGTCGAATCCACAACGGGCTTCGATTCCTGGCGCATGCAGCCGATGCTGCCCAGAAACACCAACATTAGCGCGAGAGGTTTCACAATCTACTCAAGCGTCCGATACGAATCGCGCATTCCACATCTGCGCCTTGGTCATCAACTCACGAACATCCATGCCGATCAGCTCGCGATTTTCGAGCTTGCGCACGCCGGCGATCCAGACATCGCTGACCTGATGCCGGCCGGCGGCGTAGACGAGTTGCGAGATCACATTGTACATCGGTGAGGTTTCGATATCGTCGAGCCGTAGCGCGATCAGGTCGGCTTGTTTGCCGGCTTCGATCGAACCGATGCGGTCAGCCCAGCCGAGCGCTTTGGCGCCGTTGAGGGTCGCGGCGCGCAATGTGCTGGCGGCATCCCACGCACTCGCATCGCCGGCTACGCCTTTGGCGAGAAACGCGGCGCTGCGCATCTCGCCGAACATATCGAGATCGTTGTTGCTGGCGCAGCCGTCGGTGCCGAGTGCGATATTGACACCGGCGCGACGCAGTTGTTCGGCCGGGCAAAATCCGCTGGCGAGTTTGAGGTTCGATTCCGGGCAATGCACGATCGAGACGCCGGCCTCGTGGATCTGTCCGATCTCGCTGTCGAGCAACTGGGTCATGTGCACGGCGATCAGGTGATCGTTGATCAACCCAAGCGATTGCATGCGCGCGAACGGACGCACACCATGTTCGCGGCGCGAATCTTCGACTTCCTGCGCGGTTTCGTGCAGGTGCAGATGTACCGGAATATCGAGCTGGTCTGACAGCATGCGCAGGCGCTCGAAACTCGTATTGCTCACGGTATATGGCGCGTGCGGCGCGAAGCTCGTGCCGATCAACGCCTCGCCTTTAAACTCGTCGTGCACGGCGAGCGCCTTGTCGAAATATTCCTCGGTGGATTTTGCCCACGCGGTCGGGAATTCGATCACCGGCAAACCGACCATCGCGCGGAAACCGTGGCGGCGATACGTCGCCGCGATCACATCCGGGAAAAAATAATTCTCGTTACAGCACGTGGTACCGCCGCGCAGCATTTCGGCAATCGCCAGTTCGACGCCGTCGCGCACGTAATCTGGCCCCATCCACTTCGCTTCGGCCGGCCAGATGTGCTGCTGCAGCCATGTCATCAGCGGCAGATCATCAGCCAGCCCGCGCATCAATGTCATCGGATTATGCGTATGCGCATTGATCAGGCCGGGCAGCAAGACGTGCTGCGCAAGCGCGACGCGTTTCGCATGCGGCGAGCGCTCACGTGCGAGTTCGATCGGCGCGATGCCGACGATGCGATCGCCGGCCAACGCGACACTGTGATGCTCCAGCACCACGCCGTGCGGTTCGACCGGAACCACCCAGCGGGCTTCGAGCAGGGTATCGACGGCGTGCGGCGAATTCACGGACGGCACTCGCTTATTTCACGCGACCGACGTATTCCTTGGTGCGTGTATCGACCTTGACCACTTCGCCCTGACCGACGAACAGCGGCACACGCACGGTGGCGCCGGTTTCGAGGCGAGCTGGTTTGCCACCGCCGCCGGAAGTATCACCACGCACGCCCGGATCGGTCTCGACGATGGTCAGCTCGACGAAGTTCGGCGGCGTGACCATCAATGGCGCGCCATTGAACAAGGTGACGATGCACATTTCCTCGCCCTTGATCCACAGTGCCGCGTCGGCGACCGCGGTCTTGTCGGCGGTGTGCTGCTCGAACGTGTCCTGCTGCATGAAATGCCAGAACTCGCCATCGTTGTAGAGGTACTGCATATCGGCGTCCATCACGTCGGCCGCTTCCACGGTATCGGTGGATTTCATGGTCAACTCGACCACGCGACCGGTCTTGAGGTTGCGATACTTGACGCGCGTGAACGCCTGGCCCTTGCCTGGCTTGATGTAATCGGTATCGACGATAGAGCACGGGTATCCATCGACCAGAATCTTCTGTCCGTTCTTGACGTCGTTCATGCCATAGCTGGCCATAACGCTTGCTCCGAAGTGAAATCGAGCCGCGGCGGAAAGCGGCTACAATTGGGAATGTTGTGACATGGCGCCGGCAGTGCCGGCAGTTGGAAAGACAATGATAACCGCAAGCCCCCACTTCGCGCAGCCTGCGCGCTGGCAACAACTCTGGCGCGAGGCGATCAGCGATCCACACGAGTTGCTGAAAGCGCTCGGACTGAGCCATCTGCACAACACCTTGCTGCCGACGCAGGCCAGCCCGTTTCCATTGCGCGTGCCACGCGGATTTGTCGCGCGCATGCGCTACGGCGATCCGACCGATCCGTTGCTGCTGCAGGTTTTGCCGCAAGCCGCCGAGCTGGCCGAGCTGCCCGGATTCACCCGCGATGCGGTCGGCGATCTGGCCAGTCGAACTGCGCATGGCGTCTTGCACAAATACCAGGGCCGCGCGTTGTTGATCGCGACCGGCTCGTGCGCGATCCATTGCCGTTATTGTTTCCGCCAACATTTTCCGTACGCCGAAGAAACTGCCGCAGCGAGTCGCTGGCACGAGGCCGTAGAACATGTGCGCGCGGATGATTCGATCAGCGAAGTATTGTTGTCCGGCGGCGATCCGCTGTCGCTGGCAACGCCGAAGCTGGTCGAACTCACCACGGCGCTGGCGACGATTCCGCATATCCGGCGTCTGCGCATCCATACCCGCCTGCCGATCGTCTTGCCCGAACGGGTCGATGCCGAACTGCTGAGTTGGCTCACGCGGCTGCAGGTGCCGTGCGTGATCGTGCTGCATGCCAATCATGCCAACGAGATCGACGATTCGGTCGCTGCGGCATGCGCACGTTTGCGCGATACCGGCGTGACCCTGCTGAATCAGAGCGTGCTGTTGCGTGGCATCAACGATAGCGCCGATACGCTGGCGGCGTTGTCCGAGCGGCTGATCGATTGTGGCGTGCTGCCGTATTATCTGCATCAGCTGGATCGCGTTTTCGGCACCGCGCATTTCGAAGTCGACGATGTCCGCGCGCTGGCGATCATTGATGAACTGCGCGTCCGGCTGTCGGGTTATCTGGTGCCGAAGCTCGTGCGCGAAGTGGCCAGTGCGCCGTACAAATTGCCTCTGCAAGGCTCGGGAAACTGACGCTGCATCGGCAGAACGGACCAGCACGTATGGAATTGCGCGGGCGAATCCGGTAAAACACCATTCTCCAAAATTTATCTGCGCGCCATGACCCAATCCGACAATGTCATCAAGTTGCTGTTGATCGAGGACTCGGAAGACAAGGCCGAGCAAATTGCCAGCGATCTTCGCAACGGCGGCATCGCAGTGCAGCTTGCACGGGTGACCAGCGAGTCCGAACTGATCGAACATTTGCGCACTCGCGCGCCCGACCTGATCCTCGCCAATATGGATGCGGCTAACGTCACCCTGGCGCAGGCCAGCGCAGTGCTCAAACGCAGTACGAAGGACAGCAGCCTGATCGCGATGTCCAAGACCATCGACACCCAGCGCATGTTGCTCGCAGTGCAGTCGGGCGCGTGGGCGCATGTGCTGCTGGGCCAGCCGGAATTATTGCAGCACATCGTGCGCCGCGAGTCGAACAGCCTGTCGACACGCCGCGCGGTGAGCCAGCTCGAAGCGGGATTGCACGAGTCCGAGCGCCGCTGTGATGCGTTGCTGGATTCGTCGCGCGATCCGATTGCCTACGTGCACGAAGGCATGCATGTGCGCGCGAATCAGGCGTATCTGGAAATGTTCGGTTTTGCCGAAGATGAAATCGAAGGTATGTCGATCCTCGATCTGATCGCGCCGGCCGATGCGGAAAGTTTCAAAACCGCACTCAAACGCATGGACAAAAGCGTCAAACCGACGCAAACGCTGGATCTCAAGGCGGTGCGCACCGATGGCGCCAGCTTCGATGCGCAGATCGAATTGTCGAACGCCAACTACGAAGGCGAGCCTTGCCAGCAGATTATTTTCCGTCGCCAGGCCGCCAGCGAAGAAGTCGCCAAGCAGCTTGAAGCGCTGCGTTCGCGCGACACCGTCACCGGCCTGTACAACCGCCAGCATTGCATTGCCGCACTCGAGCGCATCAGCACCAACAGCAACGCAGAGCGTGGCGATCACGCCCTGCTGCTGATCGAATCGGACAACTTCAAGCAGCTCACCGATACGCTTGGACTGGATGCCGCCGACCTGCTGCTGAGCGAACTCGCACAATTGATACAACGCCATCTCGGCGCGGACGATATCGCTGGGCGTTTCGGCAACCAGACCCTCGGCATGATTTCATCGGCAGGTTCGCTGGATAAGGTCAACGAGCTCAGCGAAACCCTGCGCAAAGGTTGCGAAGAACGCATCTTCGAACTCGGTGCAAAATCAGTTTCACTGACCATCAGCGTGGGTGTGAGCCTGATCACCAGCAAAGGCACCAACGCGACCAATGTGCTCGCGCGCGCTAACGAAGCATTGCGCATTGCGCAGACCGAAGGCGGCAACCGCGTGCATGTGATCGATCCCGCCGCGCAGGAAAAAGCCGACGCGGCAGAATCCCTGCAGTGGCGCGACAGAATCAAGAGCGCGCTGAGCAACAACGATTTCCAGTTGCACTATCAATCTGTGGTCAGCCTGCAGGATGCACCGGGCGAATACCGCGAGATGCTGTTGCGCATGCGCAGCGCCGAGGGCGAGATCAAACCGGCCGAGTTCATGCCGGCGGCGCAACGTCACGGCCTGTTGCCGACGATCGATCGCTGGGTGATTTCGCGCTCGTTGATGCTGCTCGGCGAACGCGCGTTCAATAGCCAGGAGCATACGTTTTTCATCAAGCTTTCGTTAGCCACCCTCGAAGACGAAAGCCTCGTACCATGGCTGACTACACAGCTTGAAGCGAAAAAAATCCGCACCGGCGCGCTGGTTTTCGAACTACCCGAACAGGGTGCGGTGACCGTGCTAAAAAATGTGCTGAGCTTCGTTCGCGGCATCAAGAAACTGGGCTGCAAATTCGCGCTGGAAGGTTTTGCCGGCAGCCAGACCGGCATGCAACTGCTCAAGCATACCGATGCGGATTATTTGAAACTTGATCGGGCCCTGATGCAGGATCTGCCGCGCAATAAGGATAACGAAAGCAAGATTCGCGGCATTTGTTCGCAGTTACGCGACATGCACAAACTCACCATCGCCGAGTTCGTCGAAGATGCCGCGAGCATGTCGATCCTGTTCTCGTGCGGTGTCGATTTCGTGCAGGGCAATTTCCTGCAGGAACCCGAGCTCGTGATGTCGGAAGCAATGCGCGCGTGAGTTAATTCCGCAGCGCCTCGACCCGGAAGAAAGTTTGGCTAATCTGAGCTGATTTCAAGCTGCGTCGGATTTCTCGCCAGTGACCTATCGCGGTCGTTTTGCGGCCTCGCCTAGCGGAGCCTTGCACCCCGGCTCGCTGCTCGTCACGGTGGGCAACTGGTTGCGCGCACGTTCGCAATGCGGTGCGTGGATCGTACGTATGGAAGACCTCGATCCTGCGCGCGAGATGCCCGGCGCGGCACGCGCGATCCTCGATACGCTGGCGGGATTCGGCCTGTCGCCGATGAACCCGTGTGGTATCGGAGCCGGCACATCGCGATCTATGCGCAGGCACTCAACCGCCTGCAAAACTTTGATCTCGCGTTTGCCTGCGGCTGCAGTCGCGGCGATCTGCAGAAGAACCACGGACTGCATCTGCCTTCATGCAGCGCGCCCGCAGATCGTGTCTGCCAACCCGCGTGGCGAATGCGGGCGCTCGATCAAGTCATCCGCTTCGACGATTTATTGCAAGGCCCGCAACAGCAGAATCTGCGTGCAGAAGTCGGCGAGTTTATTGTGCATCGGACCGAAGGCCATGCAGCTTATCAACTTGCCGTGGTGGTCGACGATGCCGCGCGCGGCAGCGGTGGATGCCCTGCTGTATGCCGCGATTGCCCCGTGTCGGCAGCGTCGCCGAACCAATGCTGCACCCGCCCAATGCCAATGAATAATGCTTGTGTACAATCGCGACCAGTCCGCCTGCGCTCGAAAAGTCGAAGCGTGGCGGCACGCAGAATTCATCACATCAGTTTCGGAGGGAATCATGACAACACGCGTAGCATTGGTCACGGGCGGCACCGGCGGAATCGGTTCGGCAATCTGCAAACGGCTCGCCAAACTCGGCCACAAGGTCGCCACCAACTATCGCGACGAAGCCAAGGCGAAAAGCTGGCAGACGGCGCTCAAGGCCGAAGGTATCGATGTCACCATCGTGCCCGGCGATGTTTCCGATCCGGCCTCGGCCGAAGCCCTGGTCAAGGCGGTCGAAAGCCAGCTCGGGCCGATCGATATCCTCATCAACAACGCTGGCATCACGCGCGACACGACCTTTCACCGCATGAGCGCATTGCAGTGGCAAGAAGTGATCAACACTAACCTCAACTCGTGCTTCAACGTCACGCGCGCGGTGATCGAGGGCATGCGCGGCCGCAAGTGGGGGCGTATCGTGCAGATCGCCTCGATCAACGGCCAGAAAGGCCAGTACGGCCAGGCCAACTACGCAGCATCCAAGGCCGGTATGCATGGCTTTACGATTTCACTCGCGCAGGAAAACGCCAAGCTCGGCATCACCGTCAACACGGTTTCGCCCGGCTACATCGGTACGGAAATGGTCATGGCCGTGCCGGAAGACGTGCGCGCCAAGATCGTCGCGCAGATCCCGGTCGGACGCCTCGGCGAGCCTGATGAAATCGCCTACGCGGTGACATTTTTGACTGCCGATGAAGCTGCATGGATTACCGGCACAAATCTGTCGGTGAACGGTGGGCACTATATGGGTTGGTAGGTTTTGGACGAATAGACGGAGAGACCGGAGAGACGAGAAGACGGCAGGGCAAAGTGCGACGCCCCGCTTCGTTTTTCCGTCTGCCCGTCTCTCCGTCTTCCCGTTTCCTCAGCGCCGTCGCCTATAATGTGGCTCCGACTACAGCCGCAAACGCAATGAATGACAATTCCGACAACGAAGACTTGAGTCAATGGTGGTTCGCCTCCATCGGCGACACCTTGGTGTGGGCGCGCATGCGGGTGCTCGAATCCGGCGATGCCGAAGTGTTCGATTGCGACGGCAACACGCTGGCCTATGCCGATGAAGATGGCGCGCGTGCGGCCTTGCTCGACGCGGAGTTCCGCGATTTCGACGGCATCGACGAAGACGACGCCAACCTGTTCGGCTTTTCACTCGAAGAACTCGAACCGCCGCGTGGCGATAGCGACGAAGAACTGGTCGCGCAGATGACACATCGGCTGAACGCCAAAAACTGAAATACGTTCGCCGGATGATCCGATCGTGCCCTCGGCTGGATCGTCCGCATCACGGGAAACAGCATGAATCTCGATCTCACCGGCAAACACGCCTTGGTCTGCGGCGGCTCGCAGGGTATCGGCCGCGCGACAGGGCATGAACTCGCGTTGCTCGGCGCCGATGTCACCCTGCTCGCACGTTCGCACGATACGCTTGAATCCGCCGTCGCCGCATTGCCGCGCACACATGCCGCGCAACAGCATGCGTTTGTCGCGGTCGATATGAGCGATCAAGGCGCGCTGCGCGCAAAAGTTGAAGCGCTGAGTAATCTGCGTGCGGTGCAGATCCTTATCAACAACACCGGCGGCCCACCCGGCGGTAGCGCGCACAGCGCCGATCCGAGTGCGTATCTCGCCGCTTTCCAGTTGCATCTGCTGGCAAATCAAACCTTGGTGCAAACCCTGTTGCCGGGCATGCAGCGCAGCGGTTACGGCCGGATCGTCAACGTCATTTCGACCTCGGTGAAAGAACCGATCCGCAACCTCGGTGTTTCCAATACCATCCGTGGCGCAGTCGCGAGCTGGGCCAAGACCCTCGCCGGCGAACTCGGCGCGTCCGGTATCACGGTCAACAATGTATTGCCCGGTTACACGCGCACGCAGCGACTCGAACAAATCCTGCATGACCGCGTGCAGGCCACCGGCAAGAGCGAAGAAGCCGTGGCGCAAGGCATGCTCGCTACCGTGCCGCTGGGCCGTTTCGCCGAGGCAGCGGAAATCGCCAATGCGATTGTTTTCCTGACCACCCCCGCCGCCGCCTACATCAATGGCATCAATGTGCCGGTCGATGGCGGTCGCACACAATCGCTATAGTTTGCGATGTCTGGTTTGGTCGCTTCGAACATAGTCGCGGCAGATGCGACGCATGACTTGCTGCGCTGCCCGCCGATTCGCACAACGGTTAAGCTAGGCCGATGAGCAAAATCATCACTCTCGGCAATTTTATCGATGGGCGCGCTTGTGCGGCACAGTCCGGCCGTTATCTCGATGTCGTCGAACCAGCCAGTGCGGCGGTGTATGCACGCTGCCCGAGTTCCGCTGCAGCGGATGTGGCGAGCGCCGTTGCCGCCGCGCGTCGTGCCGCGCCGGCGTGGGCGGCGATAGCGAGTACCGAACGCGCGCGCGTGCTGAATCGCCTCGCCGACCTGATCGAAACGGATCTCGAAACATTCGCCGCGGCCGAGTCGCGCGACAGTGGCAAACCATTGAGCCTGGCGCGCAGCGTGGATATCCCGCGCGCGATCGCCAACCTGCGTTTTTTCGCCGCGGCGGCAACCCAGTTTGCGTCTGAAGCGCACCCGATGGCCGACGGTACAATCAACTACACCGTGCGTGCGCCGCTCGGAGTCGTCGGCTGCATTTCGCCGTGGAATCTGCCGCTGTATCTGTTCACGTGGAAGATCGCGCCGGCGCTCGCGGCGGGCAATGCAGTGGTCGCAAAACCTTCCGAGGTGACGCCGTTCACCGCGTTCTTGCTCGGCGAATTGTGTAACCGCGCGGGCTTGCCGCCGGGCGTACTGAACATCGTGCACGGGCTTGGTGCGGAAGTCGGCCAGGCATTGGTCGAACATGTGGATGTCAAGGCGATTTCGTTCACCGGCAGCACGCGCGTTGGCGCGTCGATAGCCACTACCGCGGCGCCGAAATTCAAAAAACTGAGTCTCGAACTCGGCGGCAAAAATGCCACGCTTATTTTCGTCGACGCATCCCGCGCGGGATTGATCGACACGATTCTGCGCTCGGCATTTTCCAATCAGGGCCAGATCTGCCTGTGCGGTTCGCGCATCTTGATCGAGCGCCGTTATTACGCGGAATTCCGTGACGAATTTGTCGCACGGGCCAATGCCTTGCGCGTCGGCGATCCGAACGATGCCGACAACGATCTCGGCGCGATCGTCTCGCAGGGGCATTACGACAAGGTGCTCGGTTGCATCGCGCTCGCGCGTGCCGAAGGCGGCAACGTGCTGTGTGGCGGCGAAGCGGTAAAACTCTCAGGGCGTTGCGCAGACGGCTGGTTTATCGCACCTACCGTGATCGAAAATCTCGGGCCGGCGTGCCGTACCAATCGTGAGGAAATTTTCGGCCCGGTGGTCACGCTGCAACCGTTCGATAGCGATGAAGAGGCACTCGCCAATGCCAACGCGACGGAATATGGCCTTGCTGCGTCGGTATGGACGACTGATCTGCAACGCGCGCATCGCATCGCCGCGAAACTCGAGACCGGTATCGTCTGGATCAACTGCTGGATGTTGCGCGATCTGCGCACGCCGTTCGGCGGGGTGAAGCATTCCGGTGTCGGCCGTGAGGGCGGCTGGGAAGCGATGCGGTTTTTTACCGAGCCGAAAAATGTCTGCGTATTTCTCGGCGAATAAAAAGTGCTTGGGTATGCGTGTGCAATGCGCAGATTGCTCTTAAACTTTGTTTTGCGGTTGGAATTTTTTGCACAATATCCTTGACCCCAACCACCACGAATTGTCTGTACTCTACGCGCCTGCGCCGCAGTCGCGTAACTTCGTGAAACCGGACCAGACCTAATGAATTCATTGACCGACCTGCTCGAACGCAACCGCCTCTGGGCCGCAACCGTGCGTGCCGAAGACCCGGGCTTCTTCAAGCGTCTGTCAACTCAGCAGGCACCGAAATATCTGTGGATCGGTTGCTCGGACTCACGCGTACCGGCCAACCAGATTACGGGCATGCAGCCGGGCGAAGTATTCGTGCATCGCAATGTCGCCAACATCGTCGTGCACACCGACCTGAACTGCCTGAGTGCGATCCAGTTCGCGGTCGATCTGCTCAAGGTCGAGCACATCATTGTGGTCGGACATTACGGTTGCAGCGGCGTGCATGCGAGCCTGACCCGCAAACGTATCGGCATCGCCGACAACTGGCTGCGCCATCTGGCCGACGTCGAGAAAAAACACACCACAATGCTCGACACGATCGAACTCGATGTGCTGAAACACGCGCGCCTATGCGAGCTAAACGTGATCGAACAAGTGGTCAACGTCTGCCAGACCACGATCGTCGAAGACGCGTGGGGGCGCGCTCAGCCACTCACCGTGCACGGCTGGATCTACGGCCTGCACGACGGTCGCGTGCGTGATCTCGGCGTCAGTGTGGATGCACCAAACGTACTCGACGATGCGTACAAGAGTGCGCTCGAAAACCTGCGTGACGGTAGTGAAAATTGAGTCTGGGACTTTGCTGAAAATTTCCTTGTACGTAT
>JAYVLO010000237.1:0-26148 GCA_043759455.1 Pseudolysobacter sp.
TGATCCACCCGATCGCGATGGAAGAAGGTCTGCGCTTCGCGATTCGCGAAGGTGGGCGTACCGTCGGCGCCGGTGTGGTGGCCAAGGTTGTCAAGTAAGTGGTTAATGCATCCCGGAGGCGGGACACGATCTCGCCTCTTTGCTCTTTGTGAATGAAGGACACGGCTCATGGCTGACCAGAAGATTCGAATTCGACTCAAAGCATACGATCATCGTTTGATCGATCGCTCCGCGAGCGAGATTGTGGAAACGGCCAAGCGCACTGGTGCGCAGGTTCGTGGCCCGATCCCGTTGCCGACGAAGATGGAGCGTTTTACGATCCTGACTTCGCCGCATGTGGACAAGGATGCGCGCGATCAGTACGAAACCCGCACCCACAAACGTGTGCTGGATATCGTCGATCCGAACGACAAGACTGTTGACGCCCTGATGAAACTCGATCTGGCGGCCGGCGTCGATGTTCAGATCAAATTGTACTAAGCAGCAGATATAACAAAAGTATATTAGGACACGACGATGAGTATCGGGTTAGTAGGCCGCAAATGCGGCATGACACGAATCTTCACTGAAGCTGGTGAATCGATTCCCGTAACGCTGATTGAAGCGACGCCGAATCGTATTACCCAAGTGAAGACCGTGGAAGTCGACGGTTACACAGCGGTGCAGGTTGCGGTTGGCAAGAAGCGCGCAGCCTTGATCAACAAGCCGAATGCTGGGCACCACGCCAAGGCCCAGGTCGAAGCGGGTCGCGGTCTTTGGGAGTTCCGCGTTGACGTCGCCGAAGTCGGCAAGTTCAGCGTCGGCGGTGAACTGAAAGTTGATGAAGTTTTCACGATCGGCCAGATAGTCGACGTTGCTGGCGTCACCAAGGGCAAGGGCTTTCAGGGCACGATCAAGCGCTGGAACTTCACCATGGGCGATGCCACCCACGGTAACTCGCTGTCGCATCGCGCGCCGGGTTCGATTGGGCAGCGTCAAACTCCAGGTCGTGTGTTTCCGGGCAAGAAAATGGCCGGCCACATGGGTGCAGAAAATCAAACGGTCCAGAATCTGGTCGTGGTCAAGATCGACGCCGAGCGTCACCTGATCGCGATTCGTGGTGCGGTTCCGGGTGCGACGAATGGTGATGTCATCATCCGTCCAGCGTCGAAAGGTTAAAGGAGCCGCATCATGGAATTGCAAGTAGTCGGTGCGAAAGAACCTCTGTCGGTTTCCGACACGGTGTTTGATCGCGAATTCAGCGGAAGTCTGGTGCATCAGGTTGTCGTCGCGTACCGCAATGCGGGCCGCTCCGGTACCAAGGCGCAGAAGACGCGTTCGGAAGTTCGCGGTACCACCAAGAAATTCAAGAAGCAGAAGGGCGGCGGTGCACGTCACGGCGATTACCGCGCTCCTATCTTCGTCGGCGGTGGTGTGACCTTTGCAGCAAAGCCGCGCAGCTTTGCGCAGAAGGTCAACAAGAAGATGTTCCGCGGTGCAGTGCAGGCGATCTTGTCTGAACTGAATCGCCAGGGTCGCCTGAAAGTGGTCACGGCTTTTGATATCACCGAAGCGAAGACCCAGCACTTGCTCGGCAAGCTCAAGGATCTCGATCTGGGCAAGAAAGTGCTGCTGGTCACCGAAGACGTGAATCAGAACATCTATCTGGCCGCACGCAACCTGCCGTATATCGCGGTGTGTGATGTGTCGGCGCTGGATCCGGTCAGCCTGGTTGATGCCGATCACGTTGTCGTGACCGTCGAGTCGATCAAGAAAATCGAGGAGTGGCTGGCATGAGCACCGAGCATTTGTTGAATATCCTGCGTGCTCCGCATATCTCCGAAAAGAGTGCGCGTCTGCAGGAAAGTAACTCCTACGTTTTTGAAGTTGCGTCCACTGCGACCAAGGCCGACGTCAAGGCCGCCGTTGAAGAGCTTTTCAGTGTCAAGGTGAAAGCTGTCAACGTGGTCAACGTCAAAGGCAAGACCAAGCCGTTTCGTAATCGTACCGGTCGCCGTAGCGACTGGCGCAAAGCCTATGTGAGTCTACTCGATGGCCAAACCATCGACGTGACCGCAAAGGCATAAGGTGGGATAACCCATGGCATTGATGACAGTAAAACCAACGTCTCCTGGACGCCGCTCGATGGTTCGAGTGGTAACGCCGGGGCTGCACAAAGGCAAGCCGCATGCGGCTCTCGTCGAGTCGCAGAGCAAGACAGGCGGCCGTAACCATTACGGACGCATCACCACGCGTCATAAAGGTGGTGGTCACAAACAGCATTACCGCATCATCGATTTCAAGCGCGACAAAGAAGGCATTGCCTGCAAAGTTGAGCGCATCGAATACGATCCTAACCGCACCGCGCACATTGCGTTGCTGTTGTATGTGGATGGCGAGCGTCGTTACATCATCGCGCCGAAGGGCGTGGTAATTGGTGACCAGCTCATGGCCGGCCGCGATGCGCCGATCAAGCCCGGTAACACCTTGCCGCTGCGCAACGTTCCGATCGGTTCGACCGTACATTGCATCGAGATGAAGCCAGGCAAGGGTGCGCAGATTGCGCGCAGTGCCGGTGCCTCGGCACAGTTGATTGCTCGTGAACAAGGTTATGCCACGCTGCGTCTACGTTCTGGCGAAACCCGCAAAGTGCCGGCTGAGTGCCACGCTACGCTGGGTGAGGTCGGTAACTCCGAGCACAGCCTGCGCAAGATCGGCAAGGCCGGCGCCAAGCGCTGGTTGGGTATTCGCCCGACCGTTCGCGGTGTGGTGATGAACCCGGTCGATCATCCGCATGGTGGTGGTGAAGGTAAGACTTCAGGCGGTCGTCATCCGGTCAGTCCGTGGGGCCAGCCGACCAAGGGCTTCAAGACTCGTAACAACAAGCGCACGGAGCAGTTCATCGTGCGCCGTAGCAAGAAGTAATCAGGAATAGACCATGGCGCGTTCTCTGAAAAAAGGCCCGTTCGTCGACCTGCACCTTCTCAAGAAGGTCGAGGCGGCAGCAGCCACCAATAACAAGCGTCCGATCAAGACCTGGTCGCGACGTTCCATGATCCTGCCGGAAATGGTAGGCCTCACGCTCGCTGTGCATAACGGTCGTCAGCACGTCCCTGTGCTGGTGAACGAGAACATGGTCGGCCACAAACTCGGTGAGTTCGCCGTGACCCGTACGTTCAAGGGTCACTCCGGCGACAAGAAAACCAGTAAGTAAGGGGATGACCGTGGAAGCAAAAGCGATTTTACGTAGTGCTCGCATCTCGGCGCAGAAAGTGCGTCTGGTTTGTGATCAGGTTCGTGGCATGCCCGTTGGGCCTGCAACCAACCTGCTGACCTTCAGTAACAAGAAGGCAGCGCACCTCATCAAGAAACTGCTGTTGTCGGCGATTGCCAATGCCGAAAACAACCAGGGTGCTGATGTGGATGAATTGAAGGTGTCGAAGATCTTTGTTGATGAAGGTCCGACCATGAAGCGCATGCATGCTCGCGCCAAAGGCCGCGGTGCACGCATCTTGAAGCGTAGCAGCCACATCACTGTGGTCGTAGGTAGCTAAGGAAACGAACGATGGGTCATAAAGTTCATCCAACCGGAATTCGCCTTGGCATCTCCAAGGATTGGAATTCCAAATGGTTCGCCAACAAGGCCGACTATGCCAAGTATCTTGCCGCCGATTTGCGCGTGCGCGAGTTGCTCCGCAAGAAGTTGGCGCAGGCGGGTATTTCCAAGATTCTGATCGAGCGTCCGGCCAAGACTGCCCGCATCACCATCCACACGGCGCGTCCGGGTGTGGTGATCGGCAAGAAAGGCGAGGACATTGAGAAGCTGCGCAAGGAAGTCTCGGCGGTGATGGGCGTTCCCGCTCACATCAACGTGGCCGAAGTGCGCAAGCCCGAGCTCGATGCACAGTTGGTTGCCGAGTCGATCGCGCAGCAGCTGGAGCGCCGCATCATGTTCCGTCGCGCGATGAAGCGTGCCGTGACGAATGCGATGCGCATCGGGGCTTTGGGCATCAAGGTTAACGTGGGTGGTCGCTTGAACGGTGCGGAAATCGCACGTTCCGAATGGTACCGTGAAGGTCGCGTTCCGCTGCACACGTTGCGTGCGGATATCGACTACGGCACCGCCGAAGCGAAAACCACGTACGGCATCATCGGCATCAAGGTGTGGATCTACAAGGGCGAGATTTTCGACCTTCACGCTGCCAGTGTCGCCGAAGCGAAATCCGATCAGCGTGATACGCACCAGCGCGAGCCGCGTGAACCACGCGAACATCGTCAAGGCGCGAAGTAGGAGTTTGAGTCATGTTGCAACCTAATCGCACCAAATATCGCAAGATGCACAAAGGCCGCAACCACGGTCTGAGTTATGTTGCCAACAAGGTGAGCTTCGGCGAGTACGGCCTCAAGGCCATCACGCACGGACATATCACCGCGCGTCAGATCGAGGCCGCGCGCCGCTGCGTGACACGTTTCGTTAAGCGCGGCGGCAAGCTGTGGATTCGCGTTTTCCCGGACAAGCCGATCAGCCGCAAGCCGATCGAAGTACGTATGGGTAACGGTAAGGGTAATGTGGAATTTTGGGTGGCAGTGATCCAGCCGGGTCGCATGCTGTATGAAATAGAAGGCGTTGACGAAAGCAGCGCGCGCGAGGCATTCCGCCTGGCCGCCGCCAAGCTTTCGGTGCAGACGCAGTTTGTTAGCCGAACGGTGCTGTGATGGAATTCAAAGAACTTAGCAAGAAATCTGCTGCGGATCTCAATACGCATCTTCTTGACCTGCGCAAAGAGCAGTTCAATTTGCGCATGCAGCGCGGTGCCGGACAACAGACCCAGACGCACCAGTTCAAGCGTGTCCGGCGCGAGATTGCACAGATCAAGACGCTGCTCGTATCCGCGACAGCAGTTGACAAGAAATAAGGCGATTCGTGATGAGTGATAATCAGAAAGCACTGCACACGGTCGAAGGCCGCGTAGTCAGCAACAAAATGCAGAAGACCGTGACGGTGCTGCTTGAACGCCAGGTGCAGCACAAGCTGTACGGCAAGATCATCCGTCGTTCGACCAAGGTGCACGCCCATGATGAAAAGGGCGAGTGCCATGAAGGTGACGTCGTGCGTATCGCTGAATGTGCACCGCTGTCGAAAACAAAAAACTGGCGCGTGGTTGAAATACTCACGCGCGCCGCGCAGTAACCGCTGGCTCGATATTTAGGAGTTTGCCATGATTCAAATGCAGACCACATTGGCCGCGGCGGATAATAGCGGTGCGCGAGAACTGATGTGCATCAAGGTGCTCGGCGGTTCCAAGCGTCGTTACGCCCACATTGGCGACATCATCAAGGTGTCGATCAAGGAAGCCATTCCGCGCGGTAAGGTAAAGAAAGGTGAAGTGTATGACGCCGTTGTCGTGCGCACTCGCAAGGGCGTTCGTCGTCCAGACGGATCTTTGATCCGCTTCGATGGCAATGCCGCCGTTTTGCTGAACAACAAACTCGAGCCAATCGGCACACGTATTTTTGGCCCGGTAACGCGCGAATTGCGGACCGAGAAGTTCATGAAGATCGTCTCGCTCGCGCCAGAAGTGTTGTAAAGCCTGGGAACAGGGAATCAGGAACCAGAGCTTAGCTTTTTGAGTGCCCTTGAACTAAGGGGGCGGCGCAAGCCAGGGTTGTGGAAGTATTACCGGACTAACCAAGAGCGAAAGTAAACGCGCTCTATTGGAAAAGTGAGTTACGTTATGAACCGTATTCGCAAAGGTGATCAGGTTGTCGTGATTACCGGAAAAAACAAAGGCCAGAAAGGCGAAGTGCTGCGCGTGGACGGTGAACGTCTTGTAGTGCAGAACATCAACCTGATCAAGCGCCACACGAAGCCGAATCCCCAGGCCAATCAGCCAGGCGGTATCGTCGAGCGTGAGGCTTCCATCCACATCTCCAACGTCATGCTATTCAACTCCGCAGCCAATAAAGGCGAACGCGTGGGTTTCAAGAAGCTCGACGACGGCCGCAAGGTGCGCGTTTTCCGCGCATCGGGCGAAGTAGTTGACGCGTAAGGAATATAGTCATGGTACGTCTGGAAAAATTCTACAAAGATGAAGTGGTGCCGAAGCTGATGGAACGCTTTGGTTATGCCAACATCATGCAAGTGCCGCGGATCACCAAGGTCACGCTGAACATGGGCGTGGGCGAGGCGGTCGGTAACAAGAAGGTGCTCGATTTTGCACTCGCGGATATGGCCAAAATCGCCGGTCAGAAGCCGGTCTCGACGCTGGCGCGCAAATCGATCGCTACTTTCAAGATTCGTGATGGCTGGCCGATCGGCTGCAAGGTGACTTTACGGCGTAACCGCATGTACGAGTTCATCGATCGCCTCGTCAACATTGCCTTGCCGCGTGTTCGCGACTTCCGCGGTGTGAATGGTCGTGCGTTTGACGGCCGTGGCAACTATAATATGGGGATCAAGGAACAGATCATCTTTCCTGAGATCGATTTCGATCAGATCGACGCATTGCGCGGCATGGATATTTCCATCGCCACGACCGCAGCGACCGATGAGGAAGCCAAGGCATTGCTGGAAGCCTTCAGTTTCCCTTTCCGCAATTAATCACGCACCAATTCGCAACAGGATAAACCGGCTATGGCCAAGACAAGCATGGTGATGCGCGAAAGAAAGCGCACCAAACTGGTGGCAAAATTTGCCAGCAAACGCGCAGAACTGAAAGCAATCGTGATGAGTCCCAAATCGTCCTATGAGGACAAGATGGCGGCGCAGACGAAGATCCAGAAACTTCCGCGTGACTCCAGTCCCGTTCGCCAGCGTAATCGCTGTGAACTGACCGGTCGCTCGCGCGGCGTATACAGCAAGTTCGGTCTTGGCCGGCACAAGTTGCGCGAAGCCACGATGCGTGGTGACGTGCCCGGCTTGCGCAAAGCCAGCTGGTAAGGAAGGAATAGACTTATGAGCATGACAGATCCGATCGCCGATATGTTTACGCGCATTCGCAACGCCCAGGCTACGGCCAAAGTGGCAGTGCGTATGCCGTCGTCCAAGACCAAGGTAGCGATTGCCAAGGTCCTCAAGGATGAAGGTTATATCCGCGACGCCCAGGTTACCAAGGCCGAGGGCAACAAGGCAGAGCTCGAAATTGCGCTCAAGTATTTCGATGGTAAGCCGGCCATCGATCATCTGCAACGCGTTAGCCGTTCCGGCCTGCGCCAGTATCGCGGCAAGGATGAATTGCCGAAGGTATTGGGTGGTCTGGGTATTTCGATCGTGACGACCTCGTCCGGGATCATGACGGACGCGCAAGCGCGTTCGAAGGGTCTCGGCGGCGAAATCATCGGCACCGTCGCCTAAGTTCGGAGAATATCCATGTCACGCGTAGCAAAGAAAGCGGTTGCACTCCCCAAAGGGGTTGAGTGCGCCGTCAAGGATAGTTCGATCACCGTCAAAGGCCCTAAAGGCACGCTGAAACTTGCGATGCTGCCTGGTACCGGTGTGGTGGTCGAGAATGGCGAAGTCACATTTTCGACCCACGACGAAAACGGCAGCACCAAGATGGCCGGCACAACACGAGCGCTCGTATACAACATGGTGCATGGTGTCAGTCAGGGTTATGAGCGTAAGCTCGAACTCGTCGGCGTCGGTTATCGTGCCACCATGGCTGGCAAGGATTTGAATCTGACCTTGGGTTTTTCCCATCCGGTTGTATTCAAGGCGCCTGAAGGAATCACCTTGGTGACTCCGACACAAACGGAAGTCATCATCCAAGGTTGTGACAAGCAGAGTGTCGGCCAAGTTGCGGCGAAGATCCGTGCTTTCCGTCCACCGGAACCCTACAAGGGCAAAGGTGTACGTTACGCCGGCGAGAAGATCACCCTGAAAGAAGCCAAGAAGGCGTAACGCGGTTTCTTCCGCAGGAGTCTGCTCACTTGTGGCCAGACTTTCCGAATGCCGATCCGCTTCACGGAGACTGTTATGGAAAAGAATATTGCAAGACTGCGCCGCGCCAAAACCACGCGTGCGCACATTCGCAAGCTCAATGTGGCGCGCCTTACCGTGCATCGCACCGGTCAGCATTTGTACGCGCAGGTTATTTCCGCTTCGGGCGATACCGTGATCGCAGCGGCGTCGACTTTGCAGAAAGTTGTTGTGGATGGCTTGAAAGGCACCAAGAACAAGGCGGCTGCGGCCGCTGTCGGCAAGGCGATCGCCGAGAAGGCTCGCGCCGCGGGCATCGAAGTGGTTGCATTCGACCGTTCGGGTTTTCGTTACCACGGACGTATTCAAGCGTTGGCCGATGCCGCGCGTGAAGGTGGCCTGAAGTTCTAAATTTGTTCTAGGCAATACCCAGCTCTTCGGAGCTACACAACTCTAAGCGGCCAAGCCGTAAGCAACGTTGCCCATTGTGGCAAGCAAAGGAACGAAATATGTCAACGAACGAACGTGAAAGCGCCGATGGGCTGCTGGAGAAATTGATCGCCGTTAATCGTGTTGCCAAGACCGTCAAGGGCGGACGTCAGATGACGTTCACCGCGTTGACCGTTGTTGGCGATGGCGATGGCAAGGTCGGTTTCGGTTACGGCAAGGCAAAAGAAGTGCCGGTCGCGATCCAGAAAGCGATGGAACGTGCACGTCGCAACATGGCGCCGGTGCAGTTGAATCAGGGCACCTTGTGGTATGCGATCAAGGCCAACCATGGCGCGGCGCGTGTTTACATGCAGCCGGCGTCCGAAGGTACCGGTGTTATTGCGGGCGGTGCAATGCGCGCCGTGCTTGAAGTGGTCGGTGTTAAGAACGTGTTGGCGAAAGCCGTCGGTTCACGCAACCCGATCAATCTGGTGCGTGCAACCATCAAGGGCCTGAAGGCAATGAACTCGCCGCAGAGCATCGCCGCCAAGCGTGGCAAAACCGTGCAAGAGGTGATGGGTCATGGCTAAGACCAAGAAATCCGAACATAAGACCGTGCGTGTGCGTCTGGTCAAGAGCACCAATAGCTGCCAAGAGCGTCACCGTTTGAGCGTCAAAGCATTGGGTTTGCGCAAGCTGAATTCCGTGTCGGAACTCAAAGACAGTCCATCCGTGCGCGGTTTGATCAACCAGGTTAGTTATCTGGTACGTGTGGAAGAAAGCGCTTAAGCGCTGCTCGCAACGAATTCTGGAGTAATACATCATGCGTCTCAATACGCTCAAACCCGCTGTCGGTGCACGCAAGGTTCGCACCCGCGTCGGTCGTGGTATCGGCTCCGGCCTCGGCAAAACTGCCGGCCGCGGTCACAAGGGTCAGTTCGCACGCTCCGGCAAAGGCAAGGTCAAAGCCGGCTTCGAAGGCGGCCAGATGCCGTTGCAACGTCGTTTGCCGAAGGTTGGCTTCCGCTCCAAGACCAAACACGATGTGTGCGAAGTCTTGTTGTACCGGCTTGAAGCGCTCGACATCACCGTCATCGATTTTTCGACGCTGAAAGCGGCCGGCTTGATCGATAACCGTGCGCAAAGTGCCAAGATCGTCAAAAAGGGCGAGATTACTCGCGCGCTTACGGTAAGCGGCGTGGCAATCACGGCTGGCGCGAAGGCGGCGATTATTGCCGCCGGCGGCAGCGTGGAGTAAGGCGTGGCTACAGGGCAAGCAAATACGCTCGCCGGACTCGGTAAGCTGACCGAGCTCAAGCAGCGCATCCTGTTCGTGATTGGCGCGTTGATCGTGTTTCGTCTGGGTTCCTTCATTCCCGTACCGGGCGTGAACTCCGAAGCCATGGCGAAATTCATGCAGTCGGGCGGTGGCATCGTCGACATGTTCAACATGTTTTCTGGTGGTGCGCTAGCTCGCTTCTCGATCTTTGCGCTGTCCATCGTCCCCTACATTTCCGCTTCCATCATCGTGCAGATGCTCGGTTCGGTGCTACCGAGCTTTCAGGCTCTACGCAAGGAAGGCGAGTCGGGTCGTCGCAAGTTAACGCAGTACACGCGTTATGGCACCGTATTCTTATGCTTGTTTCAGTCATTCGGTGTTGCTACTGCTTTGCAGCATCAGGGTGGAGTAGTGTTCAATCCCGGTGCCGGATTTGTATTCACCGCCGTAATAGCGCTTACCGGCGGCACCATGTTTCTGATGTGGCTCGGTGAACAAATTACCGAACGCGGTATCGGCAACGGCATCTCGCTGCTGATTTTCGCGGGTATCGTCGCTGGCTTGCCAGCAGCAGTCGTGCATACGCTGACGATGGTACAGAACGGTGAATTGAATGCGTTCCAAGTGCTTCTGGTCGCAGCGCTTGTGTTACTGGTTACTGCTTTTGTGGTGTTTGTCGAGCTCGGGCAGCGACGCATTACGGTTAACTACGCGAGGCGCCAGGGCGGTGGTCGCGCGTATATGAACCAGAGTTCGCATCTGCCGCTCAAGTTGAACATGGCAGGCGTTATTCCGGCGATCTTCGCGTCCAGTCTTTTGCTGTTTCCTGCAACGGCCGCGAGTTGGTTCAGCAATGGCACGGATATACGTTGGTTGCAAACGTTCACGGCGTCGCTGTCTCCGGGTCAACCGCTGCACATGTTGTTGTATGCGACCTTGATTACGGTCTTCGCTTTTTTCTATACGGCGCTTGTATTCAACTCGAATGAGACTGCCGAGAATTTGAAAAAGTCGGGGGCATTGATTCCGGGTATTCGCCCCGGTAAATCCACTGCCGAGTACATCGATGCCGTTTTGACCCGCTTGACCTGTGCGGGCGCGATTTACCTGGTCATCGTTTGCTTGGTGCCGGAAATAATGCGCTCGACGTGGAACGTGCCTTTTTACTTCGGCGGTACATCGCTATTGATCGTGGTTGTGGTAGTGATGGATTTCACTGCACAGGTGCAGGCACATCTGGTGTCGCATCAGTACGAAGGTCTGCTGAAAAAGGCAAACCTCAAGGGATACGGCCGCAGCGGCTCGGTTCGCTGAGCTGTATCACCGCAAATTTGTATTCGAATCGGGTGTTCGCAACAAAGTCGTAATCTAGGCTTTCAGTTTCGGATAATCCAAGGTATAATTGGAAGTTCACTGCGCTTTAGGGCGTTATCGGAGATATCTACATGGCGCGCATTGCAGGTGTCAACCTGCCGGTTCAGAAACATGTCTGGGTCGGTCTGCAAAGCATTTTCGGCATTGGCCGCACGCGATCCAAGAAGGTTTGCGTTTCTGCTGGTGTCAATCCGGCGACTAAAATCAAGTCGCTGACTGAGTCTGAAGTCGATAAGTTGCGCCAGGAAGTGGCGAAGTTCACCGTTGAAGGTGACCTGCGTCGCGAAGTTGGCATGAGCATCAAGCGCCTGCTGGATCTGGGCTGCTATCGTGGTCTGCGTCATCGCCGCGGCTTGCCGATGCGTGGCCAGCGTACCCGCACCAACGCCCGCACCCGCAAGGGTCCGCGTCGCGCCATCAAGAAATAAGGCAAATGCCCGACTATGAATAAGCCGGTTGCTGCAAAGACCAAAAAGAAAGTCAAACGTATTGTTACCGACGGTATCTGCCACGTGCAGGCATCGTTCAACAACACGGTGGTGACTATTACTGATCGCCAGGGAAATGCCCTGTCGTGGGCTACGGCGGGTGGCGCGGGATTCCGTGGCTCACGCAAGAGCACGCCTTTCGCTGCGCAGGTCGCAGCCGAGAAAGCGGGCAAGGCAGCTCAGGAATACGGCCTGAAATCGCTCGAAGTACGTATTAAGGGCCCTGGTCCTGGTCGTGAATCTGCGGTGCGCTCGCTGAATGCGATCGGCTACAAGATCACCAATATCTTGGACGTGACGCCAATTCCGCATAACGGATGTCGTCCGCCCAAACGTCGCCGCGTGTAAGGAGAAGCGACCATGGCACGTTATATCGGTCCCACCTGTAAGCTCGCCCGTCGTGAAGGCGCCGATCTGAGCCTCAAGAGCCCAGCACGCGCGCTCGATTCGAAGTGCAAGCTCGAAACCAAGCCCGGCCAGCACGGCGCCAACAAGCGCGCGCGTCTGTCCGACTACGCCGTGCAGTTGCGTGAGAAACAAAAGGTCAAGCGCATCTACGGTTTGCTTGAGCGTCAGTTCCGCAACTATTACGCCAAGGCCTCAAACCTCAAGGGTAATACCGGCGAGAATTTGCTGCGCTTGCTGGAATGCCGCCTCGACAACGTCGTCTATCGCATGGGCTTTGCAGTTACCCGCGCGCAGGCACGTCAGTTGGTCGCGCACAAGTCGATTGAAGTCAATGGCAAGAAGGTCAACCTGCCTTCTTACCAGATTAAACCAGGTGATCTGGTCGCGGTCGTGGAAAAGTCGCGCAGTCAATTGCGCATCCAGGAAGCGCTGACCTTGTCGCAGGAAATGGATCTGATTCCCGCATGGATCGAGACGGACGCGAAGAAATTCAGCGGCACGTTTAAGGCGCATCCGGAACGCAGTGATCTTCCAAGCGACATCAACGAAAACCTGATCATCGAATTGTATTCCAAGTAAGCCAACGGCCCGGCTGGTTCGGGCTTGCTGCAACGTAATGCAAGGATGTGTTATCTCCGCCAGAGTTTCCTCTGGCCGAAACATCCACCCAGTTTCTAGTTTTTTATCCGGAGCGTGGTTCATGGCAGCGTCGCCAACAACCGTACTGCGCGCGCGTGACATTCACGTCGAGCGTATCGGCGCAAATCGCGCCAAAGTTATCGTGGAGCCGCTTGAGCGTGGCTTCGGTCACACCTTGGGCAACGCCCTGAGGCGTGTTCTGCTGTCGTCCATTCCTGGTGCGGCCATCATCGAGGTAGAAATCGATGGCGTGTTGCATGAGTACACGACGCTTGAAGGTTTGCAGGAAGACGTCATCGAAGTCCTGCTGAACCTGAAAGATGTTGCGATTCGCATGCACGGCCAGGATGAAGCAAACCTCACTCTGAGCCGCAAAGGCAAGGGCGTTGTCACCGCCGGCGACATCAAGGTCGATCACAATGTCGAGATCATCAATCCCGATCACGTCATCTGCCACCTGACCAAAGACATCACGCTGAGCATGCGCCTGCGCATCACGCGTGGCGTCGGTTATCAGCCGGCTACCAGCCGTCGTCGTCCGGATGAAGAAGCGCATCCGATCGGTCGCCTGCAGCTCGATGCTTCATTCTGCCCCGTCCGCCGTGTTGCATACGAAGTCGAGAGTGCGCGTGTCGAACAGCGTACCGATCTCGACAAGCTGGTGCTCGACGTTGAAACCAATGGCACCATCGATGCAGAAGCTGCGGTGCGTAAAGCCGCCGAGATTCTGCAGGACCAGCTGTCCGTATTTGGCGACTTCACGCGTCGCGAAAGCGAAGGTGCAGCAACCGACAAGGCGGGTGTGGATCCGGTGTTGTTGCGTCCGATCGATGATCTCGAATTGACGGTGCGTTCGGCCAACTGCCTCAAGGCCGAGAGCATCTATTACATCGGTGATCTGGTGCAGCGCACGGAAGTCGAATTGTTGAAGACGCCCAACCTGGGCAAGAAGTCGCTTACCGAAATCAAGGACGTGTTGCACACACGTGGCTTGTCTCTCGGTATGAAGCTGGAGAACTGGCCACCGGCCAATCTGCAGCACGGCTTGCAGATGCTGTAACACGAAACAAGAACAGGACACACGACCATGCGCCACCAGAAATCCGGACGCAAACTCAATCGCACCAGCAGTCACCGCGAAGCCATGTTCAAGAACATGGCCGCCTCGCTGTTCAAGCATGAGCTGATCCGCACCACGCTGCCCAAGGCGAAAGAACTGCGCCGTATTGCCGAACCGTTGATCACGCTGGCCAAGACCGATGGCGTTGCCAATCGTCGTCTTGCGTTTGCACGTCTACGCGACAAAGTTGCCGTCGGCAAGTTGTTCGTCGAGATCGGCCCGCGTTACCGCGAGCGTCCCGGTGGTTATTTGCGTATCCTAAAATGCGGCTTCCGCGTGGGTGATGCAGCACCAATGGCCTATGTCGAACTTGTGGATCGCCCAAAGGTTGCGGCTGAAGGCGCCGAAGCCGCCGAATAAGCGGGTTCATGCGTGGCAAGCAACGGCCCTGGTCGGGAAACTGACCGGGGCCGTTGCGTTATGCGAATGCCAAATTTCCAGATTCTGGCGTTTCGCGATTACACTCTGGCGCAGCTGCGACTCCGTTGGTCGCATGAGCACGGAACGGCAACGCATAACTGCGGTCAGTCGTGAGTCCCGTTTAATCAGTGAGATAAACCATGTTCAATCCAGTTCTCTGGTCGTTTCGTACCCAGTTCACCGCCGGTTTTCTGGTCTGCGCGGCTTTGCTCGCATACGCTTTGTATTCGCAGTATCAGTTGAATGTCGATCCGTGTCCGTTGTGTATTTTTCAACGCGTTGCATTTATTGCCATGGGTGTGTTTTTCCTGATCGGCGCGCTGCATGGTCCGATCGGAGCGGGGCGCCGAATCTATGCATTGCTCGTGCTACTGGCCGGGCTCGTTGGCATCGCCATCGCCACGCGCCATCTCTGGCTGCAACATTTGCCCAAGGATCAGGTGCCGGATTGCGGCCCCGGATTGAGTTACATGCTCGACGCGTTTCCGATCGGCAAAACGCTCAAGATGGTGTTTACCGGATCCGGTGAATGCGCGGAAATCAATTGGACCCTGTTAGGCCTATCGATGCCGGGCTGGACGCTGATCAGTTATGTTGCGCTGAGCCTCGGCGCCCTGTGGGCAGGCTTCCGCCGGCCGTGGCGTTATTGATCGCAAAACCCATCTACTTGCGTAGCGCGCGTGCTGTGGCATTATGCTTATCATAACGCAGTGCAGCATTAACTAAGCGCAATGAGAATCCGCATGAAGTCCGTTGAACGCAACATCACCCCGGTACGCGAATCCCTGAATTGGTCGCCGGCGTCATGGCAGGCAAAGCGTGCCATCCAGCAGCCTGCGTATGACGATCAGGCGGAGCTTCGTCACGCTTTGGCGCAGCTCAGCGAGCTGCCGCCGCTGGTGACATCGTGGGAAGTGCTCGCGCTCAAACGCAAGCTCGCCGATGCGGCTGATGGCCGTTGTTTCATGTTGCAAGGTGGTGACTGCGCCGAGAGTTTTGCCGACTGCAATTCCGCGCTGATTTCGAATCGGTTGAAGGTGCTGCTGCAGATGAGTCTGGTGCTGGTGCACGGACTCAAGTTGCCGGTCGTCAGGGTCGGGCGTTTCGCCGGCCAATACGCCAAACCGCGTTCGACAGAGATGGAAACACGCGATGGCGTCACGCTGCCGAGTTATCGTGGCGATATCGTCAACAGCGCAGAGTTCACCGTTGCCGCGCGTCGCGCCGATCCGCAGCGTTTGATCGAAGGTCACGCCAAGTCAGCGATGACGATGAATTTTGTGCGTGCGTTGATCGACGGCGGATTCGCCGATCTGCATCACCCGGAATATTGGGATCTGGAGTGGGTCGCCCACTCGCCGCTCGCGGTCGAATATCGGCGCATGGTCGAATCGATCGGCGACTCGCTGCGTTTCATGGAAACGCTCGCAGGAGAGCCGATCGGTAGTTATGGTCGCGTCGATTTCTATACGTCGCACGAAGCATTGGTGCTGCACTACGAACAAGCACAGACGCGCCAGGTGCCGCGCCAGTGGGGCTGGTTCAATCTGTCGACGCACTTTCCGTGGATCGGCATGCGCACCGCCGATATGGAAGGCGCACATCTGGAGTATTGTCGTGGCATTCGCAATCCGATCGGCGTCAAGGTGGGGCCGTCGGTCACGCCCGATCAGTTGCTGCGCGTGATTGATGCGCTCAATCCGGATAACGAACCCGGTCGCCTCACGCTGATCCATCGCATGGGCGCGAGCAAGATTCAGGAACATTTGCCGGTCTTGCTGGAGACGGTGAAAAACGCCGGTCGCAAGGTTTTGTGGATCAGCGATCCGATGCACGGCAACGGCGAATCGCTGGCCAACGGAATCAAGACGCGGCGCTTCGAAAACATCCGCGCCGAACTCGATCACGCTTTCGATATTCACGCCGCTGCCGGCACGCGCCTCGGCGGCGTGCATCTGGAATTGACCGGCGAGAACGTCACCGAATGCATGGGCGGCGCGCGTGATCTGACTGAAATCGATCTGGAGCGCGCCTATAAATCCAGTGTCGATCCGCGTTTGAATTACGAACAGTCGCTGGAAATCGCGATGTTGATCGTGCGCAAACGCGGCAGCGGTCTGCTGGCGACGCGCGAGTGAAAGCTGCAATAGAGTCAAATCAAAAAATCACGATAACGAGGAAAAAAATGAGAGCAGTATTCAAGGCAATCGTATTGGCTAGCATCGCAAGCGTTTCCGGTCAGGCCATTGCGGCCACGGCGCCGCATAAAACACCTGCGACCCATGCCGCTGCGCACAATGCAACGACGCATAATACAGCCGCAAAAAAACATACCACGACTACCCACGCCGCGAGCCACCGTGCAACCGCCACGCATCGCAGCGTCGTCGCAGCCCATCACACCACGCCGGCGCCTCACGCCAAGACGACGCGATCACCAACGCACTCGGTTGCAGCGAACAAGCGTACGCATGCTCCTGCGCCCAAGGCGCCGGTAAAGTCGAAGAGTTGAATCGCGTTTGCTCGCGCCGCATGCACGAGCAGGAAAATCTCTATCCTGATCCGCACGCTGGACCGGCATCCCGATAAAGCACTTTCTGCACCCGCAGCAAGTGCTTTATTTGTTTCTGCAATTGCTGTTTTTGACGCATCGTCATGTGTGTTCCGGCACGTCCCGCGTTGAGCGGCGATGGCGTAGACTTGCGCAATTCCGATGATTCGCTATGCGAGGATTTGCTGATGTTGATGCGCCACCTCTGTTTTTTGTTTCGTTCTGGCCGTGTTGTTTTTTTGCTCGCGCTTTTTTCGATGTTTGCGCACGCGCAGCCCGCAGCAGATAGCGCACTGGATGGATTGCATTGGCGCCTGGTCGGCCCGTTTCGCGCTGGCTGGAGCACGATGGCGGTCGGTATTCCCGATCAGCCGAATACCTTCCTGTTCGGTGCGGCCGATGGTGGTGTCTGGAAAACCATCGATGCCGGACAGACCTGGCAACCGATTTTCGATGAGCAACCGGATGCGTCAATCGGTGCCATCGCCATTGCGCCATCGAATCCGCAGATCATCTATGTAGGTACTGGCCAGCCCGAGCCGCGCTACGATATCGCAGCGGGCAACGGCATGTACAAATCCGTGGATGGCGGCAAAACCTGGCAGCACATTGGTCTCGAAACGACGCGACATATCGGTGCGATCCTGATCGATCCGAAAAATCCTGACGTCGTGGTCGTTGCCGCGCTCGGACACATCTTCGGCCCGAATCCCGAACGCGGAATCTTTCGCAGCAGCGATGGCGGCAAAACCTGGCAACACACACTCGCGATCAATGCCGATACCGGCGTGGTCGATCTGGCTGCTGATCCCGCGGACGCAAACACGATCTTCGCGTCTGCCTGGCAGGCGCGCAACTATCCGTGGTTGAGTTATTTCACGCCGATCAGCGGCAGTCATAGCGGCATCTACAAATCCAGCGATGGCGGTCAGAGCTGGACGCTGCTCACTGGCAAGGGCTGGCCGGAGGGCAAGCTCGGTCGCATCGGCCTCGCGGTTGCGCACACGGCCGGCGGCGCGCGCGTGTATGCGTCCGTGGATGGCGGTACGAAAGGCGGCTTGTATCGCTCCGATGATGCGGGTGCGAACTGGTCATACATCAATCCGACCAAGGCCTTCGCCAGTTGGTATTCCTCGCGCTTGACGGTGGCAGCTAACGATCCCGACACCATCTACACCGTTGGCCAATCGATTCGCCGTTCCACCGATGGCGGCAAGACGTTCGAGATCATCAAGGGTGCGCCAGGCGGCGATGATTACCACTTCGTCTGGATCAATCCGAAGCACCCCGATCACCTCGTCACTGCTAGCGATCAAGGCACGGTGATCAGTGTCAACGGCGGCAAAAGCTGGAGCAGCTGGTACAACCAGCCGACCGGGCAGTTCTACCATCTCGGTGCCGACAATCGATTTCCCTACTGGATTTATTCCGGCCAACAGGACAGCGGCACCGTCGCGATTTCGAGTCGCAGCGATTACGGCGCGCTGAGTTTTCGCGATTGGCATCCGGTTGGTGCCGACGAGCGCGATTACGATCTGCCCGATCCGCTCGATCCGAACATTGTCTACGGCAGCGGCTTGGGCGGGCGGTTGACGCGCTGGGATGCGCGCACCGGTATCACCCAGAACATTACGCCGTGGCCAGTATCGAGCTACGGCAAACGCGCCACGGACGTCAAATATCGCTACACCTGGATCACCCCGATCGCGCTTTCGGCCAAACCGCCGTATGCGTTGTATCAAGGCGCGCAGGTGCTGTTTCGCAGCCTCGATCAGGGCCGCCATTGGCAAACCATCAGTCCGGATTTGTCGGCGAAATCCGGCACGGACAAAAAATGCGCGGAAGGCGATCTGAGTTTAGCGGACGCGCGTCGTTGCGGCTTTGGCCTGATCTACACGATCGCGCCGTCGCCGCGCGACAACGATGAAATCTGGATCGGCACCGACGATGGCCGCATTCAACTCACTCGCGACGGCGGCAAACAGTGGACTGCGATCACGCCGCCGCAGTTGCCGAACTGGGTGCAGGTCAGCAGCATTGACCCGTCCGCACTGCAGGCCGGTACGGCTTACGCGGCGGCGGACGATCATCGCGAAGACCGTTTTGTCCCGCATGTTTATCGCACCCATGACTACGGCAAAACCTGGGCCGAGATTACGCACGGATTGCCGTCGAATCGATTTGTCAGCGTCGTGCGTGGCGACCCCGTGCGCAAGGGTTTGCTGTATGCCGGCACCGAGAACGGCGTGTTTGTTTCGTTCGACGATGGCGACAATTGGCAGTCGCTGCAACACGATCTGCCGCATACCTGGGTGCGCGATTTGCTGGTGCATGGCAACGATCTGATTGCCGCTACGCAAGGGCGCTCGATCTGGCTGCTCGACGATGTGAGTGTATTGCGTCAGCTCGATCCGTCCGCGATGCAGACGCGTTTGTTTCAGCCTGCGCCAGCGTATCGGTTACGCGCGAATCAGAATGGCGATACGCCGTTGCCGCCAGAAACGCCGCTCGGCAGCAATCCGCCCGATGGCGCGGTGATCGACTATTCGCTCGTCGCAAATGCACATTCACCGATGGTGCTCGAAGTTCGCGATGGTGCGGGTAAAATTCTGCGTCGTTTCGCCAGCGACAAACCGGAAAGCACGCCGGCGGTCGCGCGATATTTCGATGCGCAATGGATCAAGCCACCCGCGCAACTTGCGGCTACTGCCGGTGCGCACCGGTTTGTCTGGGATCTGCGTTACGCGCGTCCGCAAGCGATCCAGTACGGCTACAGCATCGCGGCGACCTGGGGAAAAAACGCGCCGATCACACCGCAGGGAGGATTGGTGTTGCCCGGAGATTACGACATTGTGATGCGTGTTGATGCTCAGGAATATCACGCATCGCTGAAAGTGCTGGCCGATCCGCGCGTCGATGTCGATCCTGCGGCGCTGAAACAAGCCGCCGATTTTTCGGTCGCGCTAGGTGCCGCGTTGAAGCGTGACTACACCGGCCACGGCGAAATCCGTGCCGTGCGCAAACAAATCGGCGCTCTGAAAACTGCGCTGGTTTCTAGCCAGAAAAAAGGTTCGTTGAGCACAGCGCTGAATGCACTCGATGGCAAAGCGGCGCTATTGATCAACAGCGCTGGTGAGGGTGCGACCAACCTTGCAGCGATTGGCGAGGTGCTGATCGGCATCACCAGCGATATTGAAAATACCGACCGCGCGCCGACCGAACCACAACGTCAGGCCTGGGAAATTTACGATGGTTTGCTCAGCAAAGCGCTAAGCCAATGGCAGGTATTGAAGGATCACGATTTGATTGCCCTGAACAGCCAATTGCACGCCGCAAACCTGAGTGAAATCGTGTTGCCGAAGGAAGATGAAATCACGCCGGAATCGGATGACGACGGCCAGGATTTACCCTGAGCATCGCGGTGCGCGGTTAGTGCTTGAAACGCACCAGCACGCGCTGTCCGATGCGCAGATCTTTGTCCTGTAATAGCAGCACACATTCGACATCGCGTTCATCCGGGCGCGCTTCTGGATCATCAATGTGTTTGCCCGGTCCGAATATTGCCCCGATCCGAATTACGCGCGCGCTGTAGGTTTTGCTGTCATCGCCGTCGCGCACGATTTCGGCTTGCATGTCGGGATGCACCTTGTCGACAAATGCCTCGTTGAGTTCGGCGCGCACGATCAATGGACGATCCGGCAGCAGCTGAAATAATTCGGTGGCAGATTGCGCCAACACGCTGTCGCCGACATGCACGTTACGACGCACGATACGTCCGGCGAATGGCGCCCGCAAGGTGCGGCGCTCGGCTTCGTAACGCGCATTTTCCAGATGCTTTGCGGCGACTGCCGCGGTGGCTTTGGCGGCGTTGATTTCGGCCGCAAGCAAGGTCGCTTCGCCTTTAGCATCGTCCGCAGCCTGGCCGGTAGCTGCCCCCTCTTTCGCCGCGGCGAGCAGACGCTGTGCACGCTGTTTGGCATCGGGCAATTTTGCCTCCAGCACCTTGGTTTGCGCGCTGGCCTGATCGAGTTCGGCTTGGGCGATGTCTACCGCGATCTGCGCCTGACGCTCGTCCATCACTGCCAAAACCTGACCGGCCGTAACCACATCGCCGTCTTCGGCATTGACCTGCTTGATCACGCCGTCGCGTTCGGCGGTGATGCGAATCAGGCCCCCTTCGACATCGACCGAGCCACGCGCCATCGCAATATACGGGCTCGCTGGCGGCGGTGTTGCGGCATGGGCTTGTCCGGCGGCGTGTTCGCCACTGGAACATGCGCTCAGGCACAGCGCGAGCAGTATTACGAATCCGCCGATCGATCTGGGTGACGTCATTTTGAATGTGCCTCGTGAAAAGCTGTCGCGCCGGTCGAAACGCTGGTGCGCAGGTCGGAAAGTATCTTGCCGTCTTCCATTTTCAGCACGCGATCCGAGTACGCGATCAGGCGCGGATCGTGGCTCACGCACAACACGGTGGTGGCGTGGATACGCGCAATATGATGCAGCATACCGATCACCAGCGTACCGTTTTCGGCATCGAGCGCGCTGGTCGGTTCATCGACGAATAGCAGCTCGGGTTCCTTGGCCAGCGCGCGCGCAATAGCGACGCGCTGTTTCTCGCCGCCGGATAATTCGATCGGACGCAGACGACTGCGACTCGATAAGCCGACTTCATCGAGCGTCGCTATCGCGCGTGCACGCGCCTTCGCCCGCGGCATGCCGAGATAACCGAGTGGCAGCATCACTTGCTCGAGCGCGGTGAGTGCGGGAAAAAGATTGAAGCCCTGGAACACGAAACCAGTATGGCGCAAACGAAAGCGTTCCATCGCGGTTGGCGACAAACGCCAGAGATCTTCGCCGAGTGCTCGCACGCGGCCCGAATCCGGGCGCAGCAATCCGCTGAGGATCGCCAGCAATGTGCTTTTGCCGCAGCCCGACGGACCGGAAATCAGGGTCAGCTCGCTTGCAGCGATGCCGATCGAAAGTCCACGCAATACATCGCTGCGCACGCGTCCGGAGAGGAACGATTTGTGCAGCGCTTCGGCTTCGATAGTCAGCGTGGTCATCGCGATATCAGCGCAGCAATGTCGCGGGATCGGCATGTCGCAAAGCGCGAACCGCCATCAAGCCGGAGACCAGCGCGATGCCCATCACCAGCACGCCGCATGCGAGCACGGTCAGCGCATCGAGATCGACCGGCACATCCTGCTGTCGCGCCAGCGCGATGATCAGCGTGCTCAACGCGCCGCCGATGAGAAGGCCGATCGTGCCGACCCAACTCGCTTGTTCGAGCACGACATTGCGCAAGCGCCGAAAACTCACACCGAGCGCATGCAGCGTGGCGTATTCGCGCACCGAGCCGGCCACCGCTGACATCAAGGTCTGGCTGGTGATCACCGCGCCGACCAGAAATACGACGACGGCGAGAAACAAGAATCCCAGCCCGGCACCGGTTTCGAACATCCAGTAACGCACTGCGCGTTGTGCAAATTCGTCGCGTGTCCAAACCGCAAATCGCTTTGTGCCGCTGTTGTTGCTCAAGCGCAAGCGTGTGGCTTCGGCGCTGATCGGATCGCGCAGTCGCAGCACGTAATACGCGACCTTGCCGCTCGCTGCGGTATCGCTGTCGAGGCGTCGTGCAGTTGCCAGCGAGGTGACGATATTCACGCCGCCGAGTGCGCGCAAACCTGATGCGACACCAACGATGCGCACGCGCTGGCGATTGATCGTGGCGCTGTCGCCGACATTCAGGCCAAGCTTGTCGAGATCGGCACGATCCACGATCACGCCGCCGGGTTCGAGCAGACGCTGGCGCAATTCACCGCGCAGCACGGAAGCAAACATCAAACCGTCGGCGCGTGGATCGATGCCTGAAATGAAAACCGAAACGCCGCCGCGACTCGCCGGTCCGCGCCAGTCGCCATCCAGCCACTGGAACGGTTCGATCTGCGCGACGTTGCTGTCCATGCGCAGCAGCATTTCGGCTTCACTCGAAATCGGGCGCCCGAGTTCGATGCTTTGCGTGCCCGGATAACCGACCCAGAGATCACCTTGCGAAGCACGGATATAAACGCTCGCGCTATTGAAAATGCCGAAAATCAGCGCCGCCTGCATAAGCAGCAGAAGACCAGAAAACGCCACTGCCAACGCTGCCGGAAAAAACCGCCGCCATTCGTAAATCAGGGTTTTGCGGGCGAGGGCGACGATCATCGCTCGGCATCCGGTGCTGGCAGCGGCGCGCCACCGAGTGCTTTGTACAACAGTATAAAGGCGAGGCTGTGCGCTTCCTGCGCGTGCGCCAACTGCAACTTTGCCTGGAGCAATGCATTGGCCGAATCGGCATGGCTAATGCCATCGGCGAGGCCGAGACGCAGCGCGGTCTGCATGCTCGCGTCACCTTGTTCCAACGCGGTGATTGTGATCTGTTCCTGAGCCACGCGTTGGCGCAGCCGCTCGTTCAATGCGAGCGCGTTTTCGGTTTCGGCGATGCCTTCCAGAATCGCCTGGCGATATGCCAGCAGCGATGCCGCCAATTCGTCTTCGCGCGCGTGCAAAGCGGCGCGACGCTGACCCCAGTCGAACAACGGAATATCGATGCTCGGCCCGATCGAAAAAATTCCGTCGACGTCACCGACGTGTTTGCCGCCTTCCTTGAACGAATAGGTCAGCAGACCATGCAGGGTCATCTTCGGGAAAAGATCGGCCCACGCCAGTCCGCGCTCACCGGCACTTTTCAGCACAGCCTGTTCCGCGCGTTTGATTTCCGGACGCGTGCGCAGCAGATCGGCCGGAGTGTGCTCGATCCGCAAATCACGCAGGGTCGGCGGCAGCGCGACGATCGATAGCGACAGATCGGGTTCGGTTTGTGCGAGCAATACGGCGAGTTGGTATTGCGTTTGGGTGATCGCCGATTGCGGTTCGAGCAGCGCGCTTCGCGCTTGCGACAATTCGGCCTCGGCGCGATGCAGCTCGGTCGTAGTCGCCAGTTGCTGTTGCATGCGGGTCTGCGTGAGCACCAGTTTTCGCTGCAGCGTTTGTACGATCTGATCGAGCAGTAAAAATCGCTGCTGGGCTGAGCGCATGCTCACGTAAATGCGCGCGACTTCGGCCACCAGCGAGACGCGTGCGGCTTGACGATCCGCTTCAGCCAGGCCGATATCGCTTTTCGCGACTTCATTGCTGTTGTGCGAAAGTCCGAACAAGCCGATTTCCCATGCTACGTCGGGGCCGGCCTGAAGATAGCTGGCAGTCCCGGTGGGGTTGGGTATGGCGATGGTATGAACGTTGAGATTCGGCAGGAAAGTCGCCTGAGTGCGCCATGCCAGCTCGCGTGCGGCATGAACGCGGTAGCCGGCTTGCGCGAGCGTGAGATTGTCGCGCAACGCCTGATCCACCAGACGATCGAGCTCGGCATCGTTGAACGCGCGCCACCAGCTGCGGAAATCCGGTGCGGGTCCGAGGTCGTCATCGGTTCCGTGCAGATTACGCCATGACGGCGGGATTTCCTGCAAAAGCTGTGGCGGTTTAGGCAGCAAGCCAGCACATCCGGGTACTAGCAGAAGCAACAGCAGCGTAAACAGCCCCCGCCGCGCCATGCGCATTGATTGGCGAGAACAGATCATCAACGGCAGTCGGACGTCATGCGGCATCGCGCGGCTGATTATCGCGATCGCGATCGACGCCGACGTCGCGGCATCCACGACGCATGTTGAGGCTGATCCAGCGGGATTGCGCGGTGTGCAACTGATCGATATGTGCTGAGTTCACAGAGGAAAATCGCCTGACAAAAAGTATTAATACCGCCACGCATGATGGGTTTGTTTAAGTTCGATAGTCAGCGTCGGAGCCCGCGATTTTGATCCATTTGCCCCATTTGCGATAGCCGGAAAAAATCTCGTGACAGCGGCTCTATTCTACTCGGTCTTCAGTGTTTGGCGGCAGCGGCATGGTCGGCGGCAGCCTCGTCTGCCGCGTGCTTTGCAGTCTCGTGCTTGCGCAAGATTTGATTCCGTGGCGGCATCAATCGTCACTTCTTCCATTTCGGATTTGCCTGCCAGGTGGACATCGAAGGAATAAATCAAACAACTGCAGTAGTGTCAGCAGCCGACTACGGTTGTTTTCACGCCACGCTAGTGGCCATGTAGCCGAGGCCGCGGATCGTTTTGATCAGGCCGGTGCCGAGTTTTTTGCGCAGGCCGTGCACATACACTTCGATGAGGTTGCTCTCGACGCACTCACTGCCGCCGTAGAGCCTTTCTTCGAGCTGCGCACGCGTCAGCACCAGCCCAGGTTGTTCGATCAGGATGCGCAGCAGATCGAATTCGCGCGGCGTGAGTTCGACAGGCTGGCCGTCGAGCGTGACGCGCCGCGTGCGTTCGTAAAGCGCGATGTTGGCGAACTGGATATCGGATTCGCTTCTGCCGTAGGCGCGGCGCAACAGCGCCCGCACGCGTGCACTGAGTTCGCCGAGCTCGAACGGTTTTACCAGGTAATCGTCGGCGCCGACATCGAGCCCCTGAATACGGTCGGAAATCGCATCGCGCGCGGTGATCACGAGTACCGGCATGATCTTGCCGGTGCGGCGCACTTCGGCCAGCAGTTCCAGTCCGTCCATGCCTGGAAGGCCCAGATCGAGCAGCAGCAAATCGTACGAATTTTTTTCCAGCGCCAGCTTGGCGGCGACGCCGTCTTCGATCCATTCGACCGTAAAACCATCCTGCTGCAAGCCTTTCTGAATGCCCGCACCGATCATTCGATCATCTTCCACCACCAGCAATCGCATGTCTGCAGTCCTGTATCGCGCTTTTTTAGGTCGCATATCTTTGCACGTGGCGTGGCGCGGGACAAATCGCGCGTGTCGCCCCAAGTTTCAGGCGGAAAAATAATCACCACGGACCCGGATCGAGCAGAAAGTCGCTGTACTGGAAACGACCGTCGCGCAACACGTTTTCGCCGCGCTGCAAATGTAACGGCTGGCGGAAACGTGGCCCCGCGTAACTCAAGGTATGGAACTCACCATGTTCACCACAGGGATCGGCTTCGACCGGGAGTTCGTCGAGCAAGGCCGGATCGAAATTGCGACCGCTGAAATCCGCCGCCAGTTGCGTGGTATCAACGCAGGTCAGCACGGCGCGGTGGCCGGCGGCATGAAATCTGCGCGCGAGAATAGCGGTAGGTTCGTGCCAGAGCGGAAACACCGCGTGCCAATCCAGTCGCTTCAACAATGTTTCGCGCCAAGTGCGCAGGTCGGCCAGAAAAAGATCGCCGAACGCAACGTGATTCAAATCGGGGTTTGTTGCGCGCGCGGCATGCAGCGATGCGGCGAACGCGCGTTCGTAGACCTCGTTGCTCGCGGGATATTCCAGCTCGGACTCGATCAGCGGCAGTCCCAGCGCCTCGGCTTGCGCGCGCAACACGTCGCGGAGGATGCCATGCATCGCGACCCGATCGAATTGCGCGGTGATCGTGGTCAGCAGGCCGACCACCTGCCATTGCGGATCATCGAGCAGACGATCCAGCGCCATCAGGCAATCCTTGCCGCCA
>JAYVLO010000238.1:0-3070 GCA_043759455.1 Pseudolysobacter sp.
TGCATGTGCAGTTCCACTTGGCGGTGAAGCTGTGCAGGCTACCGCGCCTGCGCCTCTTCACATCAGCAGGTGTTGCACTTCAGAGTTGAATCCGCCCAGTGCGGACTGCCGTAACGTTGCGCCTGCTTCTGTACCACTGGCACCAGCGCAGATCCCGGATCGCACAAGGCGACATCGGATTCCAGATCGTCGCGAAAATGCCAGCGATCGCGCGTGCGGGCATTGACGATTTGCAGCAGCGATTTGATTAGCAGATCGTCATGCAGCGACAGGCCGACCGTGGTTAGAGTGAGTTCGCGCGGTATCATCGGCACACCTTCTTGTGCAGCAAAATCGGCAGCACTAAAATGTGCAAAATGCGTGTCGCATTTTTGTCAATACGAATGGTTTTATGCAGATTACAGGCCGCACGAATCCATTCGCCTGCGAAGAAGCGATTCGAAAAAAACATTCCGACCCCCTGTTACGTTTGCGCTGACGTCGGTGACGGCAACACACCTGTCCACGTGTTTATCTAGTTGGACACTGCGCGTATAAGATGACGAAAATTACAACGCGCGGTTGCGACATCGATCACATATCTGACAATGCGATTGTCATTGTCAGAATGATGCTACGTGTTAATGTCATTGCAACGTGCTCGATAAAATCTCATCGATGCGTGTGACATTGCCGCACTAAGCCTTAGCGTTCTGTTCTGTTCTGTTCTGTTGAATAGTTCGGCGTATCCACGTGTTTATCTAGTTGGACACTGCGCGTATAAGATGACGAAAATTACAACGCGCGGTTGCGACATCGATCACACATCTGACAATGTCATTGTCATTGTCAGAAAATGATACGTGTTAATGTCATTGCATCGTGCTCGATAAAATCTCATCGATACGTGTGACATTGCCGCACAACGCCGTAGCGTTGCGTTCTATTGAATAGTTCGGCGTAGGGGCGCGTGGATGTGCGCGGTCGAATCGTCAGCGTGACGACACGTATTTCTCGCGACGGATCTGCGGAATCGGCAGGCCTGCGGTCTTTAGCAACTCGAATGCCTGGTCGACCATGTTCGGATTGCCGCACAGATAAGCGATGTCATTTGTCGCATCCGGCTGCAGTTCGGCGAGCGCGACCTGGGCGTGGCCGCGGCGATCGTGCGGACGCGACACCGCACGCGGCTCGCGACTCAGGCACGGATGAAAACTGAAACCCGGCGTGGCGTTTGCAAACGCTTCGAACTCTTCGCCGTACAACAATTCGCCTTCGTTGCGCGCGCCGTAGACCAGTGCGAACTCGCAACCGCGCTGCGCGATGAGTTTTTTTATCTGCGGCAGCATCGCACGATACGGCGTGACGCCGGTGCCGGTGCCGACCAGCAGATAACGTTTGTTCTGGTCCGCATCCATCAAGCAGAAACGGCCGTAGGGCCCGCTTGCATCAATGCTCTCGCCTTCCTGCAAACCGCCGAGCAGCTTGGTCGCCGCGCCGCCATCGACATATGAAACCGCAATCTCCAGACGCTGCACCGGCGTGCCGTCACCCGCACCGACCGTGGCGACCGAATAACTGCGTTTGGTGGGTTTGCCATCGTCGTAGTGGAAATGGATTTGCACGAACTGGCCCGGAATGAAAGCGAACGGCAAACCGTCGGCGCGTTCGAACGCCATGTGGCGCACCGCGGGCGCGAGCATGTGGCTGGCGGCGAGTTTGAGCGAGAAGTGGTCGGCCAAGATAAATTCCAATCGGTATTGAATACGTCCACGCCGGGCGCGTGAAACCACCGCGCCCATACGATTTTGCAGAGTCGCTATACTAACGGTCTTGTCCCGATAACGCAGCCATGAGCACGATTCCCGCCCTCGAAGTCACCGATCTGCGCAAAACCTACGCCACCGGCGTGCAGGCCCTGAACGGCATCACGTTGAGCGTGCAACCCGGCGATTTTTTTGCTTTGCTCGGGCCGAACGGCGCGGGCAAATCGACCTTGATCGGCATCCTCAGTTCGCTGGTGAATTCGAGTGGCGGATCGGCACGTGTGTTTGGCGTGGACATCCACAGCCATCGCAGCGAAGCGATGCGTTTGATCGGTCTGGTGCCGCAGGAAATCAACTTCAACCAGTTCGAAAAACCGTTCGACATTTGCGTCAACCAGGCCGGCTTCTATGGTGTGGCGCGCAGTGAAGCGCGGCTGCGCGCCGAACGTTACCTGAAAGAATTGTCGCTCTGGGACAAGGCGCAGGTACCGTCGCGAACTTTGTCCGGCGGCATGAAACGGCGCCTGATGATTGCGCGCGCGATGATGAACGAGCCGCGCTTGCTGATCCTCGATGAACCCACCGCCGGCGTCGACATCGAGGTGCGCCGCTCGATGTGGAAGTTCATCACCGGCATCAACGAGGCCGGTACCACGGTGATTTTGACCACGCATTATCTCGAAGAAGCCGAGCAGCTTTGTCGCAACATCGCGATCATCGACAAGGGCACGATCGTCGAGAACACTGCGATGAAACATCTGTTGTCCAAGCTCGATGTCGAGACCTTCGTGCTTGATCTCGCCAGCCCGAGCGACAACCTGCCCGCCGTGCCGGGCGTCAGGCTCGTGCGTATCGATGCGCAAACGCTGGAAGCGGAAATGTCGCGTTCGCACGATCTCAATTCCTTGTTCGCCGCGCTGACCATGCAAGGCATCGTTGTGACCTCGATGCGCAACAAGACCAACCGGCTCGAAGAACTTTTCCTGCGCCTGGTCCAGGCCGGCAAGATCGATGCGTCGGTACTGGCCGCAGCGAAGGGAGCGGCAGCATGAATTCGCACAGCAATCTGGTCGCGCTCGGCACCATCCTGATCCGCGAAATCTCGCGCATCCTGCGCATCTGGACGCAGACGTTATTGCCGTCAGCGATCACCATGACGCTGTATTTCGTGATCTTCGGCAGCATGATCGGCAGTCGCATCGGCGAGATCCTTCCGGGTATCGGCTACATCGATTACCTGTCGCCGGGCCTGATCATGATGAGCGTGATCACCAACAGTTACGGCAATATCAGCTCGTCGTTCTTCGGCGCGAAATTCCAGCGCT
>JAYVLO010000239.1:0-10634 GCA_043759455.1 Pseudolysobacter sp.
CAATCGCCGATGATCGGCAACACCCGTTCGTCGGTGAAACGTGCCACGGTATCCTGCACCATGCGTTCGTCATCGCTGAGCATGGAACGGATATCGTAGAGATCGACAGGATTGAGATTGAGGCGACCGGAATCGGCCATGGCGGCATGCTCTGTTGAGTGATGGGAAGCACGATAGTTTAGCCGGGACGCGGGCTTGCGTCACGCCGTTAGATTCGCCATCGGTTCATGTTGGGCTACGCTTGAACGGCTTAACGCAGATATTTGTCGCGGTGCGGCGGCGGCGTTCGGCTTCGTTGCCGGTGGCAATGCATCGGCTTCTTCTCGCAATTCTTCTGGCGGTGACCGCGACCGCCACGGTTTCTCTATAATTACCGTTGTTTTCACGAGTTCGACCGATCATGCGTGTGCCCGTACTTACCTATCACGGTGTGAACATCGCCGGTGATGATTACCTCGGCAACGATCACATCGCACTTGCCGTCGACCTGCGCCTGATTAGCGATGCCGGCCGGCGCATCGTGCCGCTGAGCTGGGTCGTGCAGCAGTTGCTGGGCCAGGCCGAGCGTGACCTGAACGGCTGTGTCGCACTCACCTGTGACGATGGCAGCGACTACGATTATTTCGATCTGGATTATCCGCCGCACGGCCGGCAGCGCAGTTTCTTCAATACGCTGCTGGATTTCCGGCGCGAGCGCGGTTTCGCCGCGCAACCCGATCTGCACCTGACCAGCTTTGTGATCGCCTCGCCCGACGCCCGCCACGAGATGGATCAGCGCTGCCTGTTCCGGCGCGATGCCCTACGCAACACCTGGTGGCGTGCCGCGCAGGCATCCGGACTCATGGCGATCGAAAACCACAGCTGGGATCACAATCATCCCGAGCTCGGCAGCACCGGACCGGATGGCATGCCGCGCGGATCGTTTCTCGACGTCAATAATCATGCACGGGCCGATGCCGAAATTGTCGCCGCAGCACGTTATATCGACGCGCTACTCGCGCCGCAACGTTGCAGTCTGTTCTGTTATCCGTTCAGTCAGGTCAGCGATTATCTGTACAACGATTATCTGCCGAATCATCAAGCCGAACACGGCATGCTTGCCGCGTTCGGCGATGGCGCCATGCCGATTACGCCGGATAGCGATCGCTGGAATCTGCCGCGTTACATCTGTGGATATCACTGGAAATCGCCAGATCAATTGCGTGCAATTTTGAGCAGTTGATCGCGGCTGGCAAAAAATATCCGCGCGATCAGAACGGCATGAAACTCGCTGCCTTGGCGATCAGCTCTCGCTGTCGGCGCGGACTGATTTCACCCTGCCAGTTCACCAGCAGATACTTCACGCCGGTTTCGATGAAACCCAGCTTTGGTGTGGTCACCAGTGCGCGTGCATCGCCACAACATGTAAAAATCGCCTGGCAACCTGAGCCGTACAAATCAAAACCGTGGCGCAGGGTAGCCAGCATCATGCCACCATACGCTTGCAATGCCGCTTGCTCATCGACACGCATTGCGCGCAACGCCGCACCATCGGTGCACGCGCCGCCAGCGAGAAAAATATCGCCACAATCGGTGAAGTGCACGTAACTCACCGGCAAATGCGCGCCATCGGCGCGCCGGTAAAACGCGACGATGTGGTGCGGAAACTCCGGCACATCGCTGTGGTACGCGTGCTGGAACAAGGAATGCGCGAACGCGGGGCCGTCGTCGACTTCGGTTACCGTGATAAAAGTATCGATGCTCATGACTGGATTTTAACCACGATTGCGTACGCCGTGCGGCACATGCCCGGTGGCGACATGCTGGCGCGCAGATTCGACGTTGGCATGCGAATCGTCGAAAAAAATATCCGCACCAAACGCTTGCAGGAACGGACCTTTTTCGCGACCGCCGAGAAACAGCGCCTCGTCCAGCCGCACGCCCCACTCGCGCAAGGTCAGGATCACACGCTTGTGCGCAGGCGCCGAACGCGCCGTGACCAGCGCCGTTCTGATCGGCGAATCCTCCAGCGGAAACGCTGACTGGATACGATGCATCGCGATCAGGAATTCGCGAAACGGCCCGACCGGTAACGGCAATGCGGCGTTCTCGTTTTCGTAACGACTGAATGCTTCGAGACCTTGCTCGAACGAAACACGTTCCGACTCGTCGCCAAAAATCACCGCATCGCCATCAAACGCGATACGCAATTGATCGGAGTGGGTTTGCTGCGCTTTCGAAGGCAGGATGGTCGCCGCCGCGACGCCGGCCTGCAGCGCCTGCGCCACGTCCTCGGCATTCGACGACAGGAAAAGATTCGCACCGAACGGCTGCGCATACGGGTGCGTCGGCGCGCCGTTGGTGAACGCGGCGCGCGTGATTTCAAGTCCGTAGTGCTCGATCGCATTGAAGATGCGCAATCCGGTATCACTGGAATTGCGCGATAACAGAATCACTTCGACACGTGGCATGGCAGGCGCCAACTGATTCAGCCGCAGCAGTTTTTGCACGAGCGGAAATGCGATGCCGGGCGCGAGCAATTCGTCCTCACGTTGACGCTGATCGCGCGCATAAGCGTCCAGGCCTTCGCGCTCGAACAGTTCGTGGCTTGCGCTGAGGTCGAACAACGCGCGCGAGGAAATGGCGACGATGAGCTTTTGGCTCGAATCGTCAGATTCTTGATCGCTGCCATTTTCGCCACTCAGCGCAGTCGGCATGTTATCTGGTTCCATGATCAATCAATACAGCGTGCTTGTTTTTTACGCATTGCAATAAGTCATCAAAGCGCTTGCCCGAATTCAATTATTCGCAACGCTGCCGAAGCCGTCTTTGAAAATCTTTTCGGCAACCAGAAAGGCCGCATAAACGTCTATACGGCCAGATCCCTGCACCGGATTCGGGAAAGTCGTCGCTGCAATACCACCACAACTTTGCGTACCGCCGTTGATATGCACCGCCGTCGATCGCAGCAGATTCGCGATCTGGTCGGGATGGCCTTTCAATGCAGGATTGGTCGCCATCAACAACGCGGCGGCGCCAGCAACGTGCGGCGTTGCCATGCTGGTTCCGCTCATGGTCGCGTAGGTGCTGACTGTTGCGCTGGACGCGGAGCGAATGTTTGAACCCGGCGCGCCCGCATCCGGCAATACCCGTGCCGCGCCCCTGACCGGGCCGCGACTCGAAAAACTCGATACGCCGTCGGGTTTTGTATTCGTCGTTGCGGCCACGATAAATGCGCTGTCGTAAATTGCCGGAGCATCGAAAATCGTGGCACATCCGGTGCTGCTCGCGCTGCCGTCGTTACCTGCGGCGGCGACGAAAAAAATCCCGGCGGCAGCGACATTGTTCACTGCATTCACGAGTTCCTGCCCGGTCACGCATCCCTCCGATGCGGGACATCCCCAGGAGTTGCTGATCACATCGGGCGCCAGATCCGGTTGCGGATTCTGGTTGGTCAGGTCGGTCGGTGCCATCATCCACTGCATGCATTCGACGTAGCGCGCTGGCGTACCATCGCCAGCGTTCATGTTTCTGCAGCCGATCCAGCGTGCGCCCGGTGCGACGCCGATTTTGTTACTCGCGCCGTCATCGCCGAGCATCGTGCCCATGGTGTGCGTGCCGTGGCGGTCGTCGTCGCACGGCGCTTGCGTGTCGGCGACGCAACTCGCATTGGCGACATGAATCGCGTCGTGCCAGTTGTAATTGTGATCCGCTATGGTGCCATTCCAGCCGCGATACTTGGCCCTGAGCGCGTTGTGATCCCAGCGATAACCGGTGTCTTCTCCCGCGATCACCACGCCTTGCCCGGTGATTCCTGCCGCCCATACCGACGGTGCATGGATTCGCCTGACGCCCCACTCGGTCGCGTCGATCGCGTCGGGCGATACCATTGCTGCAGTAATCGGCTGCGCGATCGGCAGGCGATTTTTGTAAGGCGTATTCGGATCCAGCGCCACAATGTCGGAACGCTCGGCCAAGATCGCAACGGTTGCGGCATCCGCGCGCACCCAGACCGTATTGTTGATCCAGAATGCGCGGTATTCGATATGCCGCGCCTCCAGCCACGCCAGCAATTCGGCCTGATCGTCACTCGCCGTGCTGCGCAACATCGAAACCCAGGCGCGGCGTCGCGCGAGATAATCCTGCTGTGGGTTGAGCAACGCAGCATCGGCGAGTGTCTTCAGTTGCAGCAACGCTTCCATCTGCGCGTCTTGTCGGTTCACTGCGCGCAACAGCAGCGGATGAATCTTGCTCCGCGCCTCGGGCGAAAGCGCAGCGTAAGAAGGCATTGCCATCGACGTTGCAAATGCCGTCAGCAGGATTTTAAGACCGAAAAAAAGACCGGGTTTCATGGATGAAGTTTTGCTTTCGGTTTTCTGGATTTGTGTGGAGTACTGCTTCGCAAAGAGTATCGGGCAATGGCATCAAAGCTCGAACTGCTCGTTGAGGATTCGATCCTCAAGATTATGTTCGGGATCAAACAACAGCGTCACGTTTTGATCGACCGCAGCGCGCACGGTGATCTCGACCACGTCACGCGCTTCGCTCGAATCCGCGGTCGCGCTGACCGGACGTTTGTACGGATCGAGCACTTCGAATTTGACTTCGGTTTCGGCACGCAAAATCGCCCCACGCCAGCGTCGCGGGCGGAACGGACTGATCGGTGTGAGTGCGAGCACGTTGGAATCCAGTGGCAAAATTGGGCCGTGCGCGGACAGATTGTAGGCCGTGCTGCCGGCGGGTGTGGAAACCAGAATGCCATCGCAAACCAGCTCGGGCAGCTTGACGATGCCATTCAGCGAAACACGGATATGCGCCGCCTGCTTGGTCTGGCGCAGTAACGAAACCTCATTGAACGCCAGCGAAGTCATGCTCGTGCCGGCCTCGGTAAGCGTGCGCATCAGCAGCGGCCGCAGAATCGCCGCTTGCGCATTTTTCAGTCGCGCCAGCAAATTCTCGGGCTGATACTGGTTCATCAAAAACCCGACCGCGCCGAGTTTCATGCCATACACCGACACGCCGAATTCGAGGTTGCGATGCAATGCGCGCAGCATGAAACCATCGCCACCCAGTGCGACGATCACACTTGCCTGCGCCAGCGGCACGTCTTCATAACGTTGCCGCATTTCGAGCAGCGCCGCTTGCGCTTCTTCGGTATTGCTGGCGACAAAAGCGATACGCTGATCGGTCACTCGTTATCCCTTACTATCGCGCAAAAAAAAATCAACGCACGTACGATTGCACGCACATTGTTCGAATGGCTATACGTTAGCACTCGGGAACGGAGAATGTGCGCGCAGACGCAAGATAACGGTCATCCCAGCGCAGGCGGGGATCCATTTTAACCTTGACCTACCGGCGTCCGGGTTTCAACAGACGCAAAATCAAAATGGATTTCCGCCTGCGCTGGAATGACGAGCGAGTGCATATCGACTCCGCATTTCTTGAATCATCGCGATATTTTGCCATTCCCGCTATCCCGCGCGCGCGCCCGCTTGCACCAGCTGTGCGAGACGACGTACCGCGACCGATACGATCGGATAATCGGTTACCAGTTGGGTGCGCATGTCGGCAAACATGCCGAGCGTGTATTTGAGCGCGGGATCATCGCGGTTGAGCCAGGCATCGACGATTTCATCGCCCTTGCCATCGCCGCCCTGCTCCAGCACTTGCGCGGTCAAGGCACGATGCTGAGTGTAAAGCTCGTCGCGCAATGAACCGCGCGCATGCGCGTGCCAGCGCGATTCAACCGGCAACTCCTCGATCTTGCCCATGAGCCACGACACGTGCAGCGCCTCGCCCAACCCAAAGTATACTTCTGCCGCACGCTCTACCTTGAGGTCGTGCTCGGCGGCGACATGAATGATGTCGAGACCCGAGCCCGGCGTGCGCAACACGGCCAGATCGGCCGACAGCACCTCCGGGAATCCCGACTCGATCCAGCGTTGTTTGTCTGCATCGAAACGGTTGCGCTCGCGCGGCGTGATCGACTCGGCCAGATGCAGGCGCAGCTCGCGCATACCCGGATGGTAACGCGCCACCGCCGCGGCGATATCCAGCGTCGCCTCGGAATGATTGAGCAGCCAGCGTGTGGAGTTGCGCAGTGCTGCCCAGATCACCAGCAGCGCGTCGATCTGCGCATGATCGTTGATCTTGCCGTCGAGCGCTTCGATGCCAGCCCACATCTCGCGCGCATCGAATACTTCGCGCGCAATATTGAACGCGCGTGCCACTTGCGCCGGCGTCTTGCCGGTGTCTTCGCCCATACGCAGCACAAATGTCGCGCCCATGCGGTTGACCATCGAGTTGGTCACGGCCGTGGCGATGATTTCGCGCTTCAGGCTGTGTCGCTCCATGTGATCCGCGTATTTTTTCTGCAGCGGCTCGGGGAAATAACGGCGCAATTCCTTCGACAGGAAGGCATCTTCCGGCACGTCGGAATCGAGTAATTGCTGGAACAGCACGATCTTCGAATACGACAGCAGAATCGCGAGTTCCGGACGCGTCAAACCGAGTCCGCGCGCGCGACGCTCCGCGATCTCCGCATCGCTCGGCAGGAATTCGATTTGCCGATCGAGCAGGCCTTCGGCCTCGAGCGTGCGGATGAAATGCTGCTTCGCGCCGATACGCGAAACCGACATTCGTTCCATCAGGCTGATCGCTTGGTTCTGACGATAGTTGTCGAACAACACCAGACGCTCGACTTCGTCGGTCATCGCCGCGAGTTGCACGTTGCGCGCCGGCAACGTCAGCTCGCCGCGCGCCACCGCATCGTTGAGCAGGATCTTGATGTTGACCTCGTGATCCGAGGTATCGACGCCGGCCGAGTTGTCGATGAAGTCGGTGTTCAGCAGCACGCCGGCCTGCAATGCGGCCTCGATGCGACCGCGCTGGGTCATGCCGAGATTGCCGCCTTCGCCGATGATCTTGCAGCGCAAATCGCGGCCGTTCAGGCGGATCGCATTATTCGCGCGATCGCCCGCATCGGCGTTGGTCTCGCTTTCGGCTTTCACGTACGTGCCGATGCCGCCGTTCCACAACAGGTCGACCGGTGCCTGCAAAATCGCGCGCAACAAATCGTTCGGCGACATCGCCTGCGCATCCTGCGCCTGATGCACTTGCACATCCGTGTGCTGCGGCAACGCCGACACATCGGCGGAAATACCGAGCGCCTGCCGCACCTGCGGCGACAGCGGAATGGTCTTGGCGCTACGCGGATAAATGCCACCACCGTTGGAAATCAACGCAGCATCGTAATCGGCCCAGCTCGAACGCGGCAGCTTGAACATGCGCTCGCGCTCGATGAACGATTTCGCCGCATCCGGATTCGGATCGAGGAAAATATGCCGGTGATCGAACGCCGCGAGCAGGCGCGTATGTTTCGACAACAGCATGCCGTTGCCGAACACGTCGCCGGACATGTCGCCGACACCGACGCACGTGAAGTCCTCGCTCTGGCAATCGCGGCCGAGCGCGCGGAAGTGGCGCTTGACCGATTCCCAAGCGCCTTTCGCCGTAATGCCCATGCCCTTGTGGTCGTAACCGACCGAGCCACCCGAGGCGAACGCATCGCTGAGCCAGTAGCCGTGCTCGGCGGAAATCGCGTTGGCGATATCGGAGAACGTCGCCGTGCCCTTGTCGGCGGCGACGACCAGATACGGATCGTCGTCATCGTGACGCACGACATTCTGCGGATGCACAATCTTGCCTTCGACGATGTTGTCCGTGATATCGAGCAGGCCGTTAATGAACAGGCGATAGCAGGCGATGCCTTCGGCCAGTTGCGCATCGCGATCGCCGCCGATCGGCGGACGCTTGACGAAAAATCCGCCCTTCGAACCAACCGGCACGATCACCGTGTTCTTGACCATTTGCGCCTTGACCAGGCCGAGCACTTCGGTGCGGAAATCCTCGCGCCGATCCGACCAGCGCAAGCCACCGCGCGCGACCGGGCCGAAACGCAAATGCACGCCCTCGACCCGCGGTGCATAGACGAAAATTTCGCGATACGGTTTCGGTTTCGGCAAATCGGGCACACGCGCCGGATCGAACTTGTAGCTGATGTATTCCTTCGGCTTGCCGTTGACCGACTGATAATAATTAGTGCGCAAGGTGGCGTTGATGACACCGAGATAACTGCGCAGGATTCGATCCTCATCGAGGCTGGCGACACGATCGAGCAATACCTTGATCGCTGCAACGATGATTTCGGTCTGCGTCTGGCGCGATTCACTGCGCAGGTTCAGCAGCGACTCGACAAACGTCGGCGTGGTCTTTGCTATCTCTGGATCGAGCAGGGTCTTGAGCTCGTTGGCGAGGCGTTTTTTCGCATACTCGAGCGCGGTCTTGCTGATATTTTCGCGCTGCGGATCAAACTTCGCCTCGAACAATTCCACGAGCAACCCGGCAATCAGCGGATAACTCGACAGCGTTTCTTCCATGTAGGTTTGCGAGAACGGCACGCCAGTCTGCAGCAGGTATTTGCAATAACTGCGCAGCACCGACACCTGGCGCCAGTCCATTTGCGCACTGAGAATAAGGCGATTGAAGCCATCGTTCTCGGCTTGGCCGCGCCAGATCCGCTCGAACGCATTCTGGAACGCGTCACGCACCTGATCGAGATCGATTTCCTGGCGCAGCGCGGTCTGCACTTCGAAATCCTGAATCGTGATGCGCGACTCGCCGACGAGCATTTCGTACGGATGCTCGGACAGAACTTTCAGGCCCATGTTTTCCATCATCGGCAACGCATCGGACAACGTGATCGGTGCGCCGCAACGGAACAACTTGAAGCGGAGTGCGTCGCCGTTCTTGCGCGAGCGATACAACGACAGGCGAATATCTTCGCTACCCGACAGACTCGCCGCGGTCTCGACATCGGCCGCGGCAATATGCGCGGTGACTTCCTCAATGTAACCCGCGGGCAACGCACGGCCATACCGATTAGCGAGTTTCAGGCCTTTCTCTTCGCCGTGTTTCTGCACCAGTTGATCGCGCAGATCGTCATGCCAGTTGCGCACAATTTGCGCGATGCGCGCTTCGAGGTCGGCGGTTTCGTACTGCGGCTGGTCGCCCGGTTTCGGGCGGATGATCAGATGCAATCGGGCCAATGCGGACTCGCCGATCTGGATCGCCGAATCGATGCGTTCGCCGTGGAAGGTGCGCTTCAGCAGATTTTCGATGCGCTCGCGCACGTCACTCGAAAAACGATCGCGCGGGATGAATACGAGGCACGAAAAAAACCGCCCGTACTTGTCGCGCCGCACGAACAAACGCGTACGCGGGCGCTCGGACAGCGCGAGAATTCCCATCGCGGTGTCAAACAGTTCTTCTTCGCTGGACTGGAACAACTCATCGCGCGGCAGCGTCTCGATGATATGGCGCAGCGACTTGCCCGAATGCGAATCGCGACGTAGGCCCGAACGCGTCATCACCGCTTCGTATTTGCCGCGCATCAATGGCACCTGCCAGGGTGCCCGCGCATAGGCGCTGGACGTGTACAGGCCAAGGAAACGCTGCTCGGTCACGGCAATACCATCTGCATCAAAACCGAGCACGCCGATGTAGTCCATGTAACCCGGACGATGCACGCTCGAGCGCGCATTGGTCTTGGTCAGGATGATCGCATCCGACGCACCGGACTGCGGCATGTACCGCGCCGCCATGGTCTTGAGCGAGCGGGGCGCGAGCGAACGCTCCGCCCCGCGCAAAATGCCGAGGCCAGAACCCGGCACCGCGCATAACACTTCGTCGTCGCCCTGCTTGGTCACGGCGTATTCGCGGTAGCCTAGAAACGTGAAATGATCCTGTGTCAGCCAGCGCAGAAATTCCTGGCCTTCTTCGGGATGCGCGGTTTCGATGCCGGGTTCGCGCTTACCGAAATCCTCGACAATCGCGAGCATTTTTTCGCGAATAGATTCCCAGTCGGTCACACATGCGCGCACATCCTCGAGCGCGGCCAGTGCGTTGTTCTTCAGCTTGACCAGCGTCTCGGGTTCGGCGCTGCGATCGACCTCGAAATGCATAACCGATTCGAGCTGACCGCGACCAGTACCTTCGGTCGAAAGCGCGAGCACATGACCGCCCGGATCACGTTCGATCGCAAACAGCGGATGGATCACGCCATGCGTGCTGCGCTCGGCCTGATTGATCGCCATGCTGACCGAGTCGACCAGGAACGGCATGTCGTCGTGCACGATCTGTATCGATGTGTGTTCACTCACAAAACCGTCTTCGGCCAGCGTGGGATTGAACACGCGCACACGTGCAGTTCGCGCGGCGCGCGGTGCGTCCAGCAAGCGCCAATGGGCGTTGGCGATGGCAAACAAGGTGGCGGCGCCGCGCACCGCTATTTCGTCTGGATCGGCACTTTGAAAATAGGCCGCCACGAAATCGGCCATGCGATTGCCGGCAGGTCCGGCATGGGCTTGGGTATAGGCCATCAATTCGGCCAGTGCGCCTGTTGTCATGTCAGCTCCGTCGTTGTTCGAGGTGGCCGGGATTCTAGGCTTGCGCCCGCAGGAGGGCGCGCTGGCGAGCGGCCGATACATGGCCTTATGCGTGAGTGGCATCGCCGCGCCGGCGGCGTGCCAGCCTTTATTTGCCGGTCAGCGAACCGATGTCTACAAACGAACCCCTATCCGGAAAGTCGGCCG
>JAYVLO010000240.1:0-8558 GCA_043759455.1 Pseudolysobacter sp.
TGCGGCAGCTCGTCGGCAATCGCCAGCGCGCGCGCGCGCATCGCCGGCCAGTCGCGCACTGCGCCGCGCACGTCCGCCAGCGCGGCCTCGACGTGCGCCTTCAACCGGGCCTGGGCCGATTCTCCGTCCACCCGGTCGATCTCGAAGTGCATCACCGATTCGGCCAGCGACTGCGCCGCCTCGTCGCCCAGGCCCTGCAACCGGCCGTCGGGGTCGCGCGCCACCCGCAGCACCGGATGGATCACCGCGTGGATGCGCAGCTGGGCCGCGGCGATCATGCTGACGGTGTCGACCAGGAACGGCATGTCGTCGGTGACGATTTCGATCACGGTGTGCGGGCAGGTCCAGCCCTGCTCGTCCATACTCGGATTGAAGACGCGGATACTTGGCTGGCCGGTCTTGCGCACGCGCAGGAAATCCAGCAGACCCAGCACCAGCGCCGCCCAGTCATTCGGCGCACGCACCGCGACATCTTCCTGCGGAATGCGCTTGAAAAACTGCGTGACGAAAATCTGCGCCTCGGCAAAGCGCGGTGCGCTCAGGCGTGTTTTCAGCAGTTCAAGTACCACCTCGACGCGCGCGGCGGAGGTCGTGGTATCGATCGATTTTGTGCTCATGATTTCCCAGGCAAGCGGGTAATTTGAAGGGTGCCAAGGATACCGCCAGCGTGTGACCGGAATCTACGCCGCGGTCCTGACAAAACGCCGAATGCGCTCGATTCGTTCGAGCCACATTCAGCGTGAGGAGCGAAACACCCCCCGCACGAATCGGCGACGGGCACAGGCATTATTGCGTTAATTCAACGCAGGCCGGTCTCGTTGCGCGCGATCACGAGGCGCTGGATTTCGCTGGTACCTTCATAGATCTCGGTGATTTTTGCATCGCGGAAATATCGCTCCAGCGGCATCTCCTTCGAATAACCCATGCCGCCATGAATCTGCACCGCTTGATGCGTGATCCACATTGCCGCCTCGGAAGAAACCAGTTTGGCGCACGCCGCTTCGGTACCAAAACGACCGCCATTTTTTTCCGACTCGCCCTTGGCGAACGCCGCGCGCAGGGTCAGCAAGGTCGATGCCTCGAGCTTGCATTTCATGTCCGCGATCTTCGACTGGGTCATCTGGAACGAGCCGATCGGCGCACCGAAGGCCATGCGTTCCTTCACGTAATCCAGGCTCGCTTCGTAGGCCGCGCGCGCGATGCCGATCGCCTGCGAAGCAATACCAATACGCCCCGCATCGAGCACGCCCATCGCGATCTTGAAACCCTCGCCTTCGTTGCCGAGCACTTCGTCGGCGCTGGCGTGATAATCGGTGAATTCGATTTCGCACGTGGCCGAGGCACGGATGCCGAGTTTGGGTTCGGTCTTGCCGCGATGGAATCCGGCCTTGTCGGTGTCGACGAGAAACGCCGTGATACCCTTCGCGCCCTTGCTGGCATCGCTCATCGCGAACAAGACGATGTATTTGGCAACCGGGCCGGACGTGATCCAGCTTTTTTTGCCGTTGATGATGAAACTGCCATCGGCCTGCTTGACCGCACGGCAACGCATCGCCGTGGCATCTGAACCGGACTGCGGTTCGGTCAGCGCAAACGCGCCGATCTCGCGCCCTTCAGCGATCGCGCGCACGTATTTCTGCTTTTGCGCTTCGCTGCCGAATTTCAAGATACCGTTGCAATACAGCGAATTGTTGACCGACATGATCACCGCGTGCGCGCCGTCGGCGGCGGCGATCTCGATCATCGCCAGCACGTAGGCGATTGGATCCATGCCGGCGCCGCCGTACTCGGTCGGCACCTCGATTCCCATCAGGCCGAGCTGGCCCATCTCGCGAATATTCTCCAACGGAAACTCGCCGGAGGCGTCGAAATCGGCGGCAACGGGCGCAATGCGCTTCTGTGCAAAGTCACGCGCGACGGACTGAATCGAAAGCTGATCTTCTGTGTAACGGAAATCCATGACTGCTCCAGGATGATGCGCCATTCGCGCTTACACGCTGCTGGCGGTCGATGTAATTGCAAGGCGTTTATTGTAACGTTTTCACTGCTTGTTCGGGCGGCGCATGCGAGCGATGCTGCGCGATCAACCACGGAAACAGACGCTCGTCGGCATAGACGCGATCCCAGATATTGTGGCCATCGTCGTCATACTCGGTGTAGCCCGGATGACCACCGAGATCGAGCAGCGCAGTGACCAGCCAGCGTGGACCGAAACGCCCACTGCGGCTGCCATCGCCGTAACGTCGATCGGTGGCGTGATCGTTGAAGCCGTGGAATATCCAAAGTGGAATTTGTGCGATGCGTTGCAAACCCTCGAACGCGCTGCCGCCGCTGATCGGCACACCGGCAGCAAATACGTCGGGATATGCCTTGAACGTATCCCATACCGCCGAGCCGCCGGTGGAGAGTCCGGTCAGGTAAATGCGATCCGTATCAATGCTGAATTCGGCCTGCACTTTCGCCACGACCTCGACGATTTCGTCGGGATTCCAGCGCTCTACACGGCTCTGCGGCGCCACCAGAAAAACCGGCTGGCGCGCGCGATGCTCCGGACTCAAAAAATTGGCGAACAGGCTGCCGGTGTTTTGCGTGACCTGCGCCTCATTGTCGCTACCAATCTGGCCGCTGCCGTTGAGAAACACGATCAACGGCAAAGATTTGGCGCGCTGGTAATCATCGGGCACGAGAACGCGGTACGGCGTGCCGCTGCCATCGGCATGGGTATTGCGCCGGAGCAGATCCTCGGCCTCGAACGCGCTGGCGGATGTCGCAAAAATTGCCGCCACCAAATACGCGAGCAGGCACATTTGCAGCAACAACATGCCTGACGAGAAAAAGGTTTTCGCGCGAATCGAGCTCATCATCGAGAAGACAGATAGATTGGTTTTAAGTTTAGCGGACAGTCTCGTATCAATGCGTGTGCTCGCAGAATCATCGCGCCGTTTCGTTGCCGGCGAGCAGACGAATCGCTCGTCTAGCGATTGACGAATTCTTGAGCCGGCCGCTGCACGAGGATTGCCTTGACGTATCAACAGCAGCTCATTATCCTCTTATTTATCTTTCGATCAAGATGAAAGGATAAATATTGGATCTGGCTGCGACATCCGCTTTGTTCCGCCTGCTCTCCGACCCAACGCGCGTGCGCCTGCTGGCGTTGCTGGAGCGCGAGGAATTGACCGTGGCGGAGTTGTCGTCGGTGCTGCGTCTGGCACAGCCGCGCGTGTCGACGCATCTGGCCAAGCTCAAGGAAGCCGAACTCGTGCGCGACCGTCGCGCGGGTGTCTCGGCATACTATCGGTTGAACGCCGAACTTGAATCCAAGCAGAGTGTGCTGCTCGCCGCGCTCAAGGAATCGATCGAAGATGCGTTGCTACGTGACGATCTCGAACGCTTGCCTAGCGTGCTCGCACAACGTGCGCGCGATCAGAACTGGGCCGACAGCGTGGCCGGCGACATGGAACGGCATTATTCGCCGGGCCGCACCTGGGAAGCGTTGGCGCGATCGATGCTGATGTTGCTGCAGACCGGCGACGTGCTCGATATCGCCTCGGGCGATGGCGTGCTGGCCGAGCTGCTGGCGCCGCGCGCGAAGTCCGTGTTGTGTCTGGATGCAAGCGAACGTGTCGTCAGCGCGGCGCGCGAGCGCCTGAAAAAAATCTCGAATGTCGAAGTGCAGGTCGGCGATATGCACAAGCTCGCGCTCGGCTCGCGCAGTTTCGATCTTGTGCTGATGATGCATGCGCTGACCTATAGCGAAAAACCCGCGCAGGCAGTGAGTGAGGCCGCACAGGTGCTGAAGCCCGGCGGCCATTTGCTGGTGTGCACGCTGGGCGGTCATGCACACAAGAATGTGGTCGAGCCTTTCGATCATCGCAATCTCGGTTTCAAGCCGGATGAATTGCGCGGTTTCGCGCGCAAGGCCGGCTTGAAAGTGATCGCCTGCGAACACATCACGCGTGAGCGCCGACCGCCGCATTTCGAAGTGTTGACGCTGCTGGCGATCAAACCGTAACTCGCTGCACACGTTTGGCCGTAAAAACGTCTACAAGGCATACGAACCATGAGCCATCAACTTCCGTATCTGCATCCCGAGCGCGTCGCGCTGCTGCTCGACGCCGTCAAGCGTCGTATCCTCATTATCGATGGCGCGATGGGCACGATGCTGCAAAGTTATACGCTGGATGAATCCGGTTATCGTGGTACGCGTTTTGCTCAGGGCCTTGATGCCCATCACGCGCACGAACATCATGGCGTCGGCTGCGATCTGAAAGGCAACAACGATCTGCTCACGCTCACGCAACCCGACATCATCAAGGCCGTACACAAGGCGTATCTCGATGCCGGCGCCGACATGGTCGAGACCAATACCTTCAATGCCACGCGCATCAGCCAGGCCGATTATCACCTCGAACATCTGGTGGTCGAACTGAATCGCGAGGGCGCGCGTATTGCACGCGAAGTCTGCGATGCCAAAACGCTGGAGACGCCGGATCAACCGCGCTTCGTGATCGGCGTGCTCGGCCCAACGAGTCGCACCGCATCGATTTCGCCGGACGTGAACAATCCGGGATTCCGCAACGTGACGTTCGACGAACTCGTCGAAACCTACCGCGAAGCCGGCAATGGCTTGATCGACGGTGGCGCCGACGTGCTCATGGTTGAAACTATTTTCGACACCTTGAATGCGAAAGCCGCATTGTTCGCGATCGATACGCTGTTCAACGATCGCGGCGCACGTTTGCCGGTGATGATTTCCGGCACGATCACCGACATGTCTGGGCGCACGTTATCGGGCCAGACCGCCGAGGCGTTTTATTATTCGCTGCGCAATAGCAAGCCGCTGTCGATCGGTTTGAACTGCGCGCTCGGTGCCAAGGACTTACGCGCGTACGTCGAAACGCTGTCGCAGGTCGCGGAGTGTTATGTCAGCGCGCACCCGAATGCGGGACTGCCGAATGCGTTCGGCGAATACGACGAAACACCCGAAGAAATGGCCGCAGTCGTCGGCGAATTCGGCACCTCGGGCCTCGCCAATTTTCTCGGCGGTTGCTGCGGTTCGACGCCATCGCATATCGCCGCGATCGCCGCTGCCGTGCGCGGTGTGATACCACGCAGCCTGCCGCTGATCGTCGATCACGAGACCGATCAAACCGTGGTCGATCAAGCGGCATGAGCACAATTCCACGCCATATGCGCCTGAGCGGTCTCGAGCCGCTGGTGATCACGCCCGAGCTCAACTTCATCAATATCGGCGAGCGCACCAACGTCACCGGCAGCGCGCAGTTCAAGAAACTCATCAAGGAACAACGCTACGACGAAGCCGTCGTGGTGGCACGCCAGCAAGTCGAAAACGGCGCGCAGATCATCGATATCAACATGGATGAAGGCCTGATCGATTCCGAAGCGGCGATGGTGATATTTCTCAACCTGATCGCGGCCGAACCGGACATCGCACGCGTGCCGGTGATGGTCGATTCGTCGAAATGGAGCGTGATTGAGGCCGGCCTGAAATGCCTGCAGGGCAAGGGCGTGGTCAACTCGATTTCGCTCAAGGAAGGCGAGGAAATCTTCTTCGCGCATGCGCGCAAGGTGATGCAATACGGCGCCGCCGTGGTGGTGATGGCGTTCGATGAACAAGGCCAGGCAGACACGTGCGCGCGCAAGGTCGAAATCTGCACACGCGCGTATAAATTGCTGACCGAAAAAATCGGCATGGCGCCGGAAGACATCATCTTCGATCCGAATATTTTCGCAATCGCGACCGGCATCGACGAACACAATAATTACGCCGTCGATTTCATCGAAGCCACACGCATCATTCGCCAGACATTGCCGCATTGCCATGTTTCCGGTGGCGTATCGAACGTCTCGTTTTCGTTCCGCGGTAACAACCTCGTGCGCGACGCGATCCATTCGGTATTCCTCTATCACGCGATCAAGGCTGGCATGGATTTCGGCATCGTCAACGCCGGCGGCATGCCGATCTACGATGATCTCCCCGCCGACTTGCGCGAGCGCGTCGAAGACGTCGTGCTCAATCGCCGGCCCGACGGCACCGAGCGCCTGCTCGAAATCGCCGAACGTTTCAAAGGCAAAAAAGGTGAGGTCGAAGTCGTCAGCGAAGCGTGGCGCGAACTGCCGGTCAATCAGCGTTTGACGCATGCGCTGGTGCACGGTATCGATCTGTATGCCGAAGTCGATACCGAAGAATCGCGGCAACTGTCCACGCGCCCGCTCGATGTGATCGAAGGCCCATTGATGCAGGGCATGAACGTGGTCGGTGACCTGTTCGGTGCGGGCAAGATGTTCCTGCCGCAGGTGGTGAAATCGGCGCGCGTGATGAAAAAAGCCGTGGCGTATCTGCTGCCGTTTATTGAAGCGGAAAAACTGCGCTCGGGCGATGTCACCACATCGAACGGCAAGATCATCATGGCCACGGTGAAAGGCGACGTGCACGACATCGGCAAGAACATCGTCGCGGTTGTGCTCCGCTGCAACAACTTCGAGGTGTTCGACCTCGGTGTGATGGTGCCGGCGCAGAAAATTCTCGACGCCGCGCGCGCCGAGGGCGCCGACGTGATCGGCCTGAGCGGGTTGATCACCCCATCGCTCGAAGAAATGAGTCACATCGCCAAGGAAATGCAGCGGCAGAATTTCCACCTGCCGCTGATGATCGGTGGCGCAACCACATCGCGCGCGCACACCGCGCTGAAGATCGAGCCGCACTACAAGGCGCCGACGGTGTGGGTGAAAGATGCCTCGCGCGCGGTCGGTGTGGCGCAGTCGCTGATCAGCAAAGATCTGACGGAAGACTTCATGCTGCGCATCCGCGCCGAATACGCCGAGATTCGTGAGCGGCACAAGGATCGCGGCCCGGCGAAACGTCTCGTGAGTCTTGCGCATGCGCGCGGCCAGCGTTTCAATGGTCGCTGGGATGAGTACGTGCCGCCGCTGCCGAACCAGCCTGGCATCACCGTGCTCGACGATTACCCGCTCGCCACGCTCGTGCCGTATATCGACTGGACACCGTTTTTCAACACGTGGGAATTGTCGGGTCGTTATCCCGATATTCTCGACGACGAGATCGTCGGCATACAGGCGCGCGAATTGTTCAAGGATGCGCAGGTCATGCTGGAGAAACTCGTCGCCGAAAAATGGCTGCGGGCGAAAGGCGTATTCGGCCTATGGCGCGGGCAAGGTGTCGGCGACGACATCGAAGTATTTGCCGATGCCGATACGAGCAAACCGACCGCGACCCTGCGCTGTCTGCGCCAGCAAGTGGACAAGCCGCCGGGGCGTCCGGATTTCTGTCTCGCCGATTTTGTCGCGCCGAAAGAATCCGGCCTGACAGATTTTGTCGGCGGTTTCGCCGTGACCACCGGCCTGGGCATCGAGCCGCATCTCGCGCGTTTCCAGAAAGATAACGACGACTACAGCGACATCATGCTCAAGGCGCTGGCCGATCGTCTCGCCGAAGCATTTGCGGAACATCTGCACGAAAGAGTGCGCCGCGAATTCTGGGGATATGCGCCGGACGAGCATCTCGACAATACCGATCTTGTCGCCGAAAAATATCGCGGTATTCGCCCCGCACCCGGTTATCCGGCCTGCCCCGATCACACCGAAAAAGGCACACTGTTCGCGCTGCTCGACGCCGAGCATCACACCGGTATCCGGCTTACCGAAAACTTCGCGATGTATCCGGCCTCGGCGGTTTCCGGTTTGTATTTCTCGCACCCGGAAAGCCAGTATTACGTAGTCGGTAAAATCAGCCGCGAGCAGATCGAGGATTACGCCAAGCGCAAGAAGATGACTATCGCCGAGGCGGAACGCTGGCTCGCACCGAATCTGGATTACGATCCGGAGTAGCCAATCCTTGAGTCAAGGCGGATGATGTGTCGGCGGCCGGCATGGGCTGCGAAATTTTCGATTCTGGAGCAGTGCCTTGAGCGTTTTTGCAATGTGGTTGGCCATTGCGAGAGCAGGTGCGCAGACCGCTGGTTTACCCGCCGAAGGGCAAACGTGCTCGCCACCGGAGCCGTTCTCCGGTTTCGTCAAACAGTTCAAGGAAATAGCTGAGTTCCGGCGCGACAGGATCGTTTTTCCATTGCCCGTGATGCGCCAGAATCCTGATGGCACATCCTCTGCTATCACTACACTTGTGGCGCATGAAACGTATCGTGATCTGGAATCGTTCACTCTCATGGTCCGGGCGGACGCAGCACGGCTCAAGGCTACCGAGGGTGAATTGTGCGAGAGCGTTACTGGATCGGGTGGCGAGCGCACGTTGGCGCAGAACTCCTGCCACACCGATGTCTACGCCAATGGCTACGAGTTCAAACGCGTGCTGGGCTGCTGGAAGGTGGCCCGAGTCTGGTTGGGCGGAAGCTAGGCGTGGTGGTGATCAGAATCACCTCGACAAACCGCTGCGTCGCCACCTGTCGTATGTGGCTTGTGCTGGCGACCTCCTTGGCCGCGGCTACCGCGGCCCCGTCGGCACCAGGGCCAATCCTCGACCCTTACAGCAACGAGGAATTTAGCTGCGACGGAAAGCCAGA
>JAYVLO010000241.1:0-13194 GCA_043759455.1 Pseudolysobacter sp.
CGAAACGCGTGGAATACTGCAAGGCACGCATCCGCGCCAAGGTCGAGCATCCTTTCCGGGTGATGAAGCGGCAGTTCGGTTACGTCAAAGTCCGTTTCCGGCGACTGACGAAAAACACCGCGCAAATTCTTACCCGGTTCGCGCTATCGAATTTGTGGATGGCAAGACGGCGATTACTTGGAACCGCAGGAGTACTGCGTCTGCTGGACGCCTATTGAGGGGGAAATAGCGAAAAAATGGCGCCAAAGTCATCTGGCGCCGAACAAACCATCGAGTTTTGACTCTGAGGAGCCGAGCACGAAGCAATGTTGCATCTGCCGCGCAAAATGGCGGCTAGTTCAGAGGTTCCTTGGCGGCGCTGCCAAAGCTCATGACGAAATTTCCATACATCGTAAATGGCAGACTTGGCCCGATTGCCGTAAACGAGCGAGGCGTATACCGCGAACTATCTTTACACGGTAGAAAAAGTAACCATTCGTTAAATTGCGCTATAGTTTAGATCGCTAGGATGGTGGGGTCCAGACCTGAACCGGTTGCGGGTACACCACCATCACTTGCTGAAGAAATTTGATCGTTGAAAACGTCGAATCCGGCGCGGCCGGAACTGTTTCGATGCTCGTTCCTAGAAATTTATCGGGAGATCTCATGAAGTTACGTCATCTACGGCTGCAGCCGTCAACTATCGCTTTTGCTGGCGTGGTCGCCAGCATTGGTCTTGCATTCAATCCTGCCCTGGGCTCTGTCATTATTGACGAGTCAGGCCACGGCATCGGCGCCAACACCATGGTCGTCGAACATGATGTTGTCGCAAAATACATCGTGCGCTTTGAAGAACTGCCGCTGGCCCTCTACAACGGCGGCCTTCCGGGGCTTGATGGCATTCCGCGCACCTCGGAACCTGGTCGTCGGCAGCATGCTGCTACTCAAAGCGCTCAGGCAAACGCCTACGTCAACTATCTCTCGAGTCAGCAAAGTCAGCATTTGACTGACGTTAGCACAGCAGTTGGCCGAACCGTCACTGCCGAGCATCAGATGCGCTTTGCCCTGAATGCAGCGGTTCTCACACTGACAGGTGATGAGGCGCAGAAAATTGCCAAAATCAAAGGGATTGTCGGCGTAGAGCGAGATGAATATCGCCAGTTGACGACTGATCTCGGCCCCGGCTTCATTGGTGCAGCATCCATTTGGTGGGGCACGCCGGCCGGACAAGATACGTTGTTTGCGGCCGGCTTCGACTCTACTCAACCTTACCGCGGCGAAGGCATGGTGGTAGCGGATATCGATACTGGCTATAACAGCAATAGTCCGTCATTTGCGGGTGTGGATGACTCCGGATTTACCTTCGTCAATCCGTTGGGCCAAGGCAATTATCTTGGCTTGTGTAATCCATCATCTCCAAACCAGCCGACGCCGACCTTGTATGCCGTTGCGTTTGCAGGTTGTAACAACAAGGTTATTGGTGCGTATGACTTTATCAATACCGCCGCACCTTTCTCGGCTGAAGACTACCAGGGCCACGGCAGTCATACCGGCAGCACCGCTGCAGGCAACACTCGCAATGGCACGATTGGTGCGTACAACGCGCGCATTTCTGGCGTGGCACCCCACGCAAACGTGGTTATTTATTACGCCTGTAGCGCAGCGGGATGCCCCACCTCGGCAACTGCAGGTGCGGTAGACCAGGCGGTGCAGGACTCAGTGGTAGATTCGCTGAATTTCTCGATCAGCGGCGGCACCAGCCCATGGAGTGACTCGACTTCACTAGCCTTCCTCAGTGCTGCGGATTCAGGTATTTTCGTTGCCGCTGCCGGGGGAAATACCAGCGCATCAGTGCCTAATCAGCTTCCCGGTACGGTCAACCATATGGAGCCATGGGTAACCACCGTCGCTGCTGCCAATCATAGCGGCGGCCCACTCGGATATTTCCTCACTGTTTCCGGCGCGGGCGCACCGGCACCGATCGGCATGAACACAGCACCAGGATCGACTCAACCCAGCGCCGCAATCGCGGTGTCAGGATTGGTGGTGAGCCCGGATTTCGCTGCAGCAAACGATTGTGTGGCCAAACCTGCGGGAACATTCGCCGGCAAACTGGCAATCATGCATTTTGTCAGCGGCCCCTGCGGTACCAATACCCTTGCTGCTCGCGCCAAGGCGGCGGGTGCAGTGCAAGTTTTACTGGTCAACTCGGCAAACGATTACATCAACTCAGGGGCTACGCAGACAATTCCGGTCTTCACAACGACTAGCGCTCAAGGTAACGCCCTGGTAGCTTTCATAAGCGCCAATACCAGCGCAACAGCAAACGTTAGTTATCCAGCAAATACGCGCTTACCGGTCATAGCCGATTCACTGGCCAGTTTCAGTTTGCTTGGTCCGGCGACATTTGATGTGATCAAGCCCGACGTGCAAGCTCCTGGTGTAAGCATTCTTGCTGCCGTAAACAATGCCAATCCACCGGTTGGTACCAACCCTCCCGTGCAGAGCGGGGCCAACGTTTTGGCCTTATATAGCGGCACCTCGATGGCTACACCGCACACCACCGGCAGCGCGGCCTTGCTGCTTGGCCTGCATCCGGATTGGACGCCGCTAGAGGTCAAGTCTGCATTGATGATGACCGCCAAGGAAGCCGGCCTGACCAAGGCAGATCATGCTACCCCGAGCGATTTTTATGACCGCGGCGCAGGCCGCATTCAGGACGATGCCGCAGCGGCAGCCGGTCTGGTGCTGAATGAGACTGGATTGAATTTCATGAATGCCAATCCGGCGAACGGTGGCGATCCGAAAACACTCAATATCGCCAGCATGCAGAACAGAAACTGCGTGACGGCAACCAGTCCTACGGCAAGCACGCCATCATGTAAGTTCCTTCGCAAGTTTCGCAGCACGCAAGATCACACCGTGACGTGGACAGCCACCCTTACTGGAGTTTCTGGTACGTTGGTTCCGGCTAGTTTCCCCGTTGTGGCGCATGCCAAAGTCGCAGTAAACATCACGGTGGATGCATCTTCTTATGCATCCGACGGGATCGCACACTTTGGCGAATTGGTGCTGACTCCGAGTGATGCAAGCCTGGCACCGCTGCACTTGCCAATTGCAGTCGGCTTGCAGCCACCTACCATTAGCGCTGCGCCATCACCCTTGGCTATAAGTATCGCCAATGGTTTTACCAATGCGACGACATCACTGACGGTAAGCAATACTGGCGGTCCTAGCTTGGTCGTAACGAGCACCAATGACTCGGTTTCCACTGGAGTTGGTGTAGTTATCGATCAACCGAGTCAGGGCAATTACGGCTTCTACTCCAATTACTGGGCTGACCAAAACCACGGTGCATATCCTGCCGATGACTTTTTAGTGACGATCCCGGGTACGAATTTGTCGAAGCTATCCTTCCCGGGCTTCGTCCTCGCGGGCGGCGCGCTCGCGACACTGGGAGGACAAAACATCAATTTTGAGATCTACTCGGACAATGCTGGCGTGCCCAACGGCAATCCTGATACCGCAACGCCAGGCTATGTATGGCATTACGTGGCGACGATCGGCACAACGACAGGACTTAATGTTGCTGGCAATACAATTGCCATTGACCTTAACGCGGCCGGTGCCCCTGCAACGAACTTGGCTAGTGGCAAGTACTGGATGGTCGTGTATCTAAGCACGCCGGCGATTGGTACTGGGGCCCAAGCAAATGGTTGGTTGTGGTTTGAATCGACGCTTGCCCATGGCTACGATGCGCAGAATATCGATCCAGGTCATATTTTTGGAGGTTCGGGAAACTGGACCAACAATACGACCACGGGAGATTTCCGCAGTATGTCAATGCACATCGAGCAAATCGGACCTTGTGGCGCTACCTGGCTAGGTACATCGCCATCAACCCTGACTCTTGGTGGTCTGACAAGCGGAGCTGTTACGGTCAGTGTGGACAGCACTAAGTTCCCCGTCGGGCAGTCCACCGCAACTGCGTTCCTGTGTATTGACAGTAACGATGCGACACATCCGGTGTACGTTGTGCCGGTAACTGCTACCCAGAACTAACTGTAACAACCAATACCGGGTTCGTACGAACCCGGTATTCGAATCCAAGGGGCGTGGCAACACGCCCCTTTTTTTTCCTAACAAAATTCAGTCGAAACGAGCTGACGAAGCCCTCCCATTACAATTTGCAGAATGTAGCTAAGGCAGCACGCAATCGCTGCAAGCCGTCGGCGATCTCGGCATCCGTGATAGTCAGCGCCGGCACAATCCGCAATACATCCGGACCTGCCTGCAAAATCAGCAAACCGTGTTGCTGGGCATGATCGAGAATGTCACCCGCGCGTCCTTTGTGATCATCGACAAGTTCCGCACCGATCATCAGGCCGCGCCCACGTATCTCGCGGAAAAATTTAGTCTCGGCATTGATCCGTTCGAGACCGGTGCGCAGCGTCTGTGCCTGGCGTTCGACATTCTGCATAAGTTCCGCCGAACGCAACCGCGCCAGCGCCACACGCGCAACCGCCGCCGCCAATGGATTGCCACCGAAGGTGCTGCCGTGTGCGCCGTATTGCATGACCTCCGCCGCTTTGTGGCCGACCAGCATCGCGCCGATCGGCATGCCGCAGCCGAGCGCCTTGGCCAGGGTCACGATATCGGGCGCGACCTGCTCCCATTCGTGCGCAAACAGCTTGCCGGTGCGTCCCATGCCGCACTGGATTTCATCGAGCACCAGCAACGCGCCGCGTCGATCGCAGAGTTCGCGCAGATGGCGCAGAAAACCCGGCGCGGTCGGCTGCACGCCGCCCTCACCCTGGATAGGCTCGATCAAAATCGCGGCAACGCCATCGTCCATGAGTGCTTCGATGGCATCGCGATCGTTGAACGGACAATAACGAAAGCCGCCGGGCAACGGTTCGTAACCTTGCTGATATTTCGGCTGCGCGGTAGCGGTGACGGCGGCGAGCGTACGGCCGTGGAACGAACCCTGAAACGTGATGATATCGCGCCGCGCCGGCGGTCGGCCTTGCGCGGTGGCCCAGCGTCGTATCAATTTGATCGCGGCCTCATTCGCTTCCGTGCCGGAGTTGCAAAGAAAAACGCGCTCGGCAAAACCCGAAGCCTCGACCAGTTCTTCGGCCAGGCGCAGCGGCGGCTCGCTGTAATAGACGTTGCTGGTATGCCAGAGTTTGTGCGCCTGCGTGACCAGCGCCTCGACCAATTCCGGCGCCTGATGTCCGAGCGCACTGACCGCGATACCGGCACCGAAATCGACGTACTCGCGTCCGTCCAGATCCCACACGCGCGAGCCAAGTCCGTGATCGAGAATCATCTCGCGCGGCTGGTATACCGGTACGTAATAACGTTTACCTTTGGCGAGAAGCTCAGCGCTGGCGGATTCGGAATTGCTGTAATCGGACATCTTGGTTCCTGAAAAAACTGCTGGTCGGCATTGCACATTGATCACGCACTATAAACCGCGCCATTCGCGCTGCAACTCGGGCAAACTATCGGCATGACTCCATCGCGGAACGACTCATGAAACTCGAAACCCTAGCCGTGCATGCAGGCGCCGAAATCGACGGTGAAACCGGCGCGTTATCGCCGCCGATCCATCTTTCCACCACGTTTGAACACGCACCGGATGGCGGATTGCCGCACGGGCTGGTGTATCAACGCGACAACAATCCGACCCAACAACGCCTGGAACGCGCGCTCGCGGCACTCGAGGGCGGCGATCGCGCGCTGTTTTATTCGACCGGCATGGCCGCGGCGGCGGCACTGTTGCAATCGTTGCCGAACGGCTCGCACGTGTTGATGCAGGACGATTTGTATCATGGCGTGCGCGCGCTGGCCGAGCAATATTTCCCGCGCTGGGGAATGCGCGTGACGATGGTCGACATGACCGATATCGCCGCGGTTCGCGCCGCGATTACGCCCGAAACGTGCTGCCTGTGGACCGAGACACCATCCAATCCGCTGCTGAGAATCATCGATATCGCGCAGGTTGCGAAAATCGCGCACGATGCCGGCGCGATCCTCGTGGTCGACGCCACGTTCGCGACGCCGATCCTGCTGCGGCCGTTATCTCTCGGCGCGGATGTGGTGATGCATTCCGCGACCAAATACATGGGCGGACACAGCGACGTGATGGGCGGCGCACTGATATTTCGCGGCCACGCCGAACTCGCGCAGGCCTGCTTCAACGCGCGCCTACTGATCGGTCACAGCGCCTCGCCGTTCGCGGTCTGGCTGACCTTGCGCGGCCTGCGTTCGCTATCGGCGCGAATCGAGCGACATTGCCGCAACGCGCGCGCGGTCGCGGAATTTCTCGCCGCACATCCGGCGGTCGAAATCGTGCATTACCCGGGCTTGGTCGATCATCCGGGTCACGACATCGCGAAAAAACAGATGACCGATTTCGGCGGTATGCTCAGTGTGCAGATTCGCGGTGACCGCGATGCCACGCTCGCTGCAGCCGGCCGACTGAAATTGTTCATCAACGCAACCTCGCTTGGCGGCTGTGAATCGCTGATCGAGCACCGCGCTTCGGTCGAAGGCGCGCATCCGGTGTCGCCGCAAAATCTTCTGCGAATTTCAGTCGGGCTGGAACATGCGGACGATCTGATCGCCGATCTCGCGCAAGCGCTCGCTTGAGCGAAACTGCTATTCCCCAGCGCGCGGTGACGCCATGCGTTACCGCGAATGCTGATCAAGGCGTTAGCGGACAAACCGATTCGCCGACGGTCGCCGCTTGCAGCAAATCCGCTACCGTCGCACTGCCGCTGGTCTCGATCTGCGTGATGAGCTGAGCACCGTACAAGCTCGCAAGCGTGTTGCAGAGCGTGTTGCCGCTGAACGTATGGTTAGTCACGGTCAGCGGCGATTGCAGCAATGCTGCCATGTAGTCGCCGCTGTTGCCGTCGGCCTGCACGGTATAACTCGGCGCGTAATTCAGCGTGACATTGCTGATCGTCAGCACGCAAGGGCCGATGCTGGTGGTGATCGGTACAACGATATTGTCGGTACTACCGGGGCCGCTGAAAACACCGCTGCCGAAGTCACCGCTGAATGCGCCGGCATGCGTGGTCACGACGCAACCCATCGCGCCACCCGCGCAAGCGGCGGTGTTGCATATTGCGTAGGTGGTGCCGTTGGACGTGCCGGTCTGCGGCGCAACACAACCACTGCGTGCATCCAGCGTGGACTGCAGCAAGCTCAGAAATTGCGGTTTGGTCAGCGCCTGCGACCAGCACGCCTCGAAACCATTGTGAATGACGAGATCGGCAGCGCACGCGGTCGATACCGCCAACATCATGCTGATGCAAATAGACGTCCATACGGCCAAACGGCTTTTACTACGAAATCTCACTCGGTATTCCCCATGCGCTTGTCGATCCCCCGCGAACACATAACACAGGTTTCAATTGAAGCAGCGGAGCAACCGCTACCACTGCCCGGTATTCGGCATCGACAACCATGGCTCCTGCGGCGGTAACGAACCGCCTTTTTGCAGCAGTTCGATCGAGATCAGATCGGGCGAACGCACGAACGCCATATGCCCATCGCGTGGCGGGCGATTGATCGTGACACCAAGCGTTTGCAGATGCGCACAAGTGTTGTAGATGTCATCGACATGAAACGCGAGATGGCCGAAGTTGCGCGACGCGGCGTAATCTTCGGTCGAGCCCCAGTTGTAGGTCAGTTCGATTTCGGCGTCGGGAGTTTCATCGGCGCTCAGAAAAACCAAAGTGAATTTTCCTTCAGCCGATTCTTTGCGCCGTACTTCGCGTAGGCCCAGGCCGTCGCAGAAAAATCGCAACGTCGCATCCAGATCACGGACACGAATCATGGTGTGCAGATATTTCATCGTATTGCTCCGGCAGTGAGATGGCGGCACGTATTCAGTCGTACTGAAAGCGCTGCAGGTATTCGGTGAGCAGACGCAAGCGCGCGATCGGATCGGTCGTGATCAGTAATTGCTGGCGTTCGATATTCTCCAGCGGCAACAGCTCGGCGAGACGAAATCCAACCCAGCTCGCGTTGTCGAAATTCGCGCGCAGCGCGCGTTCGTAGTCGCCGCCAGCTTTTTCGGCGATGCGCTCGAGCAAGGTCGCCAACAGACCGTATTCGGCAGGCACCGGCAACAACGGTTCAGCGGGTAGATATTCCACGTCGCCGCGCACTAATCCGTCGTGCCGCACGCGCGTGCGCTCGACCTGAAAACGCTCGCCGCCTTCCGCGGTGATGCCGAGCAAGCCGTCCGGAAAAGTATAAAAGTCCACAATACGCGCAAGGGTACCAACTGCGGCGGGTTTGGCCTGCACGCCGACTTCACCGCCATCGAGAATCAGGCACACGCCGAATCCGCTGCCGTTGCGCGAGCATTCGCGCACCATGTCGAGATAACGCGATTCGAAAATCCGCAAGATCAGCGGCCCGCCCGGAAACAGCACAGACGACAGCGGAAACAGTGGCAGATCGGTGGTGGTCACGGCACTAGTTTATCAATGTTGGTGGTCGGTGAAAGCGCTGATTATTATTGCGTGCTCGGTTGCGCATGGCGTTCGCGCCACGCCTGGAAAAAATGCCGCGGCGCATTTTCAAAGCCGCCGTTCGACATGAATACGACATGGTCGCCGCTGCGGGTTTGTGCGAGCAAGGCATCGATCAGCGCATCGACGCTGGTTGCCGCTTGTCCGCGACTATCCAGTGCGGCCGTGACTTTCCCGGCATCCCACGGCAGTTCGGGCCGTTGCAGCAGCACCACGGCGTCGGCGTCGCGCAGGCTCGGCGCGAGTCCGTCGGCATGTGCGCCGAGCCGCATCGAGTTGCTGCGCAGCTCGATGCCGACAAGTACACGTGCGGCGCCGACCTTCGCGCGCAAACCCGCCAGCGTGGTCGCGATCGCGGTGGGATGATGCGCAAAATCGTCGTAGACAGAGACGCCATTATGCGTGCCAATCAACTCCATGCGCCGCTGCACATTCTCGAACGACGCCAGCGCATTCAGTGCAGCAGCCGCATCCGCACCGGCGGCGTGCGCGGCTGCAATCGCGGCGAGTGCGTTCATCACATTGTGTCGGCCGAGTAACGACCAGCGCGCGACGCCGAAGATTTTTCCGGCATGACTGACTTCAAATGCCGAGCCGTCTTTTTCGATCAGGCGTGCGCGCCAATCGCCCGTGTCGATACCGAAGGTTTCCACGGGCGTCCAGCAACCCATCGCGAGCACCTCGCGCAGGAATGGATCTTCGGCGTTGACGATCAGGCGGCCGTTGCCGGGCACGATGCGCACGAGATGATGGAACTGGCGCTGGATCGCGGCGACGTCGGGGAAAATATCGGCGTGGTCGTATTCGAGATTGTTGAGGATCGCGATGTGCGGGCGGTAGTGCACGAACTTCGAGCGCTTGTCGAAAAACGCGGTGTCGTATTCGTCGGCTTCGATCACAAATTGCGCGCCGCGACCGAGTCGCGCCGACACGCCAAAATTTGCCGGCACGCCACCGACCAGAAATCCGGGCTGCAGATTTTGCTGGTCGAGAATCCACGCCAGCAAACTGGTCGTCGTAGTCTTGCCGTGCGTGCCCGCAACGGCCAACACCTGGCGTGTGGCGAGCACGTTTTCGCCCAGCCATTGCGGGCCGGAAATATATTTCAGCCGCGCATCGAGCATGTATTCGATCGCCGCATTGCCGCGCGACAAGGCGTTGCCGACGATCACGAGATCCGGCGCGGGCTGCAGATTTTCGGCGCTGTAGCCGGGCTTGAGCTCGATGCCGAGTTGTTCGAGCTGGGTGCTCATTGGTGGATAGATATTCTGATCCGAGCCGCTCACGCTGATGCCGCGTTCGCGCGCAAGCGCGGCGATGCCGCCCATGAACGTGCCGCAAATACCGAGTACATGCATGCTCATAATTTGTCCCCGCACATGCGCACTCACAAAACTCCTTCGATGACGACGGCAACGATCGCCAACACATAAGCGGCGAAGGCGGGAGCGTTCAGCGCCTGACGCAGGATGTTCGCATCCACGCGCACTTTCCAGACAACGATGCCGAGCGTCAGCCACATCGCCGCCATCTGCAGCGGCGTGACATCCTGCGGCTGGGTGGTCGGCGTAAATCCAGTCATCGCAAATTGCAGCGGGAACAACATCAGCGTGAAAACGACACTGCAAGCCATCAGTGCCGAGGCAGTCTGCACAAACCGGCTCCGCAGGTCGCGCAGGCTCAGCACGATGTTCAGCGCGATCAACTTGAAACTCGTGATCAGCAGGAAACGACTCAGCGAATTTTCGGTGTAACCCAACGCGTTGGCGACGAGCAGATCGATGATCAACTCGGCGCCGATGAAAATCAGCAGCAGGCGCACCGAATACGGCATGTCCTGCGGGCCGCGGCGACGCAGGCAGAGGTCGCGGATTATTTTCAGCAAATCAGTCATCTGGGATTTCGAGTGTTCGGTTGGATGGCGCGTGACACCCGGAGAAATTCAAGCTCGGCGATTTACTGGCACGATCAACTCACGCGGCACGAGTTCGCAGAAAACAAAATGTGCCGGCCGCCATTGCGCAAATGATTGCTTGATAGATCATGCTGGCACTGATGTAGGTTATGAATGGCAGCGAGCGTGGCCCGGCTAACTCCGCACCAAACTGCGTGAAAAAGAAGGAACAAATCAACTCGCCAAATGCACCGGCTATCAATGCCATCGGAATTGCGCGACGCTTCTCCAGACATGCAGTCGCCACGCCACTGGCAATCGGAACCATTATTGAAATCAGACTCACCAGCGCCGCAAAGATATACATCTGCCGGAAACCCAAGAAATCGGGGGAATTCTGCAGCCGGAAAGTCGCATGCTGTATGAGAAATGCAACTACATAGGCAGTGGCGCCTGCGATGATCGGGACGATGGTTTGAACCGAAGGATGTATTCGCATCGGCTAAGCAATCGCAGCGCGCGGCGACCTCAACACACCGAGAATGCGCTCGAACACGACATCGAGTTCACCCACGCCATCGACCACCACCAGATGACCAAGATCGGCGAAATGTTCGGCGACCGGTGCGGTTTGCTCGGCGTAGACACGCAGGCGTTCGCGCACGGTTTCGGGCTTGTCGTCGGCGCGGCCTTCGGCCTTGTAGCGGATTTCGCAGCGGCCAACGATGACTTCGTTCGGCACATCGAGCTTGACCGCGACATCGAGCGGCTGGCCGATCCGCGCGAGCAGTTCTTCCAGCGCCTGGCACTGCGCGAGATTGCGTGGATAACCGTCGAGAATGAAGCCGTTGCCGACATCCGGCTGCGACAGACGATCTTCGAGCATGCACAGCACCAGATCGTTGGAAACCAGCTGTCCGGCGTCCATCACAGCCTTGGCTTTGCGGCCCAGCGGAGTGCCGGCTTTTACGGCGGCGCGCAACAGATCACCGGTGGAGATATGGGCCAGGCCGAGTTCTGCCTTGAGCTTTACCGCCTGGGTACCCTTGCCCGAGCCGGGCGCGCCAAGTAGGACGATACGCATGTATTCCTTCTTTGTATTTCATGGTGCACACGCTGCCGCGACAGGATGGAATCTGGCACGATAGCGCAGGCAAAAGTCCGCTTTTATTTCAATCGCGTTGCTAACCTAGCGGCTGCGACACGGATAGTCAAACCAACCACCGATTATACGATGAGGATACGGCTGATGAGCAAAGGCAACCTGTTGTACGCGCAATCCGGTGGCGTCACCGCGGTGATTAACACCACCGCCTGCGCCGTGATCGAAACCGCGCGCCAGCATAAGAAGCAGATCGGGCGCGTGTTTGCGGCGCGCAACGGCATCCTCGGCGTGCTGCGCGAGGAACTCATCGATACCGCCGCCGAATCGAGCAAAAGCATCGCCGCATTGCGCCACACGCCGGGCGGCGCGTTCGGTTCGTGCCGCTACAAACTCAAGTCGATCGAGGAAAACCGCGCGCAATACGAACGCCTGATCGCGGTATTCAAGGCGCACGACATCCGTTATTTCCTCTACAACGGCGGCAACGATTCGGCCGATACCGCGCTGAAGATTTCGCAGATCGGTGCGGCACTGAATTACCCGATCGCCTGCATCGGCGTGCCGAAAACCGTCGACAACGATTTGCCCGTGACCGATTGCTCGCCGGGTTTCGGTTCGGTCGCCAAATACACGGCGATATCGATGCGCGAGGCGGCGCTCGACGTGGCGTCAATGTGTTCGTCCTCGACCAAGGTGTTCGTCATGGAAGTGATGGGCCGGCACGCCGGCTGGATCGCCGCGGCCGCGGGCCTGGCTGCGCGCAATCCCGGCGACGCCCCGCACATCATCCTGTTTCCGGAGGTGCCGTTCGATGAGGAGGCGTTCTTGCGCAAGGTCAAGGAAACGGTGGAGCGTTACGGTTATTGTTGTGTCGCGGTGTCCGAGGGTGTGAAGCAGCGTAACGGACAATTCCTGTCGGAAGTCGGCACGGTCGATGCGTTCGGCCACAGTCAGCTCGGCGGCGTCGGGCCGCTGATCGCGCAGCTCGTTCATGCCAAACTCGGCTACAAGTTCCATTGGGCGGTGGCCGATTATCTGCAACGTTCGGCGCGCCACATCGCGAGCAAGGTCGACGCCGAACACGCGTATGCGGTCGGCAAGGCGGCAGTCGAATTTGCGCTGGCCGGACAGAACGCGGTGATGCCGGTGATCACGCGCACCTCGGATGAACCGTACCGCTGGATCGTCGAATCCACGCCACTCGACAAGATCGCCAATCGCGAGAAAAAACTGCCGCGGCGCTTCCTCACCAAGGACGGTTTCGGCATCACACCGAGCGCCCGCGCCTATCTCGAACCGCTGGTCCGCGGCGAGGATTATCCGCCGTACGACAAGACCACCGGCCTGCCGAAATATGTCGAACTCGAGAACAAGCTGGTCCGCAAAAAGCTGCCGGCGTACATCGTCGACAAGAAATAGACCGCCGCCGATTTCAGCCGCCGTTGCTCCGCGAATCCTCCGCCGCAACGGTTTTTTAAGCGGACGCTAGCCCCTGCAGCGGCGCGCTCGCTATACTCGGCGGGCTTTTGCCTATCTTGAGGCTAGCGCGGGCGCTGCCCGACGCTGGCTGACAACTGAAAATCCTTGGGAGAGAGATCAATGTTGCAACAATACGGTATCTGGATCGCGCTGGCCTGCGCGGTTCTGGCGTTGTTATACGG